>DAIDHE010000014.1 GCA_027459775.1 Planctomycetales bacterium | reverse complement strand
CGCGAAAGCTTGCGAGAGTCATGCTAGAAGCCGGCGGCGGCCACGGTCAAGGGGGCTGGCAATCCGGGCAGGCCGATCGCGCGCGTGCTTGCGCGGTCGGGGCGCGTCAAAGCCGGCGGAACGAACGATCAGGGCCGCCCCCGCGCCGGCTCGTTGACTTCCACCCACCCGCATCTAGAATGTCCCTATCGTTTTGGCTCCGCGATCAAGATTCCAAGGCCCTCCGGCTCTTTCACTCCATGCGAATTCTCACCGCCCTGCCCGTTTATAATGAAGAGTCCACCGTCGTCGCGGTGCTTGGCGAGGTGCTCAAGCATTCCGGGGACGTGCTGGTCGTCGACGACGGGTCGACCGATCACACGCCGCGGTTGCTCGAGGGGGTCTCGGGCGTCCGGACGATCCGCCACCCGCGGAACCTGGGCTACGGCGCGAGCCTGCGGACGGCGTTCGAGGCCACGATCTCGGGCGGGTACGACGGCCTGGTGACGCTCGATTGCGACGGCCAGCACGAGCCCGCCTTGATCCCCGAGCTGGCCGCCCGGCTGGCCGAGGCCGATCTCGTCTCGGGAAGCCGTTACTTGCGGGTCTTCGACCCCAGCCAGAAACCTCCTGAACAGCGGCGGCGAATCAACGTGACGGTGACGCGTTGGCTCAACGAATGCCTGGGTATGAACTTGACCGACGCCTTCTGCGGGTTCAAGGCCTATCGCCGGCAAGCGCTCGAGCGATTCGCGATCACCGACCTGGGCTACGCCATGCCCTTGCAGGTTTGGGTGCAGGCGGTCGCGAACGGGCTCGCGATCGTCGAGGTCGCGGTTCCGCTGATTTATCTCGACGAATCGCGGGCTTTCGGCGGGGCTCTTGACGACGCCGAGTATCGGCTCAACCACTACCGGGGCGTCTTCGAGGCCGCGCTCGAGAGCGCGGGCCTGGCGATCCCCGAAGGGTGCGCGGGATGACGGCGGCGCGGGTGCGCGCGCCCCAGACCGACGGCGGCTTGCTGGCCGAGCCCGCGGCCGGCCAGCTCCCCGATCTCTTGCGGGCGAACCGCGCGTTTCTGTCGTCGTGGGATCACGACGTGCAGGGGCGGTCGGCGACCGCCGTGCGCGCGACGGCCCGGCGCGACGCCGCGGCGATCAGCCGGGCTTATCTCGAACGCTTCGGTCTGGCAGCGCCCGCGCTCGACGAGGCAACGATCGCCGATCGCCCCTTGATCGCCACCGGGCACCAGCCGGAGCTGTTCCATCCCGGCGTCTGGATCAAGAATTTCGCCGCCTGGTCGCTGGCCCAGGCGTGGGGGGGCTGGTCGCTGAATCTGATCGTGGATAACGACGTGCCCAAATCGTCGGCGATTCTCGCTCCACGACCCGTCGGCGGGCGGTTGCGGCTGGAACGAGTGGAGTTCGACCGCGTGGCCGGCGAGAGCCCCTACGAGGACTGGCGGATCACCGACCGGGAGTGGCTGGGTTCGTTTCCCGCGCGGCTCCGGGGGGTGGTCGGACCTCTGGCGCCCGACTGGCTGCTCGACGAATTCTGGCCGCGAGTCGGGTCGCGTCCCGAGGTCGACCGCCTGGGCGAGCGATTCGCCCTGGCCCGCCGCGAGACGGAGCAGTCCTGGGGAGTGGCGAATCTTGAGACGCCGCTTTCGAGCCTGGCGGAATCGACGGCCTTTTTATGGTTCGCGGCGCATCTTCTGGCGCGGCTGCCCCACTACGTGCAAGTGCACAATCAAGCGCTCGACGAATATCGCCGGGTGCATGGGATTCGCAGCAAGAACCACCCCGTGGCCGCGCTTCTGGCCGCGTCCGACGGCTGGCTCGAAGCGCCTTTCTGGGTCTGGAGGCGCGAGCAGCCTCGGCGCAAGCCGCTGTTCGCGCGGCAAAAAGGTCGCGTGCTCGAGCTGCGGATCGGGGGCGAGGACGAGACCTTGCTCGAATTGCCGCTTTCCGAGGACGCGATCGCGTGCTGCGCTGTCGAGCGACTCCGCGAGCTCCCGGCGTGGGGCGTGCGGGTGCGGCCGCGGGCGCTCACGACAACGATGTTCATGCGGTATTTCGTGGCCGACCTGTTCATCCATGGGATCGGGGGGGCGAAATACGACGAGCTCGGCGACGTGATCTCGAGGCGCTTCCTGGGCGCCCAGCCGCCCGGGTTCCTCACCCTTTCGCTCACCGTCTGGCTCGCCGGCCTGCCCCAGGACTCGGCCAGCCCCGAGCTGATTCTCAATCTCGATCGCCAGGCCCGCGACCTCGCGTTCCATCCCGAGCTTCATCTGGGCGAACATCTTGCACCCGATCTACGTAATATCGTACAGGCGAAACAGGCCGCCATCGCTGGACCGGTCGAGACCAGGCGCGAGCGCAAGGCACGGTGGGCCGCGATTCGCCGATGCAATCAAGCACTCGAGATGTTCGTACGACCAGACCGCGACCGAGTACGGGCGCTTCGTGACGACGCCCAGGAACGGGTCGACTCGAACCGCGTCGCCCGCAATCGAGAATTCTCGATCATCCTTCATCCGGCGGCCCGGCTGCGGGAGCTTCTTGTGAACAAATCCTCAATGCCGGGGTTGGCGAAGCCGGCTGTTGGTTTTTTCCCAGGAGCCTAGGTTTGGGTCGTAATGGGTGATAGAATAGTAGCTTGCGGCGCGATTGCTGGGCTTTGTAGCGGTTTTGCGTGTCCTGTAGAGAGAGATTCAATCTTTTTGAAGCTTCGACTGGCGGAAGCCCGTACAATGAATGATGATCGTTTGGCTTCTCGAGGGGGTTCCTCGACTGTTTCTCGCGTCAAGCGCTCACCGGGGCGTGGTTTAACGATGGCAGACCCGACCAAGACGATCCCGATAGGTGCAAGGCTGCCGCGCAAGCGCGGGTCGGTCGAGTACTGCGTGGGCGCGGAAGTCGACCACGAGGCGGTTTATCAGACGCTGCTGCATGTCTTCCAGGGGCCGGATCGGGAGTCGTTCCTGGGCGCTTTGTCGGACCCGGTCTACCGCCCCGATCAGCGGCTGCTCGCCAAGGTTGACGGGCGGGTTGTGAGCCATCTCCATCTGACCGAGCGGACGATCCGGTTTGGCTCGACGACGATCCCGATGAACGGGGTGATGTGGGTGGGTACGCTGCCGGAGTTTCGGGGTCTGGGATTCGCGCAGAACCTGATGCGGCTGGCGAGCGCCCGGGCCAAGGAACGCGGCGTGCCCCTTCAGGTCTTGACAACCGGGATGCCCGAGTTTTATCGACCCCTGGGCTGGGGCGTCTGCGGCCGGGCCACGTTCGCCAAGACCATGAGCCGCAACCTGCCCCAGTTCACCGATGGCGTGATCGAGGGGAAAACGGGCGTGTGGCACGTCCGACCCTGGCGGCAAGTCGAGCTCGGCGACCTCATGCGGCTCTATCAGGATCAGTACCAGCACACGACCGGGACGGTGATTCGCGACGAGGAATACTGGCGCTGGATGATCGGGCGCAGGTACGCCCACGTGATCTGGGTCGCCTGTCTGGGCGAGCAAGTGCACGGCTACGCCTTCATCAAGGACCACCGGGTGCTCGAGATCGCCTCCAACCCCGCCCATCCCCAGGCGCTGCTCGCGCTCCTGGCTCGGGTCCGGGCCGAGGCCCTCGAACGAGCGTATCCCGAGGTTCTCGTCTCGGCCCCGCCCGACCATCCGGTGATCGAGAAGGCGGCCGCCCCGCCGGGCCGGCTCATCGATCAAGACGACTATGACAACACGGTCTCGATGTATCACATCACCGACCTCGGTCGGTTCTTGACGTCCATCCTGCCCGAGCTTTCGCGGCGGGCGCGCGAATCAGGCGCTCCCTTGCCCGTCGAGCTCGGTCTCAGCCAGGGCGACGCCCGGTACATGATCCACATCGACCGCAAGTCGGCCCGGGTCGAGCCCGACAAGCTCAGCCGCCGGCACCTCGCGGTGACGCCGGCGACGATGGTCCGGTTGCTCATGGGTCATGTCGACGTCGACCAGGCGGCGGAGGAGCCCGGCTTCACCGCGTCGACCAGCACCGCCCTCGACGCTGCCCGCGTCCTGTTCACGCCCGCCCCGGTCTGGCGCAGTCCGCTGGATAGCGGCACCGCCTGAGGGCGGGCCCGGCCCAGCGAGCCCGGCCGTCAATCATAAAAACGTGAAGACGTGCGTGCGTGCACATATTTCTTGGCCGGCGGCGAAAGAAGATAGATCGTCGTGCCGGCGCAGGCGACGAGCAACACCACCCCGAACATGATCCGGCGGATGTCGAGCCGTTCCTCGAGGGGACGGATCTCGACGTCCTCGGCATCGGGGTCGTCGACGTTGAGGTGAACGATGTCTCCTCGGCTGGGATCGTCGACATCGGCTTGAATACTCGGCAATGCGATCATGGCCGCGACATCGACGACCGAACCCAGGGCGATGGCGAGCAGGAGCAGCCTGGTGGTCTTGCCGCGGATGAACTCGGTGGTAGCGAAGACGGAGAAGACGGAGAATAGGCCGAGCAGGATCCAGCCCAGTTTCACGAGCCCGGATGGGGCGTGGGTGGAGCCCACGACCGAGTGGATGAGGAGGCCGCTCGCGATTGCGGCGCAGAAGCCTCCGACGCAGAGGACGTGGATTGGCGGGCCCGGGACTGGGGGAGCGGGTGGGGGATCGAGATCGTAGCCGAAACCGACTCTCATGCCGGTCTCTTGATCGGTTCCACAAGCCGCGCAGAGCGACATCCCCTGGGGGACAAAGCCGCCGCAATGCGAACAGCGCCTGGCCGTCTGGCGGGCGTCGCCAGCGGTTTTCTTACGCCTGTGGGCGGGGACGGGGTTGTCGAACAAGATCGCCGCGTCGCCGGCGTCGCGCCCCGAGAACGCCATCTGGCTGGTCTCGAGATCCCGGCTCGACATCAGCGGCAGGTCGAGGGTCTCGCGCAAATCGCCGTCCGATTGGGGCATCGGCAGGTCGTCCAGGTCGTGGCGCCGCTTGTCGAGCTCAAAGTTCGACGCCGATGTCGCGTCGGCGATCCCCGGGACCGTTGATTCCGAACTGGCGTCCCGCTCGCTCAACCTGAACTTCAGGCCGCAACAAGGGCACGTCAGCTTCTTGCCAGCCAAGGTGGACGCCGGCAGGTTCAAGATGGACTGGCATTGAATGCATTGGATCGTTCGCGGCATCGAATTCGACTCCGTGATGTAAGGTCTGAACCAGCCAACCGCTGCGCGTCGGTCTCCCCACTCTCTATCGCGAGACCTGGCTTCGAGCCCATTGACGTGACCTTCGGGAGCTCTGATCTGACTCAAGACTAATCCGCGTCGAGTGCGTAATCACCGAAAGTGGCCACACGTTTTCTTGTTGAACATTCGCCCAACAATCCCTCGCGATCCTCTGGCGATCGAGAAAACCGTCGTCCCGCTGGGCCGGCTCGTCGATCAAAGCGATCACGACAATTCGGTCTCGATGTCTCACATCACCGACCTGGGCCGGTTCTTAACCGCGATTTTCCCCGAGCTTTCGCGGCGGGCGCGCGAGTCAGGCGCTCCCTTGCCGGTCGAGCTCGGCGTCAGCCAGGGCGACGCCCGGTTCATGATCCACGTCGACCGCAAGTCGGCCCGGGTCGAGCCCGACAAGCTCAGCCGCCGGCGCCTCGCGGTGACGCCGGCGACGATGGTCCGGTTGCTCATGGGTCATGTCGACGTCGACCAGGCGGCCGAGGCGCCGGGCTTCACCGCGTCGACCAGTACGGCCCTGGACGCTGCCCGCGTTTTGTTCACGCCCGCCCCGATCTGGCGCAGTCCGCTGGATGGCGGCACCGCCTGAGCGCTGGGGGACGGCGAGCTCGGCGGTCAGTCATAATAAACGCGCGTGGCGGCGCGCGCGTGGACGTATTTCTTGACCGGCGGCGAGAACACGTAAAGGACGACGCCTGCGCAGGCGGCGAGCATGGCGACGCCGGCCGTGATTCGCTTGAAGTCGATCCGGTCTTCAAGCGGGCGGATCGCGACGTCCTCGAGATCCTGGTCGTTGGTCTTGACGGGCACGACGATGTGTTCGGGCTCGTCGAAAGCGGCTTGAATGATCGGCAGGGCGATCAGGGCCATGACGTCGACGACCGAGCCCAGGGCGACGGCGACGAGGAGCAGCCGGGCGGTCTTGCCGCGGATCAGCTCGATGGCGCCGTAGACGGAGAAGACGCCGACCAGCGCCAGCAGGAGCCAGCCCAGCTTTTCGAGCTGTGAGGTGGTGTGGGTCGAGCCCACGACGGAGAGGATGGCAAGGGTGGCCGCGCCGGCGGTGCAGAGGCCGCCGACGAAGAGGATGTGAAGCGGCGGGCCTGGCGCTGGCGGCGGGGGTGGCGGCGCGAGGTCGTCGTCGAAACCGACCCGCCTGCCGGTCTCTTGATCGGTGCCGCACGCCGTGCAGAGCGACATCCCCTGGGGGACGAGGCCGCCGCAATGCGAGCAGCGCCTGGCGGTCCGGCGGGCGTCGCCGGCGGTTTTCTTGCGCCTGTGGGCGGGGACGGGGTCGTCGAACAAGGCGGCCGCGTCGCTGGTTTCGCGCCCCGAGGACGCCATCTGACTGGTCTCGAGATCCCGGCTCGACATGAGCGGCAGGTTGAAGGTCTCGCGCAGATCGCCGTCCGACAGGGGCATCGGCAGGTCGTCCAGGTCGCGACGACGCTTGTCGAGCTCAAAGGTGGACGAAGCGGCCGCGTCGGCGACCCCTGGGGCCGTCGATTCCGAGCTGGCGTCTCGGTCGGTCACCCGGAACTTCAGACCACAGCGCGGACACTTGAGCTTCTTGCCGGCGGTGATGGACACCGGCAGGTTCAAAACCGCATGGCATTGCGTGCACTCGATCGTCCGCGGCATGGAATTCGACTCAGCCCCCTGGTGGAACCTATGAACCGACCGACCGCCGCGCATCAGCCGCCCCTCCATTGTCGCGAAGGTCGACTTCGCCCGCTCTCATCGTAACGTTCGAGGGTCCGCGTCTGTTCCAAGAAAAATCCGCGGTCCGTGCATTTTCACTGAAATCCGGCGGGTGATTCGTTTGATGAACACACGCCAGACAATCGTCGAGAACCAGCGCGGTCTGACGACTGTCGCCCAGCTTCGGGTGGAAATCCCGCCGCTCGAATCTCAACTGAGATCCTAGCACAATCTGGGCCGTCGGGCCGAGTGGGGGCCGAGTCTGGGCCGATGATACCGCCTCTGCCGGCGGGCCGGCCAGTCGCTGGGGAACTTTTTCGGCGGTTGCTTGACCCTGCCGCGCGGGGGCGGGTATCGTGACCAGGGTTGTCCCTCGTGGGACGGCGTCGCCCGATCGAGTCCGAACGGGTTTTCGCCGCTCGCGGTTTGGCGTTTGGCCTACCTCACCCCTCCCGTCCGCGCGGGAATCGCCCGACTGGGATCGTCTAGAACACGCATCGACCCGCCTTTTGGAGGCTTTTCTTCATGCGAGACAATCGCAAGCTCAATCGTCGGGGTTTCCTGGAGACGGCCGGCGCGGCCGTCGGGGCCGCGGCGGCCACGAGTGCCTATGCCCACCCCTTCGTGGGGGGCGTCAAGGGCGCCAATGAAAAGGTCAACATCGCCATCCTGGGCCCCGGCGGCCGAGCCCAGGAGCACCTGCGCATCTTGCTCCGCATGAAGCGCGAACAGCGCCCGATCGACCTGATCGGCCTCTGCGACGTGTGGGACGGCAACGACACCGTCAAGCGCGGGCTCTATTATTCGGCCAAGCGCTGCGGGCTCGATCCCGAGGGCAAGGACAAGGACCGCATCACCAAGGACTATCGCAAGATCCTCGAGTGCAAGGACGTCGACGCCGTCCTGATCGCCACCCCCGACCACTGGCACGCCAAGATGTCCATCGACGCCATGGAAGCGGGCAAGGACGTCTACTGCGAAAAGCCGATGACCCATACCATCGACGAGGCCCGGAAGGTCGCCGAGACCGTCAAGAAGACCAAGCAGGTCTTCACCGTCGGCGTGCAATCAACCGCCGACCCTCGCTGGCGGATGGCCAACGAGATGATCACCCAGGGCAAGATCGGCCACGTCATGCAGGGGCAAACGAGCTATTACCGCAACAGCCCCAACGGCCAGTGGCGCTATTACGCCCTGACCAAGGACATGAACCCCAGCACCATCGACTGGAAGATGTTCCTGGGCACCGAGTTCGGCCTCGCCCCCGAGATGCCGTTCAACCGCGCCAAGTACGGCCAGTGGCGCTGCTACTGGGATTTCGGCGGCGGCATGTACACCGACCTGTTCGTGCACCAGCTCACGCACCTGATCCTGACGATGGGCGTGCGGTTGCCCCGGCGGGTCGTGGGCGCGGGCGGCCTCTACATGGAATACGACGGCCGCGACGTACCCGACATGGCCACCGTGGTCGCCGACTATGACGAAGGCTGCCAGGTGCTCATCTCGGCGACGATGTGCAACGACGTCCAGCTCCCCGAGGTCATTCGCGGCCACACCGGCACGATGATGTTCGAGGGCCGGCCCGAAGACGGCAGCGCGAGCTTCCGCGTGATCCCGCAAAAGCTTGAGGGGCGTCCCGCGCCGCCGACGGGCAACCTGGGCGCTGGCGGCGACGAGTTCAAGCCCAAGCAGCCGGGCGAAGACACCCGCGCCCTCTGGGAGCACTTCCTCGAGTGCGTCCACTCGCGCAACCCCGAGACCCTCTGCCCGGCCGACCTGGGCTACGCCGCCATCGCGACCGTCAACCTGGGCGTGCAGTCGTATCGCGAGGGCAAGGCCTATTATATGAACAAGGACACCGGCGAGGTCACCGAGGCCGACCGCACCTGGGCCGCCCAATGGGAAAAGCGCAGCCACGACCGCGGCAAGCCCAACCAGGTCATCGGCTGGAAGGCCGGAACCGAGGGCTCGCTCCTGGGCGCTTACGACTACCAGAAGCTCGAGGGCGACTGGGTCGACGGCAAGGATCCCGCCGCCGGGGCCTGATCGCCAAAACGGCAATCCGATGACCGATCAGGGCGAGCGGATCAAATGGGTTCGCTCGCCCTTTTTTTTCGATCCGGCCGATGGGCGCTGGAGACGAGCGAGCAGGGAATGCTCAGCCGTGGTCGTAGCGCGTGAAGTCCCGGTCGAGAAACAAGATTGTGAACACCCGTCCCATTCGATAACCCACCATCGGCGCCTTGCCAAAGAACCTAAACGCGATCAATCTGACGTCCTGGGAGACTTCGGGTGGATATTCTCGGGCCCCAAGAGCGACTCGAGAAATGATCTCGGTTCCGCTTCCGTGTTTCGGCGCGCATTGAATCTCGCTCCAGGTCAACTTGCTTAACCTGTGCAAGGTGTCGGCGAACGCGGCTTTCTGTTCGCGGTTGCATTTCGAGTGACAATAGTCGCCGCCGAGATGCTCGAGATTAAAGATCGGGCGCTCATCATTCGTCGATGAAATCGATAAGCGAGTCGCGATCTTTTCGCCTGAGATGGGTTGTCGCAACGGGCGAATTCTCTTTTTATGCCGGGACATCGATAACCAGGGTCCGGAAATAGTTTCGCAGGCTCTCCTGGGAGATCGGCCGACTCGGGCGGGCTTCCCGCCAGGGGGGCTCCTCGTTGGTCATGTCGCGCAGCCTCCACGCCGAAAACTGACCGTAGACGTTCCAAACCTCATCGAGAATCTCGCGCGTCTCGGCGTCGAAGCGCGAAAGGTCGACGGACTCGGGCCGAGGGATCGCACCGGACTCATGAGCCTTGAATTCGTGGAACAGCGAGGGGACGACGGGGCCATTCGCCCAAGCCTCGATCGTGTCGTCGAACAAGGGCTCTCCATCGTTGATGGCAAGATGAAAAGCCTGCGCGTAGTAAACCAACTTCTGGAGCTTCAGGTTCGAGAGGTTGTCGCCCGAATCGGGATCGACCGAGGCGAGGAAGTAGTCGGCGATCTCCCGGGCCGTGTGCTTGGCCATCTTTTTCACCCTCGGAAATCAGCGATCGCGCGTGTACACTTGTTGAGAATCAGGCTAAACAATTCTTACACTTACAGGACGGTCAAGACATGACCTGAGCAATCGAGGACCGAGCGGCTGAGAGTGGCGGCGCCTTGTGACACTTGCTATTTCGCCAGGCCGGCCCGATCGACCAGGGCGAATGGCTCGTCGGAGCTGGCTTTGAAGAAGACGAGCTCGTCGGGCTGGCCGGGTTCGAGCCGGGGTTCAGGGCGGCCGAGCAGGCGGGCGGGGTTGGCGGTCGCGGCGTCGAGGACGAGCTCGAGCGGCCAGCCGGTCGCTCGGATCAAGTTCCGCACGCCGGTTTCGAGCGGGTCGCCCGAGCCGGCCAGATAGCTGGTGCCGGCCACCACGATCGCGCCTGTCTCGAGGATCTCCCACGGCCCATGCCGGCCGGGCGGCAGACCGGCAAGGGGGCTCGCGTCGCTGACCAGGATCACGCGGTCGGGGCCCTTGACCCGCGCCAGCACGCGCAGGGTCGAGAGATCCAGGTGCCGGGCGTCGGCGATGAACGAGGCCGACAAGGCGTCGATCGAGGCTTGCTCCCAGATCGGGTTGGGATGCCGCGGGAGCTCGGCGGCGATCCCATTCCCCAGGTGCGTGCTGAGCGCGGCACCGGCAAGGGCGGCTTCGTGAAACACCGCGGGCTCGGCCGCCGTGTGACCCAGGGCGACCACAACCCCCGAGGACACGGCCCGGCCAATGAAGTCGATCGCGCCGGGCCGCTCGGGAGCCAGCGTGACGAGACCGATCCGGCCCCCAGAGGCTTTCTGAAGCGAGAGAAACAGCTCCCAGTCGGGGTCGCGGACGGCGTCAAGAGGGTGCGCGCCCCGGTATCCGTCGAGTGGCGAGATGAAGGGGCCCTCGAGATGCACGCACACCACCCGGCGGGCGACCTCGGCGTCGGACCGGCAGGCGGCGTCGATCGTCGCCAGCCCGTGCCGCAGATGATCGGCCTGCGCCGTGATCAACGTCGGGCATACGCGGGCCGTCCCCAGCGAGCGCTGGGCGTGGATGATCTCGCACACATCGTCGACCGTCAGGTCGGGGCTCGAAAACGACACGCCCCACCGGCCGTTCATCTGGATGTCCCAGAACGCGGGGGCGACCCAGGGATCGTCGGGGGCGGGATCGGGCTGACGAACGGCCGGCTCGATCCGCGCGATCAGGCCGCCGGCCGTCTCGATCTCGATCAGTCGCCCATCGCGATAATCACGAGCCGTGGTACGCATGGATTCGCCCTCTCGCCCGGCGGTAGCACGATCTTGCCCTGGCTATCGTTTGTCACGCTCGGAACCCAGGCGAACGGCCTCCCTGCGCTCGAGCGCGGCGGCCACGAAATCACGAAACAGGGGGTGGGCCTGGGTCGGCTTGGACTTGAACTCGGGGTGAAACTGGACGGCCACGAACCAGGGATGGCCCCTGAGCTCCATGATCTCGACGATCGAGCCGTCGGGGCTCGAGCCGGCGGCGATGAGCCCGTGCTGCTCGAAGGCGGGGCGATAGCCGTTGTTGAGCTCGTAGCGATGGCGATGGCGCTCGTGGACGAGCTGGGCGCCGTAGGCGCGCGCCGAGAGCGATTCCGGCGCCAGCGCGCAGGGCCAAGAGCCCAGCCGCATCGTGCCCCCGCGCTCGCGGACGAGCTGCTGCTCTTCCATCAAGCAGATCACGGGATGGGCGGCGGAGGGGTCGAATTCGGTGCTGTTGGCGTCGGCGAGGTGAAGGACGTCGCGGGCGAACTCGACGACCGCGCACTGCATGCCCAGGCAAATGCCGAAAAAGGGGATGCCGCGGAGCCGGGCGTAGCGGATCGCCTCGATCTTGCCCTCGATGCCCCGCATCCCGAACCCGCCCGGCACCAGGATGCCGTCGACCCCCGACAAGATCGCCTCCGCGCCCCGGGCGTCGACCTCCTCGGCCTCGACCCGCACGCACAAGACCCGCGCCTGGTTGGCGATCCCCGCGTGATCCAGTGACTCGTAAACGGATTTGTACGAGTCACGATGTTTCATATATTTACCAACAACGGCGATTCGGGCCTCGTGCTTGGGGTGGATGATCCGCTCGACCATCGCGCGCCAGTCGGAAAGGTCGAGGGGCCCGGCCTTGAGCTTGAGCCGCTTGACCAGGATCTCGTCCAGGCCGTGGTTGACGAGGCTCAGGGGGACTTCGTAGATGCTGAACTGCTTGTCGCGCTCCTCGATGACGGCCTTGCGCTCGACGTTGCAGAAAAGGGCTATTTTATCTTTATCTTCCGGCGCGATGGGATGCTCGGAGCGGCAGATGAGAATGTCTGGCTGGATGCCGATTTGCCGGAGCATCCCGACGGAGTGCTGGGTGGGCTTGGTCTTGAGCTCGCCGGCGGCCTTCAGGTAGGGGACCAGCGTCAGGTGGATGTAAACGCAGTTTTCGCGGCCGACGTCGAGGGCGAACTGGCGGATGGCCTCGAGGAACGGCAGCCCCTCGATGTCGCCGACGGTGCCGCCGATCTCGGTGATCACGACGTCGACGTCGTCGGTCGCCAGGCGGTGGATGGCGGCCTTGATCTCGTCGGTGACGTGGGGGATGACCTGGACGGTCTTGCCCTCGTAAAACCGCCCCTCGCGTTCCTTTTGGATGACCGAGAGATAGATCTTGCCGGTGGTGTAATTGCAGTCGCGGGTGAGGGGCGCCTGGGTGAAGCGCTCATAGTGACCAAGGTCGAGGTCGGTCTCCGAGCCGTCGTCGAGCACGTAGACCTCACCGTGCTGGTAGGGGCTCATCGTGCCGGGGTCGACGTTGATGTAGGGGTCGAATTTTTGCAGGCGGACCCGCAAGCCCCGGTGCTCGAGCAACATCCCGATCGATGCGCAGGTGAGCCCCTTGCCCAGCGAGCTCACCACGCCCCCCGTCACGAACAAATGCTTGGCCATCGTGAAATCGTCCTGACTCTGATCGTCTCTCCGCCCTGGTCCAAGCGAAGTAGTATACCAGGAATCGCGAGTCTCGGCGGTGGGTCTCGCCGTCGGGTTTCGATTTCGCTATGATAAAGGGTGGCGTGGGCATGGTGATCGAGCACGATCTGGCGGGGGCCGCTCGATGGCGATCGCGCGGGTGAATCGGCGACGATTTCTGGGCTGTTCGGCGGCGGCCGGGCTGGCGCTCACACAAGGTGAGCTGGCCGAGGCGGCTGCGGCGAGCGACCCTGTGCGCCTGGGCGTGATTGGCGCGGGCGGGCGCGGGACCGCGCTCATCCGCGCGCTCGTGGAGATCCCCGGGGTCCAGATCACGGCCGTGTGCGACCCCGTCGACCGACATCGAGACCGGGCGCTGGGCGTGATCGAGAAAGCCGCGGGCGCGCGTCCGGCCGGTCTCGACGACCATCGCCGCCTGCTCGATCGGGCGGATGTCGACGCCGTGGCGATCGCGCTTCCCTGCGACCTGCACGAACCCATGAATCTGGCCGCGCTCGCGGCCGGAAAGCATGTCTACGCCGAAAAGCCGCTGGGACTGTCGCTTCCCGAGTGCGACCGCTTGATCGCCGCAGCCGACGCCCACCGCGGGCTTGTCGTCCACGTGGGCTTTCAGCGGCGCTCGAACCCCCGGTTTCGCGAGGGCGTCGAGCGCATTCGCCAGGGCGAGCTGGGGGCTCTGATCGAGGCTCGCGCGAGCTGGACCTCGGGCAACGGACCCCTCATGGGGCATGACGGTTGGCTCGCGCGCAGGGTCCGTTCGGGCGACTGGATGGTCGAGCAGGCGGTGCATATCTGGGACGTGCTCTTGTGGCTCAA
Organism: Planctomycetales bacterium; assembly: GCA_027459775.1. GTDB lineage: Bacteria > Planctomycetota > Planctomycetia > Isosphaerales > Isosphaeraceae > JAKBAP01. The sequence goes on along the minus strand of DAIDHE010000014.1, from coordinate 15,922 downwards.
GGGCTCGCCGCCGGAGTCCGCCGTGGGCTGGGGCAGGCGCGACCTGTTCGCGGCACTCGATCCCGGCCGCGACGTGACCGATCATTACTCGGTCGAGCTCCAGTGGGCCGACGGCTTTCGGGCCTCGTTCGTGCAAAGCTGGGTCGCGCCCGCCGACCAGGCGTTCACGGGCTCGACGCTCCGCGTGATGGGCGAGGCCGGCGGGCTGGACTTCGGCTCGGGCTCGCTGACCTTCCGCGATCGCGGCCGCCCCCGCGAAACGCTCCGCCCGGGGATCCATCCCGACACGCGGCTGGCCCTGGCCGCCTTCATCGAGGCGATCCACGACGGCTCTCGTGCGGCCCCGATCACGCTCGCGCAGGCTCGGCTGGCGACCAACGTCGGCCTGATGGCCCGCCAGGCCGTCGACCTCGGCCGGCGGGTGAGCTTCGCCGAATGCGAGGCGTGATCTCCCCGCGCCGGGCGCGGGTCAGGGACTGGGAACCTCGAAATAAGCCCCGTGCGCGCCGTTCCCGCCCCAGAGGATCGTCGATCCGTTGGCACAACCCCTGATCAGATTCCGACGGAGCGGGGTTTGACCCTCGATTGCCTGGATGAACTCCACCATGGAGAGATTGCGGGAGGGGAATCGGATCGTCGTGTTTGGGAAGTCGTCCGGGAATCTCACCCAGCGACGATAGGGGAAACGCGCTGTCATGCCGTGCGCGGTTCTCATCTCGTTGATCGACATCACTGGGTTGGGCAGCCCGATTCGCCAGGTCCTGAATTGATCCTCGTACTTGCACGCTGCCCAGATCCCCGCTGCCACGATCGAGCTCATGAGAAAGAGCTGGAGCGAGAGCTCGCGGAGACCGGCCCTCCAAGAGCCTGATCGCGTCTGGCGTTCCATCCAGCCGAAGACCAGGACGGGCCAGATGAAGACGACCAGAAAGGCGAGTTCCAAAGGCGTGGCGACGAGGAAGAGCCCCAGCCCCAGGGAGATGAGGATTCGGATCGCCTTTGATCGCGTACTCGCCACGGGCGGATCGTTCGTCTCTTCACGGCGACTCGAGCTCACGCCGCGCGTGCCGTTTCAAATCGTGATCCAGATCGGCGAGCGAACCCAGGTGTTTTTCCGCGCAGGCCAGGCGGTTGGCCTCGCCGGCCTCGGCCGGCATGGCCTTGAGATAGGCCCTGAGCGCGGGCAGCCTGGCCGGGGTCTTGATCAGCATGTGGATCAAGAGCCAGCTTTCGGCATAGGCCAGGCCGACGGAGTCCTTGTCTTCAAAGGCTTTGTCGCTGGCGATCAGGTCTCGGGCGGAAATCCAGCCGTTCGCCCCTTGGCCGGCCTCGATCAGGGCCTTGAGCCGGGGGCGGTTGGTCAGTCCGAACCTGGCGCTCGCGCGCGGCCGCCAGAGCTCGACGTAGGTCGCCAATCCCTCGCTCACGCAGGCCGGCGCATCGGCCTGGCGCGCGAGCAGGCCGCAATTGTACGACAGCAAATGGGCCGATTCATGCACAAGCGTAAACGCATTGACACGTTCGGCGTTGGCGGCGAGCTGGTCGCGCTGGCCGCGGAAGTCGAAGATGGCCAGGTAATTGTCGTCGAGATCATAGTGGCCGCCGACGGCCTCGCCCTGTTCGTCGCCCGCGAGCGCTCGGTACGATTCGGCGTCCTTGAGCACGACCACGGCGAGCCGTTCCCTGGGCATGGCCACGTCGAACCCGCGGTCGTGGAAATAGGGGATGAAGACCTTGGCGAAGGCCTCGCAGACGCCGAGCGCAGACGCGCGAAAGGGGTCGGGCGCGTCGCCGACGGCCAAAAAATGGCTTGAGAGATTCGATCGCAATGGACCTAGCCCGGCCTTGCGAGCGGCCGCCTGGATGGCGTCGATCCGGGCGCGATCGCCGTCGGAGGGTTTGTCTTCGGCCCAGGCGCGCGGTCCCAGCCCCGCCAGGCATCCGGCCCCCATGAGCCACGTCCGACGATTCAGCGCTCCGCCGGCCAAGCCTGTCGACCCGTCCCGCGCTCGGCTCATGATCCCGCCCTTGCCAGATGCCGAGTCCATACCCTCTCACCTGTCAGGGATTATACCAGGCTCGCGGTGCAATGTTTGCTGAACATGCGGAACGCTCAGGCGCGATTGACCGACCCCTTGGGGATGACGTACATTGCAAAAGTACGAGGGAATTCGTCCCGATTATCAGGGGTTGTCGATGAACGAGCCGCGTCCTTCGCCCGTCTACTATCTCGGGATTGATCTGGGAGGGACGAACATCAAGAGCGGGGTCGTCGACGACGAGGGGCGAGCGCTCTCGCACGTGAGCCTACCCACCCAGGCGGATCACGGCGGCGAGGCGGGGATCGCGAGCCTGGCCGAGGCCGGCCGCCGCGCGGTCGAGGCCAGCGGCGTGGGCTGGGATGGAATCGCCGCTGTCGGGCTGGGCACGCCGGGGACGATGGACATCGACGCTGGTATGCTGCTCGAGCCGCCCAACCTGCCGGGCTGGGAAAACCTGCCCATTCGGGCGCGGTTGGAAGAGAAACTGGGCAAGCCGACGGTCTTGCAAAACGACGGCAACGCGGCGGCCTTCGGCGAATACTGGGCCGGCGCGGGGCGCGGGGCGCGTTCGGAAGTGATGTTCACGCTGGGGACGGGGGTCGGCTGCGGGATCGTGATCGACGGCGTGATCCTTCAAGGCCGGCACAGCCACGGCGGCGAATGCGGGCACATCATCGTCCAAGCGGTGAACGGCAGGCGCTGTTCGTGCGGAGGGATCGGGCATCTGGAAGCCTACGCCTCGGCCACCGCGGTCGCCAGGCGGGCTCTCGAGGCCCTCGAGGCCGAGACCACCCCCAGCAGTCTGCGCACGATCGACCCCGGCCAGCTCGACAGCCGGGCGGTCTTCATGGCCGCCCAGGCCGGAGACGCGATCGCCGCGCGGATCATGAGCGAGACGGCCTATTATCTCGCGGTCGGGGCCGTCAGCCTGATGCACACGATCGATCCCGACGTCGTGCTCTTCGGCGGCGGCATGATCGCGGCCGGCTCGCCGTTCCTGACCACGATCCAGAAACACGTGAAAGAGCTTGCATTCCCAATTCCGGCGGCGCGCACACGCATCGAATTCGCCCTTCTGGGCGGCGACGCCGGCTTCATCGGCGCGGCCGGATGGGCACGCGCGCTTCATGGGTCCGGCAAAAAATAGAGGCCGCTCAACCGGGGTTGTCGACGAGCTCGAAGTCGCGGACCTCGAGCTGAACCTCGCGGCGCCCTTTCCATTCGTTGACCGAGGGGTGGTACACGACCGACGCGCGCACGCCGGCCTTGAGAATCCGCCCCTTCTCGGCCTGTTTGAAGGCGATCGCACGGGCGGTAAAGTCCCCCTGGCGGCAGGTGAATTGCAGGTGGTCAGCGCGTTCGCCGACGGCGCGGGGCTCGCCGACGATCTCGACGTCGCTCGTGAGCAAGAGCGGCCTGGGATTCTCGATGCCGTGAGGCTCGAGCCGCTCGATCTCCTCGACGACGGCCAGACTCAGGCTGGCGAGCGGCACCTCGGCGTCGATCCAGAGCGAGCGCTCGAGCCGATCGGGCGTGAGCTCCCGGCGACAGCGCGCGTCGAACCGCTCAGCCAGACCGGCCAGATTCGCGGGATCGAGCTTGACCCCGGCGGCGGCGGCGTGGCCGCCGAATGCAACCAGCAGATCGCGGCAATCGGACAGGGCGTCATAGAGGTTAAAGCCGGGGATCGATCGGGCCGAGCCCTGGGCGATCGGCGCCGCGAGCGCCACCACGATGGTCGGGCGGTGGTAGATTTCGGCCAGGCGGCTGGCGACGATGCCGATCACGCCGGGGTGCCAGCCCTCCGCGCCGACGACGAGCCCCTTACGCTCGCCGAGCCCTCCCTGGGCGTCGATTTTCGCGTGGGCTTCCTGGACGATCTTGCGCTCGACTTCCTGGCGGCGGGTGTTGCAATCGTCGAGCTCGAGCGCGAGCGCGCGGGCGCGCGCCGTGTCACTGGTGGTGAGGAGCTCGACGGCGGCGGCAGCGCGTTCCATCCGGCCGGCGGCGTTGATCCGCGGGCCGATGGCGAACCCGATCGTGCCGCTTTTCAAGCGCTTGCGACTGGTGTGACCGGAAAGCTCGAGGAGGGCCGCCGCGCCCGGCATGGGATTGGCGTCGAGACCCGCGAGCCCGTGCTTGACCAGCACCCGATTCTCGTCGGAGAGCGGTACGACGTCGGCGATGGTGGCGAGCGCCACGTATCCCATGGACCTGAGCAAGAAATCGCGCAGATGGGGCGATGCCCGCTTGCCGTCGCCAAAGAGCTTGCAGACCTGCCATGCGACCTTGAATCCGACGGCCGCCCCGCAGAGGTCGCCGTTGGGATAGAGGCTGCCGGGCAGCCGGGGATGGACCAGCACGTCGGCCGCGGGCAGCTCCTGGCCGATGGTGTGGTGGTCGGTGATGATGAGCTCGAGCCCGAGCGCCCGCGCGTGCTGGGCCTCGGCGACGGCGGAAATGCCGCAATCGACCGTCACCACGAGCGCTCCGGGGTGTTCGACGGCGATCTTGTCGAGCGCGGTCGCGGAGAGCCCGTAGCCCTCGTCGACGCGATGGGGAATATATGACGTGGGATCGCGCGCGCCGGCGAGCTTGAGGCAGAGCCAGAGGATGCTCACGCCGCAGACGCCGTCGACGTCGTAATCGCCGTAGATCACGATCGATCGTCCGTCGCGGGCGGCCTGGTGGATGCGCGCTGCGGCCTCGATGGCGCCTGGGAGGAGCTCGGGATCGTGCAGGCTTCCCATCTTGGATGACAGGAACGCCTGGGCGCGATCGGGGTCGCCCACCCCGCGGTTGAGCAACAGCTGGGCGACCAGGGGTGACATCGCCGCCGCGCGTGCGAGGTCGCTCGCGAGTCCCGGCTGGTGCGGTCTGAGCCGCCAGCGCGCCTTCATCGCCGGCTCCCGGCCGAGCCGCGGTCAACCCCCGCGACCAGCGATTGCTGATAGCGCAGGAACTCGTCGGCCACGTCGACCACGATCGTCTTGTCGCCCCCGGGTGGAATTCGTCGGCGGATCGGCGAGTGAAACGCCCCCAGGATGCGCCTGATCGCGAGCGTTTCGATCGGCATGTTCACCAGCCGAACGAGGTTTTGACCGACGGCGACCCCGTCGGCGGCGAAGGTTCCGTCAGGAGCGATCCGCGCCGAGCGCAGGTTGCCGACCGCGCCATCGACGAGGTAAAACTCGATCCATCCGCGCGTAACGGGCTTGCCCCCTTCCGTGACCCGCCCTTTGACGGACGCGACGGGGAACGTCTCCGGGCCAAGCGCGCCCGAACAACCGGTTCCAAGCGCCAGGACAAGGCAGACGAGACCGGACCTGCCCGCGCCCGCGAGGCGGGCGTGGAACCGGAGATCGGAAGGAATCGCGGGCGGGTTTGGTCCGAGGGGTCGTGGCATGGCGGCTCCGTGGGGGCGGTCGGCCTCGGGGACGATCGCGAGAACCCGCCGGGCGGCGTCCTCGCGGTCTAGCGCCGGGCGGCCGTGGCGCCGGCGACGGGCGCGGCATGCGCGGCCGGCAGCGCCGCCTGGCCCCCCATCGTCGACGGATACTCGGGGCCGCCCTGCACCAACCGGCGGTCGGGCGGCGGGTTTTTCTGAAGGTGCGACTTGAGCGCCTCCACCCGCGCGTCGAGATCCTTGAGCCGGGTCGGGATCTGGCGCGAGGCCGAAACCAGCAGATCGGCCGACCCCTTGATGACCGCTTTCACCAGCTCGAACACCTTGTCGGCGTACGCCGCCGGCTCGCCGGTGGTCTCGTGAATGAGGCCCGACTCACGCGCCCCGGGTGCGCCGTTGAAGGACTCGTAGACCGGCCCAGCCAGGAGCGCGGTCAAATACCGGGCCTTGAGCGGGTTTGTACTGTAGGTCGCGCTGATTTGAGCGCCGATGGTGGCGGCGAGCTCGCCCACCGCGTGCGCGACCAGGGGGTAATTGTACCTGGGGACGGCCGTGGTGATCTGCATCATCCCCAGGGCGCGAGCGGCCTCGGCCCGGACCTCGGGCTTGGCGTCGCCGTCGCTGAGGAGCCGCATGGCCGAGCTGGCCATGTGGGCCTGCTTGGGCGAGCTCGGCACGAATCCCTGCCGCATGGCGGCCAGCGCCTGGAGGGCGCGGTATTGCGCCGGCCAGGGAAGATCTTCGTCACGCTCGAGGAAATCGGCGACCGCTTTGGCGGCCTCGATCTGAACCGCGGCCGAAGGTCGGCCGCCGGTGTCGATCAGATTCGACAGCCCCTCGAGCGCCCAGAGCTTGACCCAGACAGTCTGCGTGGCGTTCTTCAGCTCGGCCAGATAGATCGGCAAGTCGTCGGAGCTCGCGCTCTGGCCCAGGATGATCATGGCCTGGATCCGCGGGATCAGGTGGTTCTTGAGCAAGGGCTGGAGCTTCGTGATCAGGGCCTTGTCGTACCGTCTCAAGAAGTTGATGTTCTTGATGCTCCGGGCCGCGAAGATCGGCTCCAGCAGGGTCTTGGTGGCGTCATTGATGGCGTGCACGGTGGGGGAGTTGGGGTTCGTGTTCGCGGGCGGATCGATGAGGGCCAGGATGTTGGCGTGATTGGTCAAGCGGGCGGCCTCGGCCTCGACGACGCGGTCGATCAGGTTGGGGTCGAGGGTCACGTTGGCGTCGGCGGCCATGGCCTTGAGCGCCTCGACCTCGGCGGGGGCGACGGGCCGAGCCCGCGACTCGGGAAATCGCGTGACGTCGAGCAGCTTCAGCGCATTCGGATCGCGGAACACCTCGCTCGGGAGATATTTGGCGGAGGGCCCCGTATTCGGCGCGGGTTCGCTCTTCTCTTCGACGTCGGGCGCCGTCGCCCGCGACTTGGGTTCCGGCTGGGCGGACTTGACCGACCCCGCCTTGGCCGAGGCAGCTCCCTTGGCCGGAGCAGCCCCCTTGGCCGAGCCCGAACTCTTGGTCTTGGTGGAAGGCGGCTGCGCCCAGACGGACGCCCCACTCACGATCAAAACGGCCACCACGGCCAGCGGCCCAAGCCGCCTGATCAACGTCATGTTCGCCGAGCGAAGCCTGCTAAGCATGGGGTGACACCTTGTTCGGTCTCGATCCGAGGGCGGATTGCTCGAAGGGGTCTCGACAGGATGTGACGCCGCTCGCGCAAACGCCCAAGCCCGATCAAGACGAGGCAAGGGCGCAGCGCCCCATCTCGCGTCGGGTTCGGGACTTCCATCAAGAAAGACAGCAATTGAACGTAACCCGCCCCAGGGCGACTGTCAAGTCGCCCCGGCCTGTTCGTGCGAACGAACCTTGGATCTCGTTCGCCCGCGTCAACCTTGGATGCGCGAAGCGGGCTTTTTGTTCCTCGAACCAGCCCCTTGCCTGGCCGGGATTCGTTGAGCCGCGGCCCTTCCACGCGTTATGATGACTGCGATCGACCCAGGGCGCCCGACCGGTGGGCGTCGCTCGGGCGATCATGAACCACTTCTCTAGTCATGGCGGTTTCCTGGGATGGTTGAACGACGCTACCTGTTTCCGGGCGTGCTTGAGATGAACCATCAGGCGCGCAGGCGCATGGGCGTCAACATCTATCTGATCGACGGCGGCTCGGAATACGCGCTCATCGACGTGGGATTCCTGGACGAGCTCGCGGACGTCCTGGAGCTCGTTCGCCAGATGGACTACAGCCTGTCGGCGTGCAAGTTCATCATCGCGACCCACGCCGACGTCGATCACACCCAGGGCCTCGCACGCGCTCGCGAGATCCTCAAATGCGACGTGCTGGCCCATCCCTCGGGGGTCGCCGCGATCGAGGAGGGGGACGAGATTTTCACCTACGCCCGGATCGACGCCCAGTCGATCCACATTCCGATGCCGCGCTGCAAGGTCGACCGCGCGATCGGCGAGGGAGACCGGCTCACGGTGGGCGACCGGACGCTCGAGGTCTGGAGCACGCCCGGCCACACGGCCGGCCAGCTTTCCCTGCGGATGGGGCCGCTTTTGTTTTCCGGCGACAACATCTTTCGCGACGGCTCGGTCGGCGTGATCGACGCCCATCATGGCTCGAACCTGGTCGACTTCATCAGGAGCCTGACGCGGATTCGGGATTCCGACGTCGCCTATCTTTTGCCGTCGCACGGGCCGATCTTTCGCAAGAACAACGCCCTCCTGGACGCGACCATCGCCCGGCTCGAGACCTACACCCACCTGGCCGATTTCGGCACCTGCGCCATCGACTGGCCGCTCATGGACGCCTGGGAAGACGAGCTCGCGCGCGACGAGGTTTCGTTCGAGCTTCCGCCCCAGGGCGGCAAGACCTGACCAGGCCCCGCGGGCACGCTTTCGCGTAAAGGCCGGTTGTCGGCGGGTCGGCCGATCCACTAGAATCCTAGCGACGGCGTTCGCGGCGGCTGGGCTCCTTTCATCGTCCATTCTGGGGATCGAAGTGACGGCTGACTCGGCGTTTCTCGAAACTCCACTCCACGCCTGGCACAAGGCCAGGGGCGGCCGGCTCGTGGAGTTCGGCGGCTGGCTGATGCCGGTGCAATACACGACCATCGTGGAAGAACACAGGGCCGTTCGCGAACGTGTCGGCCTGTTCGACGTGAGCCACATGGGGCGGCTGACCTTTGACGGACCCGGCGTGCTCGACTGGCTCGACCGCGCCACGACCAATTCGGTCGCGTCGCTGGTCGATCTCAAGATCCAGTACAGCCTGCTCGCGAACGACCAGGGAGGGGTGATCGACGACATCCTGGTCTATCGCCAGCCCTTCGCGTACATCGTTGTCTGCAACGCGTCGAACCGGGCCGCCGCGGTGGCCCATCTGGAATCGGCCCAGCGCGACAGCGAGGGGACCATGGTCGACCGCACCCGCGACACGGCCATGATCGCCGTCCAGGGTCCGCGCGCGCTCGAGACGCTGGCGCCGCTTTTTGATCAGCCGCTCGACAAGATCTCGTACTATCATTTCGCCATGGGCCGGCTCCTGGGCCGGGCCAACGCGGTCGTCAGCCGGACGGGTTACACCGGCGAGGACGGCTTTGAGGCCGTCGTGGGGGCGCACGCCGCGGTCGACGTCTGGGAGGCGCTCATGGAATCGGGCCGGAAATTCGACATCGTTCCCTGCGGCCTGGGCGCGCGCGATACCCTGCGGCTCGAGGCCGCGATGCCGCTCCACGGCCATGAGCTCTCGGAAACGATCAACCCCTTCGAAGCCGGCGTGGGCTGGGCCGTCAAGCTCGAAAAGGGCGACTTCATCGGCCGGCCCGCGCTCCAGGCGCTCGCGCAAAACCCCGGCCGCAAGCGAGTCGGGCTCGTTCTCGACACGAAACGGATCGCCCGCCAGGGGGCCGACGTCTTGCTGGACGGCCGCTCGATCGGAACCGTCAGCTCCGGCACCTTCTCGCCGACCCTCGATCAAAGCATCGCCATGGCCTTCATCGAGCGCGACGCGCCCGCCGCCGGCGCGCTCGAGGTCGACGTCCGGGGCCGGCGCGAGCCCGCCAGGCTCGTGAAGCTCCCCTTCTACAAGCGGCCCCGGCCCCCGGTTTCGGCCGGCTGAGCCAGGCTCGTCGCCCCTGAACTCGATGGGGCTCGTTTCCGATCGCACCATTTCCGAAAGACCGAGCACAAGGACCGCCCGAGCATGGACCCCAAGACCCTGAAATACTCGCCAACCCACGAATGGGTCGCCCTCGCGGGTGACGTGGCCACCGTCGGCATCTCGCGATTCGCCGTCGACCAGCTCACCGACCTGATCGTGATCGACCTGCCCAAGGTTGGCGCGCGCCTGACGGCGGGCAAATCGTTTGGCGAGATCGAAAGCGTGAAGGCCGTCAGCGACCTCTACGCCCCGGTGAGCGGCGAAGTGGTCGAGGTCAACGCCGCCATCTCGGGCGACGTCCAGCTCCTGGCCGCCGACCCCTACGAAAAAGGCTGGCTCGTGAAGGTCAACGTCGGCCCCAACCCCGATCTCTCTGGACTTCTCGACCACGACGCCTACGTCAAGAAGACAGCCGAGGAACACGACCACTGAGCCGCAGACCTTCAAGAAGCCGCGTTCCAACACACACTTAACTTCCAAAGATCCAACTCCATGGCTTACATCGCGAACACGCCGGACGACGAGCGAATCATGCTCGAACGGATCGGGCTCGAATCGCTTGACGACCTCTTTCGTCACATCCCCGTCGAGCTACGGCTCAAGCACCCGCTTGACGTGCCGCCGGCACTCTCGGAGCTCGAGCTCAGCCAGGTGATCGGGGATCTGACCGCGCGTAATCAGGGGGCCGACCAGCGCGTCTGCTTCCTGGGAGGGGGGTCGTTCGACCATTTCATCCCCGCGGTCGTCGATCAGCTCGCCGGCCGGGGCGAATTCTTCACGGCTTACACCCCCTATCAGCCCGAGGCCAGCCAGGGGACGCTCCAGGCCGTGTTCGAGTATCAGACGCTCATTTGCCAGCTCACCGGGATGGAGGTCTCGAACTCGAGCCTCTACGACGGCGCATCGGCGACGGCCGAGGCCATGCTGATGGCCCAGGCCATCACCGGTCGGCGCGGGAAGATCGTCGTCGCCGAAACCGTCCATCCCGAGTATCGCCAGGTTCTCGAGACGTTTCTCGCCTGCCTCGAGCCCCGGCTCGAAGTGGTTCCAGGGCCAACCGGAGTGGTCGACGCGCCCGCGCTCGAGGCGGCGATCGACGGCGACACCGCTGCCGTCGTGTTCCAGCATCCCAATTTCCTGGGCCGGCTCGAGGACGCACGGGCGCTCGTCGCGGCGGCCCACGCCAAGGGTGCGCTCGCCATCGTGGTCGTCGACCCCGTGAGCCTGGGCCTGCTCGCGCCGCCGTCGACTTATGGCGCGGACATCGTCGTCGGCGAGGGGCAGTCGCTGGGCAACCCCATGTCCTTCGGCGGGCCCTATCTGGGCATCCTCGCCTGCCGCGGCGAGTACGTCCGCAAGATGCCCGGCCGGATCGTCGGCGAAACCGTCGATCGCGACGGCAAACGGTGCTGGGTGCTGGCCCTTCAAACCCGCGAGCAACACATCCGCCGCGAAAAGGCCACCTCCAACATCTGCACCAACCAGGGACTGCTCGCCCTTCGCGCGGCGATCTACCTGGCCGTCATGGGACCCCGCGGGCTCAAGCTGGCCGCCGAGTCGTCCACCCGCAAAGCTCACTACGCAGCCCAACGCCTGGCCGCCGTACCCGGCCTCGAGCTCGCCTTCCCGGGCCCGTTCTTCAAGGAATTCGTCATCCGCGCGAACGTGAACCCCCAGGCCCTCCTGGCCAGCGTTTTGGGCCAGGGCTATCACGGCGGGATCGCGCTTGGGCGCTTCGACCGCCGGCTCGCCGACTGTATCCTGGTCGCCGTCACCGAAAAACGGACCAGTGACGAGATCGACGGGCTCGCCCGCGCCTACGAGCATGCGATCGCCGATCTGACCGCGGCCGCCCCCCCCGGCCAGCGCGGCAAACCACAAATCCTCGCCTCGGCCGGCTCGAAATAAGCTCTCGCTCGACGACCCCTTTTCTGGCGATCCTCATGTATAAACTTGTTCAACCGCCGCTGTTGTTTGAATCCAGCCGCCCGGGCCGGGCGACGGCCGTCTTGCCCGCGTGCGACGTTCCCGAGCGTCCCCTGGACGAGCTGATCCCCCGCGAATTCCTGCGGCAAGAGCCCCCTCCCCTGCCCGAGCTCGGCGAGCTCGACGTCGTCCGGCACTACACCAATCTGTCGACCTTGAATATGTCGATCGATTCCAATTTCTATCCGTTGGGGTCGTGTACGATGAAGTACAACCCCAAGCGCAACGAGCGGATGGCGGCCTTGCCGGGGCTCTGGGCCCAGCACCCCTACCAGGACGAACGGACGCTCCAGGGCCTGCTGGCGATTCTCTACGATCTTCAAGAAATCCTGGCCGAGATCGCCGGGCTGGACGCGGTCAGTCTTCAGCCGGCCGCGGGCGCGCAGGGCGAGCTCACGGCCCTGCTGGTGGCGGCGCGTTATTTTCGCGAACGGGGCGAGAGTCGCGGCCAGGTCTTGATCCCCGACAGCGCACACGGCACCAATCCGGCGTCGGCCCATCTGTCGGGGTTCGAGGCGGTCACGATCAAGAGCGACGGACGGGGGCTGGTGGACCTGGCCGATTTCAAGGCCAAGCTCTCGGACCAGTCGGCCGTCTTCATGATGACGAATCCCAACACGGTCGGGCTGTTCGACCCTCAGATTCGCGAGATCGCCGATCTCTTGCACGCGAAGGGGGGGCTGCTCTATCTGGACGGGGCCAACATGAATGCGATCCTGGGGATCGTCCGGCCCGGCGACATGGGGGTCGACCTCATGCACTACAACCCCCACAAGACCTTCTCGGGTCCGCACGGGGGCGGAGGCCCGGGCGCTGGCCCGATCGCGGTGCGTGAGCATCTCGCCCCCTATCTGCCCGCCCCCGTCGTCGCCCGCAAGGCCGAGGGCGAATATTATCTCGACCACGACCGGCCCCACTCCATCGGCCGCGTGCGCTCGTTCTTTGGGAACACGGGGGTCTTGTTTCGGGCCTATTGCTATATCCGGTCGCAGGGGCCCGCGGGGCTCAAACGCATCGCCCAGCATGCCGTCCTGAACGCGAACTATCTCAAGGCCCTGGTCGAGGACGTCTACCCCGTACCGTATGACGGGCCGTGCATGCACGAGTTCGTCGCCTCGGCGCGGGCCTTCGCCAAGGAGCGCGGGGTCCGCGCGACGGATATCGCCAAGCGGCTGCTCGATTACAACGTCCACGCCCCCACGATCTATTTCCCCCTGATCATCCCCGAGGCCCTCATGGTCGAGCCGACCGAAACCGAGAGCCGCGAGACCCTCGAATCGTTCGCCGAAATCCTCCGCGCGATCGCCGCCGAGAATCCCGAGCTGCTCCACCACGCCCCGCATTCCACCCCGATCAGCCGCCCCGACGAGGTCCGGGCCGCCAAGCAGCCCGTGCTTTCGTGGAAGTGATTAACGCGGCCCAGTGGCTCGCGCGCTGGACCGGCCCGCCCGCGTGACCAACGACAGAGATCAGAGCTCCGCCTTGACCCGCGCGGCCCGCGCGGTGACGATGGGAGGAGAGCGGGGCGTGAAAGCCTCGAACCTCCGCGATAGGCGAGGGCGATTGCGATGAGCCCTGATCCGGCTGAAGGCGAATTTCGAAATCCACCGCGGGCGGGGGGTCCGAAGGGGCGTTCCGAGAAGTCGACCTTTCACCCCAACCCAGCGCCCAAGCAAGACGGGGCGGCTCGGCCCAAGTCCAAGCCCGCCCGATCAGCGCTCGATGCCGAGACCGGCCGCGCGGAGCGGGTCGCCGAGGGTCCGAAGTGGTGGGAGCGAATCCTTTTTGGCCGGGTGAGCTCGGGCCAGCTTGCCCAGTTTTGCCGGCAATTCTCGGCGTATTTGCATGCTGGCGTCGACATCATCCGGTCGCTGTCGAGCCTCGAGCAGCAGTTTAGCGGGACGGCCCTGGGTCCGGTCCTGGGCCGGATGCAGGTCTCGGTGCGCAAGGGAATGACGCTGGAAGAGGCGATGGCCAAGGAGCCCCAGGTCTTCGGCCCCATGTTCCTGAGCATGATCCGGGTCGCCGAATCGTACGGCGGCGTTCCCGAGCGGCTGAAGGCGCTCGCGCACCATTTCGAGGCGCGGCAGCGGCTGATTCGCCAGGCGCGGTCGGCCATGATCTACCCGGTGATCGTGCTCATGATCGCGGGCTGCGTGATCGCGCTCATCTCGGTGTTCCTGCTACCGCTGTTCGCGGCGACCCTGAGAGACATCGCCGGCCGGGCCCAGCTTCCGTTCGCCAGCCAGGCGCTCATGTCGTTCAGCAGCTTCATCCAGATGGGGGGCTGGTGGGTGTTTCCCATCGTCCTCATCGGGGCTCCGATCGCGCTGATCAAGTTTTACGGCACCAGCCCGGGCAAGGCCCTCATGGACCGGTTGGTCTTGCTCATGCCGGTCTTCGGGACGCTCTGTCGCAAGCTCGACGTCAGCCGGTTCACGCGCACGCTGTCGGTCTTGCTCGAGGCCGGCGTCGACATGGGCACGTCGCTCGATCTCACCGCCGACGTCCTGGTGATGACGCCGATTCGCAACTCCATCCGCAAGGCCCGGTCCAAGATCGTCGCCGGCCGCGAGCTCAGCTCGATCCTCGGCGAATCGAATCAGTTCTTTCCCGACGTCCTCGCCGTGGTCAAGTCGGGCGAGGAGACAGGCAAGCTGCCCGAGAGCTTGATCCATCTCGCCGACGACTACGACGAGCAGGTCACGCTGATGGTCAAGAACCTGGGGCAGTTGGTCCAGCCGATGGTGATCGTCCTCCTGGGCGGTCTCGTGCTCTTCATCATCCTCGCCGTCTTCCTGCCGATCATCCAGATGTGGACCAGCCTGGCCTCGCCGGGCGGATAAGCCATCGCTTTAAGGTCTTGCACATGCCACGCCCTGATGCCTTGCTCTCGAGCGCCTTGCTCGGGAAAACGGGTTCTCGTTCAATCCTGATCGGGCTCGCGTTCTTGCTCCTGCTCTTGGTCGAGCCCGCCGCGGCGGGCTGGAAGGCCGGGGTCGCGTCCGGGCCCATCACGCCCAAGGGCCCGCTCTGGATGTCGGGCTACGCCTCGCGGAAAGCGCCCTCTCGAGGCGCGATCCAAGACCTCAAGGCCAAGGCCCTCGTGCTCGAGGATCCCGCCGGGAGCAAGGCCCTGTTGATCACGCTCGACGTCTGCGGGATCGACCGCGTCACCTCGGCCCGGATCACGACCGCGGTCATGAGGAGCCACGGTCTGGCGCGCGAACAGATCGCCATCGCGTGCTCGCACACCCACTGCGGGCCCGTCGTGGGCACAAACCTGATCGGCATGTACCCGATCGACGACGCCGAGCGCACGCGTATCGCCAAATACACCGACGGCCTTGTGAAAACGGTCGTCGAGTTGGCTGACCAGGCGCTGTCCAAAACCGGCGACGCCCAGGTTGGCTGGTCGATCGGGCGCTGCGGGTTCGCGGTCAATCGCCGGCAGAACCCCGAGGACAAGGCCGACTCTCGCCGCCAAAAGCTGTCGCTCGAGGGGCCGGTCGACCACGACGTTCCCGTCCTGAAGGTCGCGCGGCCCGACGGCTCGATCCTGGCGGTCGTGTTTGGCTATGCCTGTCACTGCACGACGCTCGACATCGACCGTTTCTGCGGCGACTATGCCGGTTTCACCCAGCTCGATCTCGAGAAACGAATCCCGGGCGCGACCGCACTCTTTGTCGCGGGATGTGGCGCGGACCAGAACCCAATCCCCAGGCGCTCGCTCGCACTTGCCGAAGAATACGGCGCTGAGCTCGCGCGCTCGGTCGAACGGGCGCTCGCCGGCCCGGTCGAGCCCGTGCGCGGATCGCTACGCGCGTGGTACGAGGAGATCCCGCTCGCGTTCGCGGCGATCCCCGGGCGCTCCCAGGTCGAGACCGACGCCAAATCCCCCAATTTCTTCGTCGCCAGCCGAGCCCGCGGGCTCCTGCGCCTGATCGACGAAAAAGGCTCTCTCGATACGACCTATCCTTATCCGGTCCAGGTCTGGAAGCTGGGCGCGCTTGAGTGGATCCTGCTGGGCGGCGAGGGGGTGGTCGATTATTCGTTGCGGATCAAGCGGAATCGCGATCCTGGGCGGGTCTGGGTGTCGGCGTACTGCAACGACGTGATGGCCTACATCCCGTCGCTGCGAGTCCTCAAGGAGGGAGGCTATGAGGGGGGCGGCGCCATGCTCTATTACGGCTTGCCCTCGCCCTGGCGCGACGACGTCGAGGAGGCGATCATCGCCGCGATCGCCCGCGGCCTCGCCAAGACCGGCGAACGTTGATCCTGGTTCTATCTCGATCTCCTTACCCCTTGATCGATACGCCTCTGATC
>DAIDHE010000476.1 GCA_027459775.1 Planctomycetales bacterium | reverse complement strand
GGGGCTGGCGATTGATGGCGAGGACGCGGAGCTGTGGTTTCGGCGTGCGGTGGTGCATCGCGAGCGGGGCGAGCCGGCGGTGGCGGAGCAGTGCTGGCGGCGGATCTTGACGCTTAAGCGGCCGGAGCGGTTCGCGAGCGTCGATCAGGGGATTTATGGGCATCTCACGCTGCGGAATCTGGCGGGGCTGGCGCGTGAGCGCGGCGACGCGGCCGAGTCTGCGCGGCTGTGGCGCGCGGTGTTGGCGGAATGCCCCGGCGACGTCGAGGCGCTGGCGCGGCTCGAGCGGTCGCGGCTGGCGGAGGCGGTTCGATGAGCGTTCAACCGTCCGTCTCGCGGGCGAAACCCTCTTGCTCGCCGGCACCTGGCCAGGGTATGCTTGACGGGTCGGGTTCGCTCCGCGCCCACCTGCCCGTGAGTGCGGGTTGGGGCTTGCGTGGTTCGTTCTTGCTTTTGCGTACGGGCCGGATACAATCATAGGCTTCACGGTCTGGCGTGCTGGTGTAGCTCAATCGGTAGAGCTTCGGTTTTGTAAACCGAGGGTTGAGAGTTCGAGTCTCTCCGCCAGCTCATCGATCGCGCGGCCCGGCCGCGGATGGGGCGGGCCGGCGCGTGGGCGAATGGAATGAGAGAGATAGGGAATGCGCGGGGGGGTTGGCGAGCGAGATCCGGGTGGATACCCAAGCGGCCAAAGGGGCCAGACTGTAAATCTGGTGGCAATGCCTTCGCAGGTTCGAATCCTGCTCCACCCATGTCGATCCCGGTCGGGATGGATGGGGTCTGGATCACGCGACCGAAAGCCTCGGAACCAGCGCTTTGAGACGATCGAGACGAGGTCGACCATCGAGAGGAATCCACCGGGGAATCACGCGACCGAGTCCTCCGCGACGGGCGATCGGCACGAGGGGCGAGACTACCGCGGGTGTAACTCAATGGTAGAGTACCTGCCTTCCAAGCAGGCTACGTGGGTTCGATTCCCATCACCCGCTTTCGTCCCCGGGAAAAGTCGCGTGATCGACGGCTGATTTCGTGATTCGAGCGTTTGCGATGGAAAAGGGGCTTGCCACGGTGGACGTAGATCGCCAAACTGTTTGATTCGTCGGCTAGTCGCCGGCGAATGCTCGTGCTGCCGTGGCTCAGTTGGTAGAGCGCGTCCTTGGTAAGGACGAGGTCCTGGGTTCAAATCCCAGCGGCAGCTTGGGGGCTCGCGGCCTGGATTGGGGAATCATCGGGGACGGCCGCGGGCGCCGCGAACCGCGGCGGAACCGCCTTGCTGTCCGCTTCGTCGAGCGGCCCTGCTCGGCTAAGAGTGTCTCAGGAGACGACGGGAGAAAAGATGGCCAAGGAAACGTTCACGCGAACCAAGCCGCACGTCAACGTCGGCACTATCGGACACATCGACCATGGCAAGACCACGCTCACGGCCGCCATCCTGGCGGTGCTGGCCGAGCAGGGTCGAGCCAAGAGCAAGGCGTACGCCGACATCGCCAAGGGAGGCACGGTCCGGGACGCGAACAAGACGGTCACGATTGCGGTCTCGCACGTCGAGTACGAGAGCGACAAGCGGCACTACGCCCACATCGATTGTCCGGGCCACGCTGATTACATCAAGAACATGATCACCGGCGCCGCCCAGATGGACGGCGCGATCCTGGTGGTCTCGGCCTTTGACGGTCCCATGCCCCAGACCCGCGAGCACATCCTGCTGGCGTATCAGGTCGGCGTGCCGGCCCTGGTCGTGTTCTTGAACAAGATCGACCTGGTCGACGACGAGGAGCTGCTCGAGCTGGTCGAGATGGAGCTGCGGGATCTGCTCACGCACTACAAGTTCCCCGGGGCTGAGATCCCGATTATCCGCGGCTGCAGCCGGCCGGCGCTCGAGAATCCCAAGGATCCCAAGGCCGCCCAGCCGATCCTGGACCTGGTCAAGGCGATGGACGACTACATTCCCGAGCCGGTCCGTGAGATCGACAAGCCGTTCCTGATGCCCGTCGAGGACGTGTTCTCGATCAAGGGCCGTGGCACGGTCGGCACCGGCCGGATCGAGCGCGGACGGGTCAAGGTCGGCGACCCCGTCGAGATCATCGGATTCGGCATGAAGAAAGCCTCGACCATCACCGGCGTCGAGGCGTTCCAGAAAACCCTTGAGGACGGCCAGGCCGGCGACAACGTCGGCGTCCTGCTCCGCGGCGTTGAGAAAACCGACCTCGAGCGCGGCCAGGTCATTTGCAAGCCGGGCTCGATCACCCCGCATACCAAGTTCGAGGCCGAGGTCTACGTCCTCAGCAAGGACGAAGGCGGGCGGCACACGCCGTTCTTCAAGGGTTACCGCCCCCAGTTTTATTTCCGAACCACCGACGTCACGGGATCGGTCCTCAACCTGTTGTCCGAGGACAACAGCGAGGCCGAGATGTGCATGCCGGGCGACAATATCAAGATGACCGTCGAGCTCCAGACCCCCATCGCGATGGAAGAAAGCCTGCGATTCGCCATCCGCGAAGGGGGCAAGACGGTCGGGGCCGGCGTCGTGGCCAAGATCCTGGAGTGACCGCCACTCTGGAACCGAGGTGGTCGGCCGCGTGCAAGCGCGGGCCGGCCGTCCCGGGTGAATTGTATCCTCGAACGGGCGCGTGCTCGATCCAGATCTCGAGCGACGCGCCTGACTCTTTTCCTGATTTTCCCGGTCTGGCGCATCCCGCGATCGTGACCCACGCGGGCGACCTGGGACGAAATCGAGTGGCTGGCCGCGACTGGAGCGACCGCGTGACGGGGGATCAATCATGAGAGAATACGTCTGGCTCGAATGCACGTCGTGCGGCGACAAGAACTATCGGGTCCAGAAAGAGACCCGGGGGGCGAATCGGCTCGACCTCAAGAAGTACTGCCGCCGCGAGCGCAAGCACACGGCTCACAAGGAATCCCGCAAGAAATAACGAGATCGGCCGGTCGGTCGCGACAGTCGCCGACCACCGCCGCTCGATTGTTCCCCAGCGGTTCGCGAGGTTTTGGATTTTGACGTCCGGTGATCATGAATGGCATCCAGGCTCCGATGTTACGAGCGTAGCTCAATTGGTAGAGCACCGGTCTCCAAAACCGGCGGTTGGGGGTTCGATTCCCTCCGCTCGTGCTGTCGGCGGCGGCTTGCGGCCGGCGTCCCCAGGGTCGTCCTCGGTTCGAGGACGGCGGCCTCGAGCCGTCGAGCCCGGGGAAAGCCGGCGAACGCCGCCTCGAACAACGCTCGTGGGTTGGTCTCAAGCGGCCTGGCTTGATCGCGACGGACGCGACAAACCCGGCCCCTATCAGAAAGATCCGTGACATGGGCAAAGTCAAAGACGAAAAAGCGGTCTCCAAGCCCAAACCGCGCGACAATGCGCCCGGCGGGGCGCGTAAGAGCGCTCTGGTCCAGTTCGTCCTCAACCTGACCCGGTCCGACCTTTACAAGCCGATGCAGGGTTGGTACGCCCGGCTGTATACGGCCATCGCGCTGGGGGTGATCGCGGCCGCCGGCGCGCAGCGGGTGTTCGAGATCGTCAAGGAATCCGAGGCGCTGGTCCGGTACAGCGCGCCACTGGCGTTTGCCGGCGTGCTCGCCTGGATCATCTTCCGGCTCGTCCACTACCCGCCGTTCGCCGAATTCTTGATCGCCACCGAGGCCGAGATGAACAAGGTCTCGTGGACCAGCAAGGAAGACCTCATCCGGGCGACCTCCGTCGTCCTGTCGACGGTCGTCTTGATGGCGTTCTTCTTGTTTTTCGTGGACCGGCTCTGGACCTTCATTCTCGAGCGGATCGGCGTGCTTCAATTTGGCGGCAGCGGGGGATTCGGGTCGACGGCGTAAGACGGGACGGCCCCTCGCGACCGCGCGGGGGGTGATCGCGGTTTTGAACCTGGGCTCGGGGCTTTTTTTCAGGTGGATGGGCTAGACGGTATTCCATGACGACTCAATCGATCGAACAGTCCTCCGAAGCCGACGACTCGGCCCCCCTTCCGGCGGACCATGCCGCCGAGGAGACGTCGTCCACCCCGGACCTCGCGCCCGCCCCGGCGCCGGCTGTCGTCCCCGTGCCGCCTGTCGCGCTCTCGGTCGAGCCCGCGGTGGACCCCGACGACGAGGAAGAACCTGCTCCCGAGCTGGTCTGGTACGTGCTCAAGGTGCAAAGCTCGCGCGAGGACACGATCCGCGACGCCCTCATGCGGCGGGTGAAGATCCAGGGGCTCGAGCGCTATTTCGGGCACATCGTCGTGCCCACCGAGAAAATCACCGAGATTCGCAACAACAAGAAGCGCGTCGTCGAGCGCAAGACGTATCCCGGCTACATCATGGTTCAGATGGAGCTCAACGAGAAAACCTGGTTCGTGGTCCGGGAGACGCCGGGCGTCGGCGACTTCGTGGGGGCGCACGGCACGCCCACCAAGATGACCGAGGCCGAAGTCAACCAGATGCTCCATCAGGAAGAGGTCAAGACGACCGCCGAAACGCCCAAGGTTCGCATCGACGTCGAGCGCGGCGACCGCGTCAAGATCAAGGACGGCCCGTTCGAGAATTTCGAGGGGACCGTCGAGGAAGTCATCGAGGGCCGGGGACTCGTGAAGGTCATGCTGATCATCTTCAATCGGCCCACGCCGGTCGACCTGGAGTACTGGCAGCTTGAACGGATCTGAAGCAAGGGACGAACCGGCCGCCTCCCGCGGCGAGCGAACCGGGGCAGGGACTCTGGTCCGCGGGATGTGAGAGCGGTGGCGGGCGTTTGCGAGAGCCGCGGGGGCGACGACCCGATTTGGGGCGAAACACCAAGAGGAGCGAGAGCAAGCGATGGCGAAGGTCATGACGGCGAAAGTGAAGCTTCAGTGCCCCGGCGGCCAGGCGACCCCCGCCCCGCCCGTCGGCCCGGCCCTGGGCCAGCATGGTGTGAACATCGGTCAATTCGTGACCCAGTTCAACGAACGAACCAAGGAAATGAAGGGGACCACCATCCCCGTCGAGATCACGATCTATTCCGATCGTTCTTTTGAATTCATCACCAAGAGCCCGCCGGCCGCGGTCTTGCTCAAGCAGGCCGCCGGGATCGCGGCGGGTGCGGCCGAACCGCACAAGACCAAGGTGGGAGCGGTCACCGCCGACCAGGTCAAGAAAATCGCCGAGACCAAGTTCGCCGACCTGAACGCCCGCGACATCGAGCACGCTTGCCGGATCATCGCGGGGACCGCGCGCAGCATGGGAGTCGAAATCAAGGGATGATCACCGGCTGAATCAAGTGCTTGGGGTCGAGGGAGGACCGTGCCTCCCGATCGAACCCCCGGCGCGAAGCAGAGAACTCGTCCCAGGACCGTGCGACCGCCCGCGGCCTGGGGCTTGACCGTGAAACCCGACCGGCGGCAGCTCCCCTGGATTTTTCCGGAGCGTGATCGATGCCTAAACAGTCCAAGCGATACCGAGCCCTGAGCTCCAAGATCAAATCGACCGCCCCCGTCCCCCTGGTGGAGGCGGTGCGGATGCTCAAGTCGTTCAGCACGACCAAATTCAACCAGACGGTCGAGGTCTCGACCCACCTGGGGATCGACCCCAAGCAGACCGACCAGAACGTGCGGGGCTCGGTGGCCCTGCCGCACGGCATTGGCAAGAAGGTGCGGGTCGCCGTGTTCGCGCAGGGCGACAACGCCGAGAAGGCCCGGGCCGCCGGCGCGGACTTAGTCGGCGCCGACGATCTGGCCCAGCAGGTCAAATCGGGCGTGATGGATTTCGACGTGGCCCTGGCCACCCCCGACATGATGGGCCTGGTCGGCCCCCTGGGGCGCGTGCTCGGCCCCCGCGGCCTGATGCCGTCGCCGCGGTCGGGCACCGTCGCGACCGACATCGCCTCCGCCGTCCGCGAGTTCAAGGCCGGCAAGATCGAATTCCGCAACGACAAGGGGGGCAACGTGGCCGTCGCCGTGGGTAAACTGTCGTTCACCGAGGAACAGCTCGCCGAGAACATCGCCGCCTTCCTCGCCTACTTGCGCGGGCTCAAGCCGGCGGCCGCCAAGGGGACGTACATTCGCTCGATCACCGTGTCGGCCACCATGAGCCCGGGCGTCCGGGTCTCGGCCTGAACCCGCCCCGCGCGGAGGGTCGACCCTTCCCACCCGACGCCCTTACCCCGAGGCTGAATAATGAGTAAATATGTCAAAGAATTGATGATGGATCAGCTCCGGACGGACCTGGATGGCAGCCGTTCGCTGTTGATCGTCGACCTCAAGGATCTGGACGCCACCGCCGAGAACATTCTCCGCCGTGACTTGCGCAAGAAATCGATCCGGCTGCGGGTGCTCAAGAACACGCTCGCCCGGCGGATCTTCGCCGAGATGGGGATGGACGGGCTGGGGCGGTATCTCGAGGGGCCGTCGGCGGTGGCCTGGGGAGGCGAGGGCATCGCCGAGCTCGCCAAGGAAATCTCCAAGCAGGTCAAGAATCTCAAGAAACCGGTGATCAAGGGGGGGGCCGTCGATGGCATCATCGTCGGCCCCGACCAGGTCGAGGACATCACCAAGCTCCCCAGCCGCGAAGTCCTGATCGGCCAGGTGCTGGGGCTGCTGCTCTCACCCGCCCAACAGGCGATGGCGCTGATTGGGTCGCCGGCGAGCACGCTCGTCGGCCAGCTCGAGGCCCTGGTCAAGCGGGCCGGAGAGGAAGCGGTCGAACCGGCCGTGGAAGCCCCGGTCGAGCCGGCCGGAGAGGAGGCCGCCCCATCGTCTTGAACCTCTGGTCGTCCTTATCCCGAGATCCCCGACGCCCCCGAGCGGCGACTTCGATCGATTGCAAGCATCGATCGCCGATCGCGGAAGCGTCTCCCGCATGTATCGGATATCTTTTCGCCCCCTGAACCGTTCACGAGAAAGGAACGAGTCATTATGTCCACCACCGAAACGGCGTTCGCCGACAGTATCAAGACCCTCGGCGATTCGCTGGTCAACATGAAGGTTCTCGAAGTCCTTCAATTGACCAAGTATTTGAAGGAAGCGTACGGCCTCGAGGCTGCCGCGGCCGCGGCCGCCCCGGCCGCGGCCGTCGCCGCCCCGGCCGCCGAGGCGGCCGCCCCCAAGACCGAGTTTGACGTCGTCCTCGAGGCGATCGGACCCAACAAGGTCCAGGTCATCAAGGTCGTCCGCTCGGCCACCACGCTCGGGCTCAAGGAAGCCAAGGATCTGGTCGAGGCCGCCCCCAAGGAGGTCAAGGCCGGGATCTCGAAGGACGACGCCGAGAAGCTCAAGAAGGAGCTCGAGGAAGCCGGCGCCACTGCCAAGATCAAGTAACCGCCAGCCGCGGCCTCCGGTCGGGCGCGTCCCTTGAGGGCGCGCCGGCCGAGATCCGCCGGCCGTGCGCGGCCTGGGCCTCTGGGACCGATGGGTTTCGTGGCGCGAGCGGGCTTCGCCAGGTTTTTCGTTGTGAACCGCGTCCGCCCCTGGGCGGGCGTTCGAGCGGTTTCTCGCCGAGGGATGCGAGGGACAGGCTCAACCGTTGCAGCTCAGGCCGACCCCGCCCCGGCGGCGCTGATTGGGCCTGATCGGTCGACCGCGATCCGGCAAGGGCGGTCTGGGATTTCCCTCACGCCGGCCCGCATTCACCTGGTCTTGCAAAGGAGCGCGAACTGATGCCCACTCCGACGACCGTCCGGCGCATTCTGCCTGGCAAGCGACGCAATTTCGGCCGGATCTCCGACGACTTTCCGGTCCCGGATCTCACCAAGATTCAGACCGAGAGTTATGAACGCTTTCTCCAGGCCGATCTCGCGCCCAAGGAACGTCTCGATTCGGGCTTGCAGGGCGTTTTTAACGAGATTTTCCCGATCGAGAGCTATGACAAGACGCTCAAGCTCGAGTTCCTGCACTTTGATCTGGGCAAGCCGCGCTACGATCCCGACGAGTGCCGTCAACTGCGCCTGACCTACGGCCGCCCGCTCCACGTCTGGCTGCGTCTCAACAAGGGCGAGACGACGATCGATGAATCGGTCTATCTGGGCGACATGCCGATCATGATCGGCGGCGGCGAGTTCATCATCAACGGGGCCGAGCGGGTCGTCGTCAGCCAGTTGCACCGTTCGCCGGGCGTCGATTTCGTGGTCGAGATCGAGTCGGGCGACAAGAAGCTGCACGCCTGCCGGGTGATCCCCGAGCGGGGAAGCTGGATCGAGCTCCAGGTCACCAAGAAGGACACGCTCGGGGTGCGGATCGACCAATCGGGCAAGTTTTCGTCGATGACGCTCTTGCGGGCGATGAGCCCGCTGTATTCGAGCGACGAGGCGATCCTGCAGGCGTTTTACGAGACCGAGGACATCGATTCGGCCGATCCCAAGTCGGCTGCCAAGCTGGAGGGGCGGGTCGCCTGCGGCGACATCGTCGACCCCGCGACCGGCGAGTTGTTGATCGACAGTGGAACCACCATCTCCAAGACTTCGGCCCAGATTCTGGTCGACGCCGGAAACCTGGGGACGATTCGCGTTCTGGCCGACTCAAAGGATCCGCTCATCCTGCAATCGCTCCAGGAAGACCCCACCACCGACCATCAAAGCGCGCTTTTGCGCATCTACCAGCGGTTGCGGCCGGGCAACCCCCCGCAGCTCGAGAAGGCGCGCGAGCTGTTTCACGAGAAATTCTTTGACACCAATCGCTACCGGCTGGGCAAGGTCGGCCGGTTCCGCATCAACCGCAAGTTTAATCAAGACATCCCCGAGGATCGGATGACCCTCGATCCCGAGGACTATGTCAACGCCATCCGGTACATCCTGAACCTGCGGAAGAACAAGGGCCACGTGGACGACATCGACCACCTGGGCAATCGTCGGCTGCGGACGATTGACGAGCTCGCCTCGGACGAGCTGCGGAAGGGGTTTCTCAAGCTTCGCCGCACGGTTCAGGAGCGGATGAGTCTCAAGGAGGCCGACGAGCTTTCGCCGCGGACGCTGATCAATCCCAAGAGCATCAGCGCGGCCATCGAGTATTTCTTTGGGCGGGGCGAGCTCTCGCAGGTGGTGGACCAGACCAATCCGCTGGCTCAGCTCACCCACGAGCGGCGGCTTTCGGCCCTGGGCCCTGGCGGGCTCAATCGTAAGCGGGCGGGGTTCGAGGTTCGCGACGTGCATATCTCGCACTACGGCCGGATCTGTCCGATCGAGACCCCCGAGGGGACGAACATCGGGCTGATCAGCTCGCTGGGGATTTACGGCGAGGTGGACGCCTACGGCTTCCTGGTTACTCCTTATCGCAAGATCAAGGGAGGCAAGGCGACCGACTCGGTCCACCGGATGCGGGCCGACGAGGAGAGCGAGGCGTATCTCGCGCCTGCCGACAGCGATTTCGACGATCATGGCAAGCTCAAGGGGCCGTCGATCATCGCGCGGTTCCAGACCGACTTCGTCTCGGCGACCGTCGATCAGATCCAGTTCATGGACATCTCGCCCAAGCAGATGGTGGGGGTGTCGGCGGGGCTGATTCCGTTTCTCGAGCACGATGACGCCAATCGGGCGCTCATGGGTTCGAACATGCAGCGGCAGGCGGTCCCCCTGCTGGTGCCCGAGCCGCCGATCGTCGCCACCGGGCTGGAGAAGGCGGTCGCCCTCAACTCGGGCATGGTCGTCAAGGCCGGCGAGGACGGCGTCGTGACCTACGTCGATTCCAATCGCGTGATTCTCGACCACAACCACATCTACAAGCTCCGCAAGTACGTCGGTCTGAACGAGCGGACTTGCCTCAATCAGAAGCCCACGGTCCACGTCGGGCAGAAGGTCAAGAAGGGCGATCTGCTCGCCGACGGTGCGTCGACCTACAAGGGCGAGCTCGCGCTGGGGCGCAATGTGCTGGTCGCGTTCATGGCCTGGGACGGCTACAACTTCGAGGACGCCATCATCATCAGCGAGCGGCTGGTGCGCGAGGACGTCTACACCTCGATCCACATCGAGGAGTTCGAGATCGAGATCCGCGAGACCAAGCTGGGCCGCGAGGAGTTCACCCGCGACATTCCCAACGTGTCCGAGAAGGCGCTGCGCAATCTCGACGAGAATGGGGTGGTGCAGATCGGCACCTACGTCAAGCCGGGTGACATTTTGGTGGGCAAGGTCGCCCCCAAGAGCAAGAGCGAGCTCACGCCCGAGGAAAAGCTGCTGCACGCGATCTTCGGGCGGGCCGGCGAGGATGTGAAGAACGATTCGCTCGAGGTTCCCTCGGGGGTCGAGGGGATCGTGATCAACACCCAGCGGTTCTCGCGGCGGATGAGTCTGAGCGAGGACGAGCGCAAGGCCTTTGAAAAGGAGTTCAAGGACGTCGAGTCGGCCGAGAACGCGCGGATCGCCGACGAATACAAGCAGATGATCAAGTCCCTTGAGGACGTCGTGGGCGGACCGGTGATTGATCCTCAGACCGGCAAACCGTTGGGCCGGGGCAAGGATCCCAAGGATCTGGTCGACGAGAGCGAGAAATTCAAGTTCGAGGCGCTCGATCTGCGCGGACCCGAGCTCACGGCCGGGGCGCGCGAGGTCGTCCGCCAGTACACGCCGCGGATCGAGGCTCTGCGCGACGAGAAGGAGCGGCGGATCAACAGCCTCAAGCGCGGCGACGAGCTCCCCTCCGGCGTGCTTCAGATGGTGAAGATTTACATCGCCACCAAGCGGGTGATCTCGGTGGGCGACAAGATGGCCGGTCGCCACGGCAACAAGGGGGTCATCGCCAAGATCCTTCCCGAGGAGGACATGCCCTTCCTGGCCGACGGGACGGCGGTCGAGATTCTGCTCAACCCGCTCGGCGTCCCGAGCCGGATGAACGTGGGCCAGATTCTCGAGACCCACCTGGGCTGGGCGGCCGCCAAGCTCGGCTTCCAGGCCGTCTGCCCGGTCTTCGACGGGGCCAGCGAGGAGACGATCCGCCAGTGCCTTATTGACGCCGGGCTCCCCGAGAACGGCAAGGCCGTCCTTTACGACGGGCGGACCGGCGACAAATTCGACCAGCGGGTCACCGTCGGCTATATCTACATGCTCAAGCTCCACCACCTGGTCGACGACAAGATCCACGCCCGCGCCACCGGCCCCTACTCGCTGATCACCCAGCAGCCCCTGGGCGGCAAGGCGCGGTTCGGCGGCCAGCGGTTCGGCGAGATGGAAGTCTGGGCCTTGGAAGCCTATGGCGCGGCTTTCATCCTCCAGGAGCTGTTGACCGTCAAGTCCGACGACGTCGAGGGGCGGACCAAGATTTACGAAAGCATGGTCAAGGGGGAAAACACCCTTGAGGCCGGCACGCCGGCCAGTTTCGACGTGCTTACCAACGAAATCCGGGGCCTCGGCCTCAACATGCAGCTCGAGAAAAAGCGGCTCTGACCTCCGCCCGCCGCGGTCGCTCGTCCCCTCGCCCCTCGAACCGGGGGCGGGTCGGGCCGATCCTCGTCCCCCACGTCGAAAGGAGGCCGGGGAGTGCGCCTGCGATCGGCGGATCTCGCGATCGGTGCGTTGTCAAGAAGAATTATCTTGGATTTGGTTCAAGGATTGCGTAGCATGAGATTCGGGAACTTGTTCTTGGAGGTTGCGATGAAACCGCCGCCCCGCCTTGCGAGTCTGGGCGGCCGGGTGGTCCAGCCGGGGAATTTCATTCACGATTCCGGTCAAGGAGGGCGGGGTATTGAGCCCAGCGGGTCGGGATCGAGTCTTGCGACCGCGACGGTCCTCGGATCGTGATCCGAGGGGTGGAATCGCGGCTTTTTTCGTTGAACCGCGGCCGATCGCCCGGGGCGTCGGGCTGAATTTGATCTTGAGATAAAACGGACCGGGGCGAGCGACGCGGGACGTCGCTCGCATCATCTTGGAAAAGTCGGGACGGTCGCCTGGGCGATCGACCGACCGTGGCGTTCACCGGCCTACCACCCCGCTTGGGCACGGCTGATTTCGTGTCGAGGAGTGTGTCTCGTGAGCATGGGCGAAAGTGCCTACGATCGCATCAATGATTATGGCGCGGTCAAGATCGGGCTGGCGAGCCCGTACGACATCCGAAGCTGGTCGTTCGGCGAGATCCGCAAGCCGGAGACGATCAACTACCGGACCTATCGGCCCGAGAAGGACGGTCTCTTCTGCGAGCGGATCTTCGGCCCTGAAAAGGACTGGGAATGCGCCTGCGGCAAATACCGCGGGATGAAGTACAAGGGGATGATCTGCGATCGCTGCGGCGTCAAGGTGACCCATTCGAGGGTGCGCCGCAAACGAATGGGGCACATCGAGCTCGCCGCTCCGGTCGTGCACATCTGGTTCTTCAAGGCCATGCCCAGCCGGTTGGGCACGCTGCTCGACATGAAGACCAACCATCTCGAGCGGATCATCTATTTTCAGGATTACGTGGTGATCGAGCCGGGCGGAGCGCCCCTCAAGGAGCGGCAGCTCCTGACCGAGGAGGAATTTCGCAAGGCCAAGGAACAATCGCGGGCCGCGGGGCGGGGCGAGGAATTCCAGGCCGACATGGGGGCCGAGGCGGTTCGCAAGCTGCTCATGCGGCTGGATCTGGTCGCGCTCTCGAAGCAGCTCCGCCAGGAGCTGGGCGAGACGTCGAGCCGCCAGCGGGTCAAGGATCTGACCAAAAGGCTCAAGGTCGTCGAGGCCCTTCGCGACAGCGACAATCGCCCCGAGTGGATGGTCCTGGAATGCATCCCGGTCATTCCCCCCGACCTTCGTCCTCTGGTGTTGCTCGATTCCGGCAATTTCGCGACCAGCGACTTGAACGACCTTTACCGCCGGATCATCAACCGCAACAACCGGCTCAAGAAACTTGTCGATCTGAACGCGCCGGAGGTCATCATCCGCAACGAAAAGCGGATGCTCCAGCAGGCGGTGGATGCCCTGTTCGACAACAACCGATGCAAGCGCCCGGTGCTGGGCAGCTCCAACCGCCCGCTCAAGTCGCTCACCGACATGATCAAGGGCAAGCAGGGGCGGTTCCGCGAGAACCTGCTCGGTAAGCGGGTCGATTATTCGGCCCGATCGGTGATCGTCGTCGGGCCCGACCTCAAGCTCCACCAGTGCGGGTTGCCCAAGAAGATCGCGCTCGAGCTGTTCCAGCCGTTCATCATCCGGCGGCTCAAGGATCTCGGGTACGCCGACACCATCAAGTCGGCCAAGAAGATGCTCGAACGCCGCAGCGACGAGGTCTGGGACATCCTCGAGGAGGTCATTCGAAACCATCCGGTGTTGCTCAATCGAGCGCCGACCTTGCACCGAATGGGCATCCAGGCGTTCGAGCCGGTGCTCGTCGAGGGGAACGCGATCCGGATCCACCCGCTCGTCTGCAAGGGCTTCAACGCCGACTTCGACGGCGACCAGATGGCTGTCCATCTCCCGCTTTCGATCGAGGCCCAGGTCGAGGCCATGACGTTGATGATGTCGACCAACAACATCTTCAGCCCGGCCAATGGCAACCCGATCATCAGCCCCACCCAGGACATCGTCATGGGGGCGTATTACCTCACCGTCAACCGCGAGGGGGGCAAGGGCGAGGGTATGATCTTCGCCACTCCCAACGAGGTCTTCCTGGCCCAGAGCCAGGGCAAGGTCGGCGTGCATTCGATCATCAAGCTCAGGCTTCCCGGCCACCGCAAGCTCAAGGGGGACGGCGAGAAGGAGTACACGCCGGGGATGGTCGTCAAGACGACCGTCGGGCGGGTCGTGTTCAACGACATCCTCCAGCCCAAGATGCCGTTCTATAATCTGACCCTCGGCCAGAAGCAGCTCCAGGGCATCATTGCCGACTGCTATCAGATCCTGGGCCGGCGCGAGACGATCTCGCTGCTCGATCGCATGAAGGATCTCGGGTTCCGGGAGTCGACCCGGTCGGGGCTGTCGTTCGCGACCGACGACCTCAAGACTCCGCCGTCCAAGGACGCGATCATCGCCGAGGCCGAGAAGGAAGTCGCCAAGCAGAACCGGTTCTACCAGCGCGGAATCATCACCGACCAGGAACGCTACAACAAGGTTCTGGACGCCTGGACCCACGCCCGCGAACGGATCACGGCCGAGATGATGGAGGCCCTGCGCAACGACATCCGCGACAATAACACTTATCTCAATCCGATCTTCCTGATGGCGGAATCGGGGGCGCGAGGCGGCGTCGAGCAGATCCGCCAG
This sequence comes from Planctomycetales bacterium, assembly GCA_027459775.1. Lineage (GTDB taxonomy): Bacteria > Planctomycetota > Planctomycetia > Isosphaerales > Isosphaeraceae > JAKBAP01. The sequence goes on along the minus strand of DAIDHE010000476.1, from coordinate 1,923 downwards.
CTTGCCGGAATGCGCGGGCTCATGGCCAAGCCGTCGGGCAAGATCATCGAGACTCCCATCAAGGCCAATTTCCGTGAGGGGCTGTCGGTGCTCGAGTATTTCAGCTCGACGCACGGAGCTCGCAAGGGACTGGCCGACACCGCGCTCAAGACGGCCGACAGCGGCTATTTGACGCGGAAGCTCGCCGACGTCGCCCAGAACGTGGTCATCACGATGGAGGATTGCGGCACGTCGCAGGGGATCACCAAGGGGGTCATTTACAAGGGCGAAAAGGTCGAGGTCAGCCTGGTGCAGTCGATTCGCGGCCGGGTCAGCCGGGTGAACATCGCCAATCCGCTCACTGACGAGGTGGTCGTTCGGGAAAACGAGATGATCACCCTGGCCGCCGCGCGCAAGCTCGAGGAGATGCAGATCGAGAAGATCCAGGTCCGCAGCCCCATGACCTGCGAGGCGTCGCTGGGGGTCTGCCGGTCGTGTTATGGCATGGATCTGGCGACCGGCCGGCTGGTCGAATCGGGGATGGCGGTCGGGATCATCGCCGCCCAATCGATCGGCGAGCCGGGTACGCAGCTGACCATGCGGACGTTCCACATCGGCGGCGTCGCGACCCGCGGCGTCGAGGAGAAGGACGTCAAGTGCAAGCGCGAGGGGAAGATCAAGTTCGTTGGCTTGAACATCGTGATCAACGACGAGGGTAAGAAGATTGCCCTGTCGCGCAACGGCGAGATCCAGGTTCTCGACGTCAAGGGGCGTGAGCTCGAGAAGTACGACGTTCCCGACGGCGCCACCATGCTGGTCGAGGACGGCCAGACGGTCCCGCGCGGCCAGATGCTCTGCGAATGGGATCCCCACAACATTCCCATCTTGTCCGAGATGGGGGGGAAGATCCGCTTCGAGGACATCGTCGAGGGCGAGACGATGAAGGTCGAGATGGACCCCTCGGGGCACATCCGCCGCACGATCATCGAGCACAAGGGCGACCTGCACCCTCAGATCGTCATCATGGACGCCGAGGGGAAGACGCTCGACTACAAATACATCCCCGAGCGCGCCAGCATCGAGGTCGCGGACGGCCAGATGATCTCGGCCGGCATGTTGCTCGCGAAGACGCCCCGCGAGGTCGGCGGCACCCAGGACATCACCGGCGGCTTGCCCCGAGTCACCGAGCTGTTCGAGGCCCGGCGGCCCAAGGAGCCCGCCGTCATCGCCGAGATCGACGGCCGCGTCGAGATCCTCGATGAAAAGCGCAGGGGCAAGCGCACCATCATCGTCCGCAACGAGAGCGGCATCGAGCGCGAGCACCTGGTCCCGCACGGCAAATACCTCCGCGTCCACGGCGGCGACCGGGTTCGGGCCGGCGACCCGTTGGTCGAGGGGCCGCTCGTCCCGCACGACATCCTGCGGATCTCGGGCGAGGAAGCCGTTCAGCGGTATCTGCTCCGCGAGATCCAGAACGTCTATCGTTCCCAGCGCGTCGAGATCGACGACAAGCACCTCGAGATCATCATCGCTCAGATGCTCCGCAAGGTGCGGGTCGAGAGCGTCGGCGACACGGGCCTCTTGCCGGGCTCGGTCATCGACAAATTCGAGTTCCGCCGGGTCAACCAGGATCTCATGAACTGTGTGAAGATCAAGGACCCCGGCGAGACCGAGTTCCGTCAGGGAGACATCGTTCCCCGCGATCATTACGAGCAAGAGAATATTCGCAGCGAGGCCAACGGCGTGCGCAAGGCCGAGTTCATTCGACCCAAGCCGGCGGCGGCCAGCACCCAGCTCCTGGGTATCACCAAGGCGGCCGTCCAGTCCGAGAGCTTCATCTCGGCGGCGAGCTTCCAGGAGACGACCAAGGTTCTCACCGAGGCCGCCCTGGCCGGCAAGTCCGACTACCTGGTGGGCCTCAAGGAAAACGTGATCCTGGGCCAT
>DAIDHE010000456.1 GCA_027459775.1 Planctomycetales bacterium | reverse complement strand
CTTTCGGGCTGCTCGGCCAGCCCATTGACGAGCACCAGAGGCGCCCGTCTCTTGTATGAGTGGACCAGCATGGGAAGGTCGAACCACTTCCGCATATCCGTGGACATCATGGTCGATTCTCCTGGTGAGATCCGCCTCGGCCGCCCTGGTTTTTCGGGTCCGGTCCCCGCGGGCCCCTGCCAGCACGAGCGAGCGAATCTCGGGGCCGGCGGGCCGCGGTCGATCCGAATCCTAACACTGGCTCGGTCCCCCGCCAACGGTCAAGGATGAACTTCATCAGGGCTTTATCCGCTCGCAACCGGGTCTACACCCGGCCGCGACATGTGGTCGGAAATCAACACGCGCTTGACGCGAGCGCGCGGGGCGCGTACAGATGGTGCATTCCCAGAGCGAAACGCGATGTCGGCGTGTTCGCGGTCGACCGGCACGGTCGAGCGAAGGTCCCCTCGTAGGGTGCGGGCATGCGTGTTTTCATCGCGGGTGGTTCGGGCTCGATTGGAAGGCGGCTGGCGCGTGCTCTCCATGCCGACGGGCACGAGGTGCTGATTCTCACGCGGAATGCCGACGGGCTCAGGCGTGATCCGGCGATGCGCGTGTACGAGGTGGTCGGCGGCGACCCGATCAAGCCGGGTTCCTGGCAGGATCGCGTCGACGGCTGCGACGCGATCGTGAACCTGGCCGGCCATGGGATTTTCACGAACCGCTGGAACGCCCGGGTCAAGAATCTGATCCGCGACAGCCGGGTCCATAGCGCCGAAAACCTGGCCGCGGCGGCGATCCGAGCCCACACGCCCCCCAAGATCTTCGTCCAGGGTTCGGCCGTGGGATACTACGGGCCGCGGGGAGACGAGATCATCGACGAGTCCGGGAGCTCGGGGGTCGACTTCCTGGCGGTCGTCTGCCGTGAGCTCGAGGACGCGGTCGCCCCCCTGGCCGAGCACGGGATCCGGACGGCGCGGGTTCGCACGGGGATCGTGCTCGAGGCCGGCGAGGGGGCGCTCAAGATCATGGCGCCGATCTTCAAGATGGGCCCCGGAGCACCCATCGGCAGCGCGGGGAAATCGCTCGCGAGCGGGCGGCAGTACATGAGCTGGATCCACATGGACGACATCGTCGGGATCTTTCGCCTGGCCCTGTACGACGCCCGGGTCGTCGGCCCGTTGAACGGGGTCGCCCCCAACCCGGTCACCAACGCCGAATTCGCCCGGATCTTTACGAGCGTGCTGCACAACTGGGCGACGCCCTGGCGGTTCTACGTCCCGTTCGGCCCCCCCGACGCCCTGCTCCGGCTGGCGCTGGGAGAGGTCGCCGACACCGTGACCAGCGGCCAGCGGGTGATCCCGGTCCGGGCGCTCTCCCTGGGGTTTGAATTCCAGTATGCCTATCTGGATGATGCGCTCCAGGCGATCTTCGCTCCCGGGGCCGCGCGTCGCGCCCGATCGCAGGCGCCGGCGGCCGCGGGCCATCCTTGAGGCGCCTGCTCGCCGGGGCGGGCTCAGAGCGCGAGCCAGCCGACGGCAAGCCCGGCGGCGAAGACGGCCGCCAGGGCCGCGAGGCTGGCCGCCAGGGCGATGCCTGGGCGGTTTTCGGCGAGGGCGGCGTAGGGCCTGAACCAGCGCGGATAAATCGGGGCGACCTTCACGACCGTGGGGGGCGCGTCGCTGGCGGGGGCTTTCTGGCCGTCGACGGCGGCGGGCGGGGTCGACGACAACGCGGGCTGGACCTTGTTCTTGGATCGGATCAGGCTGGCGAGGGCGTCGCCGGCCTCGGCGGCGGTCAGGAACCGCTCGCTGGGCTTCGGGGCGAGCATCCGGTCCAGAACCCTGACGAAGCTGGCGGGGACTTCGGGCAGGTATTCGGTGATCGGCACATGCCGGCCGCTGATCCGTTTGCCCAGCCGCTCGATCGGCGATGCGCCCGGGAACGGCAGGTTGCCGGTAGTCAGGTGATAGATCGCACAGCCCAGGCCGTAAATGTCGGTGCGGCCGTCGACGTCCCGGCCGCAGGCCTGCTCGGGCGACATGTAATCGATGGTGCCGACGGCGATGCCGTCGGCGGTCGCGAACGTGGCCGCGCTGTCGGCCTCCATCAGCACGCCCAGGCCCAAGTCGAGCACCTTCACCCTGCGATCCTGGGTGATCAGCATGTTCGAGGGCTTGATGTCGCGATGCACGATCCCCTGCCCATGCGCGTGCGCCAGCCCCTGGCAGGCCTGGGCCGCGTACTCGACCATCTCGAGCGGCGGGATCGGACCCTGCTTGAGCCGCTCGCCCAGGCTCGTGCCAGGCACGTATTCCATCACAATATACAAGACTTTATTCATGCGATCGGCGTCGTAGGCCCGGACCACGTTGGGGTGGTCGAGCCGGCCGACCATCTTCATCTCGCGCTGAAACCGCGCGACCACGCGCTCGTTGGACGAGATCTCAGGCGCGATGATCTTGAGCGCCACCACCCGGTCCATCATCACGTGGTGGGCCTTGTACACGCGACCCATCGACCCCGAGCCGATCCGGTCCAGGATCACATAGCGGCCGACCACCAGGCCGGTCGAGCGGTTGCTCAGGAACCGCTTGGCCTGATAGCCGGTGATCAGCTTGTCCTCGACCAGGCGTTCGGCGAGCTCGACCGAGTGCATGGGGTAATCGCCCTGCAACATCTTTTGACGGATGTCGCCGAGCTGCTTTTCGCTGAGGATCCCCGCCGCCCGGATCACCGGCAGCAGGTCCAGCGGCACGCCGTCGGCCGATCGGGGCTTGTCTGAACCGGCCATGACCCGACCCCCTCGTCCGCGACCGCCAGGGTCACGGCTCGCGACCGAACTCTGCTTGAGTAAACGATATAATTAAAACCGGCGGAACGCCCTGGCAAACCCCGATCGACGATACCAGAATGGGAAACGAACCACAATCAAGACCGGACGACGTCCGCGAGTGGGGCTCAAGCGCGGTGGCTTGGGCGAACGGGGGACGCCGGGGGAGAATCGTTCCATGACCAGACCTGCCGCCGATCCCCAGGCGCCATTGCGCGGCTTTGTGAAGCGTGGCGATTTTTTCGTCGGGATCGACAGCGACGGCTGCGCCTTCGACACGATGGAGGTGAAGCACAAGGAATGCTTCATCCCGAACATCGTCAAGTATTATCGGCTGGCGAGCGTGTCGCGTTATGTTCGCGAGGTGGCCGAGTTCATCAACCTGTACTCGAACCAGCGGGGGACCAATCGATTTCCCGGCCTGGTTGCGACGATCGACATGCTGGCGGAGCGGAGCGAGGTGGCCGAGCGCAGGCCGCGGCTGCCGGCCCTGGTCGGGCTCCGTTCGTGGATCGAGCGCGAGACCAAGCTGGCGAACCCCGCCTTGCGCGCGGAGGCCTCGCGGACCGGCGACATCGACCTGGCCCTGGCGGTCGAGTGGAGCGAGGCCGTCAACCGCTCGATCTCCGAGATCGTCTGCGAGGTTCCGCCGTTTCCGTTCGTGCGCGAATCGCTCGAGAGTCTGCGGGGCAAGGCCGACGTCATGGTCGTCTCGGCGACCCCGGTCGAGGCGCTCAAGCGCGAATGGTCCGAGCACGGCCTCACTCCGCTCGTCGATCTGATCGCCGGCCAGGAGCTGGGGAGTAAAAAGGAGCACCTCACCCTGGCGACCGCCGGCCGCTACGAGCCCGACCACGTGCTGATGGTCGGCGACGCGCCGGGAGACCTCGCGGCCGCCCGCGGCGCGGGCGCGCTCTTCTTCCCGATCAACCCCGGATTTGAGGAACAGTCGTGGCGGCACTTCTTCGAAGAGGGCCTGCCCCGCTTCCTCAACGGCGCGTTCACCGGCGCCTACATGCACGCCCAGATCGCCCAGTTCGAACGCCTGCTCCCCGCCACGCCGCCGTGGAAGTCGGCCTGAGCATCCCGTCGATCCGCAAATGAACACATTCACGACCGTTTAAGGCGGGGAGCGATGACGGACCGCGGCGGGCCTTGCTAAACTTCCCGAAATCTTCAGACTCGCCTCTTGACCCATCTTGTCTCATCCGAAACAATTCAGTTGACGTGCGGAGTCGGCGCGTCTTTCCTGAGTTTGCAACCCGTTTCGACCTTCTCACCTTGGGAGCCTCTCAAGATGCGTCACCTTCGTGGACGGATTGGTCGTCGTGGTCGGTTGGCGGTGGTTGTGGTGGCATTCGTGGCAATCGGGGTGGGATTGACCACGTGGCTGCGGCCGGCGCGGGCCTGGGATGGCGCCGCGAAGGGGTCCGTCGCGTCCGAAGCGGTTATCCAGACCAGCCCTCCCAGTCTGAGCGGGGGTTACTCACTGATCGCGGGCTCGCAATACGAGATCGTGGTCACCGGGGTGTACTCCGACTCGACCTCCTACTCGAACGCTCTCACGTCGGTCGTGGACGCGAAAGGCGTCTATCAGGTGCCTCAGGCGGGCAGCGTCTATGCGGTTCCCTTGGTCTTCTCGTACATGGTGGGAACGCCCAACGGCGTGAACGCCCCACCGGGAGGCACGATCGTGATGCATTTCACCGGGCAATTCCCTTCCGGAGCGAGCCCTGACGGCACGGGACGAATTGTCGTGATCTCGATGTCGATTCTGACGGGATCTCCCGCCTGGACCGTCTACGGAAGCAACATCCAGATGCAGGCAGCCCAGGGTTACCCCCAGGCTCCCGGCAAGTCCCTTCCCCAAGGCAAGGCGCCGCGTCCTTCGGGGCATTAAATGAGACCGGGCTATCGAGGCAGGCTTGCCTACCGCCGAGGTTGCTTCCTCGGGGGATCCGCTCCTTGGACCCGCAGGCGCTCGACGAGTCGCTTGTCCTCGTATCGCTCTGGCTCGCGACTGAGATTACCCTCGAGCCGTTCAATCGCCTGGCGAATCAGCGCGTCAGCCTGACGTCGATCGCCCGATTTGCGCAAGAGCTGCGCCCGCAACTCGAGCCGACGGGCGGCCAGTCTGACATAATCGAGAGTCTCGGGCGAATGCGTGTGAAGAGTGTCGAGCAGTCGACCGGCTTGGTCGAGGTCGGCCCGCGCATTATCGTTCATCGCGAGGCTGGCGCGGGCGAGAAACGCCTTGACGAGATCCTGGCGGCAGGCTTGCCGATCGGGCTGTTTCTTCACGAGCGTCTCCAGGGCCGCGATGGACTCGTCGAGGCGCTTCCGGGCCTCGTCGCCGCGCTGGGGATTCCCTGCCAGCAGCCCGCCCAACAGGATCGAGCTCGAGGCGGACTGAGACCGGAAATCGTCGAGGTAGGCGGAATCCTCGCGGATATCGTCCAGCGTTTCGACGGCCGCTCGATAGTCGTGCTCGGCGGGCTCCACTTCGTTCATTCCCTCGAGCGCCTGGCCGCGGTCGGTGAGGGCCATGGCCAGGAGCAGCCGAGCCTCGTCGCGTTTTTCCGCCCGCTCGGCCTCGTCTTCCTGACTCGCGGCGATCCGCTCGATGACCTTCTCGAACAGGCTGACTGCTTCGTGGCCATCGCCGCGCGCCGCGGCGAATTCGCCGCGCGCCAGGCGTATCTCGCATCGATCGAGGAGGGCCGAGGCTCGAAACTGGCCCGCCTCCGTGGGATCCAGATCCTGGACGTGCTGGTCGAGAAGCGTCAGGGCCGCGTTGTACTCGGCCTCGGCCAGGCGGGGGCGCTCGCTCGAATCCAGGACGGTCCCGCGGTCGATGCGCGTCTTGATGATGAGCCGGACGGCCTTGGCGTGCGTCGACGGCAGGCGGACCAGCGGCTCGAGCAGGGTCAGCACTTTTTCATACTCGACCAGAGCGACGTCCATCTCGCCGATCCGCGCCAGGCCACCCATCAAATAGTGAACTTGTGCGAGCTCGAATTGGAGGTCGGGGTTGTCGGGGTAGTGCGCGACGAGCTTCTCGTACATCTCGAGCACGAGCTTGGCGAGTTCGGAACGAAGGGGGGTGCTGTTGGGATACGAGGCGATCCTGTCGGCCGCGACCCTGAGAAGCTTGTTCAGGGCCGCGCGGGTCATGGTGAATTGCTGGTCGAGCTGGACGAGGGCGGCTTCGGTGTGGGCCTTTTCGCGCGCCAGCCGGGCGGCGTGGCCCGCGAGCGCCAGCCCGGCGACGAGCACGAGGGCCGCCGCCGCGGCGACGAGCCTTTTCCGGCGGCGAAGCCAGCGGCCGGCCCGAGCCGCCAAGGGCTCGGGATAGGCCTGGACCGGCTGGTCGGCCAGGTAGCGCTCGACGTCGGCGGCGAGCGCGGCCACGGTGGGATAGCGGTCGCCGGGCTCGAGCGCCATCGCCTTCAAGCAGACGGCCTCGAGCGCCCTGGGAACCTTGGGGTTCACCTGCCGGGGCGCGGGGAATTCGCCATTTTTGACCCTGGCGATGACGACCGCGCCGTCCTGGTCGAGGAACGGCGCGCGGCCGGCCAAGATGCAATAGAGGGTCGCGCCCAGGCCGTAGACGTCGGATCGAGCGTCGAGCCGCTCGACCTCGCCCTTGGCCTGCTCGGGGCTCATATATGCCGGAGTGCCGATCGGTGCGCCGACCATCGTCGCCTGCACGCTCGAGCTCGACGCCGGCCGCAGCGTCTCGCCCGACGGCGGCGTCTG
>DAIDHE010000431.1 GCA_027459775.1 Planctomycetales bacterium | reverse complement strand
AACACCATGCTGATGGCCATCTTTGAGCGCACCCGCGAGCTCGGCTTGCTCCGCGCGGTCGGCTGGAAGCGCGGCCGCGTGCTCGCGCTCGTGCTCGGCGAATCGCTCCTGCTCGCCCTGGCCGGGAGCGTCCTGGGCTGCGTCTTCGCCGTGATCGGCATGCAAATCCTCACGACGTTTCCGACGGCGCGGGGATTCATCGATCCCAATCTGCCCCCGGAGGTCATGCCGCTCGCGCTCGTGATGGGGATCGTGCTCAGCCTGCTCGGCGGCCTCTACCCCGCCCTTCGAGCGGCGGCGCTCGACCCGATCGAGGCCCTTCGCCATGAGTGATTCGATCAAGGCCGGCCGACCCGAGATCCTGAGCGCACACGACCTCGTCAAGCATTATCCCGACGGCGACGTGCAGGCCCTTCGCGGCCTGTCGATCGCCGTCGCCCAGGGCGAATCGGTCGCGATCACCGGACCCTCCGGCTGCGGCAAGAGCACGCTCTTGCACGTGCTGGGCGGGCTCGACCGCCCCAGTTCGGGAACCGTCGCCTATCGCGGCCGCTCACTCCAAGAGATCGACATCGATCAATATCGCGCCCGCGAGGTCGGTTTCGTGTTTCAGTCGTTTTACTTGATGCCGACCCTGACCGCGCTCGAGAACGTCCAGATCCCCATGTTCGAGAGCGACACGCCCAGGCGATCGCGGCCTGCGCTGGCCGAGTCGTTGCTCGCCGAGGTCGGCCTTTCGCATCGCCGCGCGCATCGCCCGCTTCAGCTTTCGATCGGCGAGCGCCAGCGCGTCGCGATCGCGCGGGCACTGGCCAACAGCCCCAGCCTGCTCCTGGCCGACGAACCCACCGGCAACCTCGACAGCCACAGCCAGGACGAGATCATCCGCCTGCTCGACCGGCTCAAAACCGAGCGCGGGCTCACCCTGGTGATCGTCACCCACAGCGCCGACGTCGCCCAAGCCGCCGACCGCCGCATCCGCCTGAAGGACGGCCAGGTGCAGGAGTCGTAGGGTGAAATGAGTCGTCGGGACGGCGATCGGAGCCCGATCAGGGCCGCCACGCGATTTGCAACAATTCCCGCTTGATCTTCAAGCGGAACGGACCGATCATAATCTTACTTCTTACCCGGCTGACACGCCGCAAGGCCTCAGTCGGGTTATTTTTTTGGGGTGCGCCGCATGCCCACCGAGCCGGCCCTCAAGCGAGCATTCGCCTTCGTTGACGGGCAAAACCTCTTCCATAATGCTCGAAACGCGTTCGGCTACACTCACCCGAACGACGACGTGCAAAAACTGGCTCAAGCCGTTTGCACTCCTCGCGGATGGCGACTGGATCGGGTGCATTTCTACACGGGCGTGCCCTCGCCCACGGATCACCCATCTTGGCATGCCTTTTGGTCCAACAAGCTGGCCATGATGGGCCGGCGGGGCGTCGTCGTCTTCAGTCGACCTCTCGTCTACCGGGACAAGACCGTGCAAGTCCCAGGTTTTGGCCCCCACACATTTCTTGTGGGCGAAGAAAAGGGAATCGACGTGCGTCTTGCTCTTGATGCGTTGGATGCCGCGCATCGACAAGAGTATGATGTCGCCGTGATCTTCACCCAGGACCAGAATCTTAGTGAGCTTGCCACCCTCATTCGCCAGGTCGCCGTGTTCCAGAATCGCTGGATCAACATCGCGAGCGCGTATCCGGACAGTCCGAGCGCCCCCACCCGGCGCGGCGTCAACCGTACCGACTGGTGCCCGATCGACCAGTCAACCTACGACGCCTGCATCGATCCCAGGGATTACCGCCCCAAGCCATAACGCGAGCAGCACACGACCGAGCGGTCTCCAGCGCCGAGATCGTTCAATCCGCCGACCGCCGCATCCGCCTGAAGGACGGCCAGGTGCAGGAAGCGTAAGCGACCCTCATCCCAACGGACAGCACCCGCTTGGATATGATCGCGCGTGCTGGCAGACTACAGGGATCATGAGCCCCCGCCCCCCTATCTGGGAGACCCCGGCATGAAACGCCCGCCAGCCCTTGTTTTCACCGCGTTCTTGGCCCTGTCCACGCCCCTCGCCGCTCACGCGGCCGACCCCAGACCGCTCGCCATCGGCGCGCATGCGCCTGATTTTCACCTCCCCGGCGTCGACGGAAAGACCTATTCCCTCGCCGATTTCGCCAAGGCCAAGGTGCTGGTCGTCGTCTTCACCTGCAACCACTGCCCGACCGCACAGGCCTACGAAGGCCGCATCGCCCGCATGCACGCCGACTATCGCGACAAGGGCGTCGCCGTGGTCGCGATCTCACCCAACGATCCCGCCGCCGTCCGGCTCGACGAGCTCGGTTACACCGACCTCAGCGACTCTTTCGACGACATGAAAATCCGCGCCAAGGATCACGGATATGAATATCCCTATCTGTACGACGGCGAAACCCAGGCCGTCGCCCACGCCTATGGCGTGCTCGCGACCCCGCATGTGTTTATCTTTGACGCCGGCCGCGTTCTGCGCTACGCCGGCCGGTTCGACGACGGCGAGGTCAAGGCCGTCAAATCGCCTGACGCCAGAAACGCCGTCCAGGCCTTGCTCGCCGGCCAGCCCGTGCCTGTCGCCCAGACGCGCGTCTTCGGCTGCTCGACCAAGTGGGCAGAGAAACGCGCCGACGCCCAAAAATCGCTCGCCAAATGGAACGCCGAGCCCGTCACCGTCGAGCCCATCGACCTGAAAGGCGTCGCCCAGCTCGTCAAGAACGACGGCAAGAACCTGGTACTCGTCAACCTCTGGGCCACCTGGTGCGGACCCTGCACGGCCGAGCTCCCCGAGCTGGTCGAGATCAATCGCATGTACCGCGGCCGCGGGTTCAAGCTCGCCACCATCAGCCTCGACGACCCCGCCAAACAGCCCGATGCGCTCAAGGTCTTGCAAGAAAACCACGTGGCGGCGGCCAACTACATCCTCGCGACCAGCGACCGCGACGCCTTCGCGGAAGCCCTCGACCAGGAATGGCCCGGCCCCGTCCCCTACACGATCCTGATCGCGCCCGGCGGCAAGGTCGTCTATCGCAAATCGGGGGCGATCGACCCGCTCGAGCTCAAGCGCGCCATCGTGGGCGTGCTGGGCCGAACGTACAAGTAACGCCCTGGGCGTGCCTCGGCCAGACCCTCGCTTGCGCTTCGGGCTTGTATTCCAGCACCGGGCGGCCCATCATCATACAAGCCCGAAGTGCAAGCGAGGGTCTCGCCTGCTTCGCCATGACCCCTCGCTCACGCTTCGGCCTTGTCTGAGAATTCGCCTTGACCCCTCGCTTGCGCTTCGGGCTTGTATTCCAGCACCGG
>DAIDHE010000430.1 GCA_027459775.1 Planctomycetales bacterium | reverse complement strand
GGAACACGATGTCGCCCGAGAGCCCGAACCGGGCGAGCAAATCGCGGACGTCGCCCTGGGTCCATTCCGGGTCGTCCTCGGGCCAGACCGCGCGCACGACCGTGGTGTCGGGGCTGAGCGACCGCAAGCCCTGGTCGTGATAACCGATCGTGACCTTGTGCCCGAGGCGAACCTTGCCGTGGTCGGGCTTCTCCTGGCCGATCAAGGTCTTGACGAGCGTCGTCTTGCCCGCCCCGTTGGGCCCGATCACGCCCACGCACTGACCGCGCTCGACGCTCAGGTTCAGGTTCTGAAACAACGGATGATCGTACGATTTGGACAGCTCGCGGGCTTCGACGACGATGTCGCCCGACCGTTCGACATCGTCAAACCGCATCACCGGGCCCACGATGTCGCGGATGGTCTCGACCTTTTCGCGCTCGAGCCGCTCGAGCTTCCGTTCGCGGTCGTGGGCCTGTTTGGCGCGCTGGCCCGCGCCATATTTGCGGATGTAGGCCTCGAGCTGGGCTGTCTTTTCTTCCTGGCGCTCGGCCTGGCGGTCGAGAACCTTGGCTTTTTCGGCGCGCAGCCGCCAGTATTGGCTGTAATTGCCGGGGTAGGCGGTGAGCTTGCCCTGGTGCAGCTCCCAGATCGATTCGGCGACCTTGTCCAGGAAATAGCGGTCGTGGCTGATGACCAGCATCGCGACGGGCTGGCGCGAGAGGTACGACTCGAGCCATTCGGTGGTGGCGATGTCGAGGTGGTTCGACGGCTCGTCGAGCAGCATCAGGTCGGGGCTTTCGAGGAGCAGCTTGGCGAGCATCATCCGCGACTGCTGGCCGCCCGAAAACGTCGTCGCCGGCCGCTGGAATTCTTCTTCCTTGAAGCCGAGGCCCATCAGGACCTCCTCGACGCGGTGGTCGATCGAGTAGGCGTCCTGGTGGGCGATCTGGTCGTTCAGGTCGTCGTAGCGCGTCTGGGCGCGTTCGCGGTCGAGGTCGGTGGCGGCGTCGGCCATTTCGGCGGCGGCCTCCTCGAGCTCGCGGTGCAGGTCCATGAGCGACGCCAGCCCCGATTTCACGACCTCGAGCAGGGTCTCGCCGGGTGCGAAGGAATGCTCCTGGCGGAGCAGGCTCACGCGGATGCCCGGCCGGATGTGGACGTGCCCGTAGTCGGGCTGGTCGCCGCCGGCCAGGATTCGCATCAGGGTCGTCTTGCCAGCGCCATTGGGCCCGACGAGCCCGATCCGCTCGCCCGGCCGGATCTCGAGCGCCAGGTCGCTAAAGATCGGGTCGCCGCTATATTGCCGGCCGAGTCCGCTCGCTTGAATGAGAATCATATCAGCGTCTTACGATCAAGAAAGGGAAATCATGAGGTTTCATCGTCGAGCAGCCGTTTCGAGCGGAGCATGTGATGGTAATGCTGGGCGAAGCGATGGGCCTCGTCCCGCACGTATTGGAGCAAGCGCAGGGCGAACGACCGTCGCGAAAGAACGATGGGCTGGGATCGGCCCTCGACGTAGATTTCTTCCTCGCGCTTGGCCAGCGATACGAGCGTGGGGGGGGGAACCTTGAATTCCTCGAAGGCCTTGAGCGCGGCCCCCAGTTGGCCCTTGCCGCCGTCGATCAGCCAGAGGTCCGGGAACGGCTCGTCGTGTTCGCGCAGCCGCCGGACCCGCCGGCCGACGACCTCGCGAATCGAGGCGAAATCGTCGATCCCCTTCACGTTCTTGATCCGGTAGCGGCGGTAGCCGGGCTTGAACGGCAGGCCGTCGACGAAGGTCACCAGCGAGCCGACGGTCTCGTCGCCCGCCAGGTGGGCGATGTCGACGCCGTCGATGGTCCGCGGGATCGAATCCAACTTGAGCACCTGCTTGAGCCCCTTCAGCCCCCGCCTGGGGTCGACGTAAAAGACCTCGGGCTGGGCGTGGTCGGCGAGATTCCCCCGCAGATTGAGCGAGCCCAGGGCCTTGATCTCGTCGCGCAAGCGGGCGGCCTTTTCAAAGAGGAGCTCCTTGCTGGCCTGCTTCATCTCGTCTTCCATCTCGTGGAGCAGGGCGTCTTTCTTGCCGTCGAGAAAGAGCTGAAGCCTGCGCACGTCGGCGCGGTAGCTTTCGCGATCGATCCGCAGGTTGCAAGGGGCCGAGCACTGGTCGATCGAGTGCAGCAGGCACGGCCGGAACCATCGCCAACGGGGGTCGCCCGAGTCGATGTCGAGCGAGCAGGTGCGGAACTTGAAGACCCGCTGCAACACCTGGATCGCGCCTCGCAGGCTCTTGGCCCGGGGGAACGGGCCGTAGAGCTTGACGCCGCGGTCGGCGGGCTCGCGGGTGAAGTTGACCCGGGGAAAATCCTCGCCGGTCGTCACCT
>DAIDHE010000429.1 GCA_027459775.1 Planctomycetales bacterium | reverse complement strand
CGCCTGCATTTCTTGTTCCTTGGCCACCGCGAAGGCCCGCCGCTCCTCGGCCTTGGCCCGCGCTACCCGGGTGTCGGCCTCGGCCTGGAGCGCCTGCAAATTGGCCCCGATGTTGTCACCCACGTCGATGTCGGCGATGTCGATCGACAAGATCTCGTACGCCGTCCCGGCGTCCAGCCCCTTTTCCAGCACCCGCTTCGAGATCGTGTCGGGCTTTTCCAGCACCTGCAAGTGCGTCTCCGACGACCCGATCGCGTTCACGATCCCCTCGCCAACCCGGGCGATGATCGTCTCGTCGGTCGCCCCGCCCACCAGCCGGTCGAGATTGGTCCGGACCGTGACCTTGGCCTTCACCTTGAGCTGAATCCCGTTCTTGGCGACCCCGTCGATCGTGTTCCGTCCCGAGCTGGGGTCGGGGCACGGGATGACCTTGGGGTTGACCGAGGTCTGCACCGCCTCGAGCACGTTTCGCCCCGCCAGGTCGATCGCCGCCGCCCGCTTGTACGACAGCGGAATGTCGGCCCGGTTGGCCGCGATCAAGGCCCGCACCACGTTGGGCACGTTGCCGCCAGCCAGATAGTGCGCCTCGAGCGCCCGCGTCGTCATCCCGTCCTTCTCGGAAAGACCCGCCTGATAGGCCATGATCTTGGACCGGACGATGATGTTGGGGTTCACCTTGCGAAACGACATCCCGACGAGCTCCCAGATCGTCACGTTCGCCCCGGTCATCCGGGCCTGGATCCAGAGGTTGAAATACTTGGCCAGGAAGATGCCGGTGATCAGGGTGATGCCGGCGATCGCGATGAACATGAAGAGCACGTAGGTCGACCACGGGCTCGCGGCGTTCTGGGCTAGCGGGATCACGTTCGATGGCCTCTCAAAAACTGGGAGAAGACGCCTGTCGGAAGCAGTCGCCGGCGCTCTGTCGTTCGAGATTTCGATCCACGCTCAGGTCGCGCTCGATCGACGGGCCGGCGCGCGCCGACCGGCGATTCACACTGGGTCGTCACTGTAGTCTATACGGGCGCGCCCACGCGCCGCCATCGAGTGCCGCCGCGACTTGATCGGAATCGCTGGCGAGCGGCCGTTGATCAGACGACCCTCTTGACCACCACCCTGGTCCCCTGGACGTCCAAGACCTCGACCAGGGAGTCGGGCTCGACGAAGGAGTCGGCGGCGGTGACGTCGATCACCATGCTGCCGAACCGGGCCTTGCCGGTGGGGCGCAGCGGAGACGTTGAACGGCCGGTCTCGCCGATCAGGAACGCGAGCGACTCGTAGCCCTCGGAACCCAGCCGGCCCGGTTCGAGCTCGGACTCGGCGCTGATCCAGGGCTCGGGCTTGAGCACCAGGCGGTTGAAGAGGGGGATCGACGGCAAATAGCGCCCGACCGCGACGGCCCCGGTCACGACGGCGGCCAGCACGCCGGTCACCTGCAACAGAGTGTGACCCATCTCGCGGTATTCGTAGTCCTTGGTCGGCCAGGTGAAGGTGTGGCTGGCCATCACGATGCTCGTCAGCATGAGCAGCATTCCGGCCATGCCAAAGATGCCGAAGCCAGGAAAGACGAACAGCTCGAGCCCCAGGCAGACGAGCCCGATCAGGAACAGGATGATCTCGAGCTGGTCGGCGGTGCCCGAGAGATAATGGCTCCAGAAAAAGAGCAGAAAAGCCAGCGCCGAAGTGATCGCCGGCAGCCCGATGCCGGGGAGCTTGAACTCGATGACGAGCATGAAGACGCCGATGAAAAGAAGCAGCCAGCTCACGTAGCGGTCGGTGAGGAGCGCGGCCAGCGAGTCGATCCAGCTCGGCCCGTCGACGCGGATCGGTTGGCCGCGAAGGCCGTAGAGCCCTTTCAGATCCTCGACTCCGGCCACGACCTGGCCAAGCCCGAACGCGGCGGCTTCCTGGTCCGTGAGGGTGAGGGTCGCCCCCGCCGGCTTGCGGACCTGGGTGACCTGATAACGGCCGGGCTCGGCGTCGATCTCCATGCGCGAGAGCAGCCGCGACCCCCCCGTGCGGGTGTCGCGAGCCTCGAGGATCTCGACGCCGGGGTCGACCATGGCGACGCCGACGGCCTCGGGCCGGCCCATCTCCCGAGCAAGCAGCCCGGCCTTTTTCGCCAGGCTCGAAATCAACGCCGGCGAAAGCTCATGAAACTCGCCGTTGCGCCCCGTGATCGACTGGGTCACGTCGCCGATCCGAGCCCCCTTCTTGAAGACGATCTCGCGGCAGGCCAGCGGAATAAGCGCTGCCAGCCCCAACGCCCGGTCGCTGACGTAGCACACCGTCTTGACGTCCTTGGCCGCCGCAATCATGTCGGCCAGGCCGTCGGCGGCCGTCTCAGAGCCGCCAGGGCTGTCGATCTCGATGAAGAGCAGATTCACCTGGTCTTGCCGGGCCTGCTCGAGGCCGCGTGTCATATAAGCCAATGCAAGCGCATCGATTGGACCTTCGAGCTTGATCCAGCCGGGCTGGATTCTCCGCCCGAGCGTGGGATCGTCGACCACCGCGCCGCCGCCGATCTGATAGATCCCCGCGACCTCGGCCGGGGTCTCGGCCGTGCGTTTGCAAAAGCCCTCCTCGCGAGCCCGAGCCGCGCTCAGGACGCCGCGCCGACCCCCCTCCCAGGCCGGCTCGTCATCGACCACATGGTGCGTCTCGAGAAACTTGGGCATCCGCTCGGCGAGCACGTAATGCACCGCCTTGTCGGAAGTCCGAACCAGGCGCAGGTCGGCGTCGCGATCGAGCATTCCCAGGAGCAGGTCGGGATCGCGCGTCTTGCGAACCGCCAGGAACTGGATCGGACCCTTCAGGGCCTGGTCGACCGGGTCGCCCTCGGGCGTGATCGGGCCCAGGGTCGACCGCGCCCCCATCACGATCTCGGTGCACGCGACGATCGGCATGACCGAGTAACCCGACATTGGCTTCGGGACGTAGGCGACCGTGAGCCGGGCGCCGGCGAGCTCGCGCGAGATCAAGGTCGCCAGATCGTAAGACGCGCCGAATGAGCTCTTGCCAGGCGCGGCCTCTCCTGGCTGGAATTCAAAAACCAGGATCGGCCGCGTCCCCTGAACGCCCCCGGCCTTCTGGTCGACAAGCTGCCGCGTGGCCGCCTGAACCCGCTCGTAGGTCTCGTGGGTGATCGGCTCGGTGATCGTGAAAAACTGGCCGGGGGTCGACTCAGCAGGCGCGGGCGCCTGGCCCGCGGAACTGCCGGGAACGAGGCCAAAGGCCGCGAGCAACGTCGCGAGCACCGAGATTAGGCGCTTGCCGTGGGAGCAGCTCATTGACGACGCCATCCTCCCGGCTGTGGCGGGTTTCCGTGCCAGAGCCGCGAACCAACGCCCCACTCCGTTGGGATCGCCGCCGATCATCCTGACCCAGCATCGTCCCATCCGGCGGCGGAATACGCTCATGACGCGGCCCGCAAATCCACGTCACGATTATAAGCCGACCGCCAGGTCGGGTCAAATCGGCCGTCGATCCGGTGGCGGGCAGTCTAGCGGGGGGCTGGGGCGTCCGCGCTCGCCGGCCGCCGTGCGGTCTGGTCGCCCCGCGCGCGAGGCGCCCGCCGCTGATCTTTCGCGGCCGGCGCCATACCCGGGTTGCGCTCGACCGTCCAGGCTTTTCCGGGAGGCTCCACACCCTTGAAAAACCGAGGATTAATCGGCTTGTTGGCCTGAATGTTCTCCACTCGGAAATCCTTGCTGCTCTTACCATCCGGGGCGAACAAGACAATCCGCGTGGGCAACAGATACTTCCGCTCCAGAAACACCCACGCCCGGCTGAACGACTCCTTGTCGTCTTGCAGCTTGGGTTTGATCACCACGAAGTAGCGCTTCTCATCCTCTCCCTGGAGCGCCATCTCATAGCGACGATGGGCTTCGTCGACGCGCATGTCGAAGAGAAACGGCAAAGGCCCCTCTTCGAGCGCGCGCTTCCGCTGATCTCTGTCGAGCGTATAGACGAACACCTGCTTGACGTCGTAGCGATAGTGCCAGACCTCGTCGCCCGTGCACACAATGGTTTCGTGTGGACGCGAGATTGGCTTCTTGGTGGCCGGATCAAGGACGGCAACGAGCTTTTTCTTGGTCGCGTTCTTGGGGTCGGGGGCAAGCTGGGTCTGCACCTTGCGAAAATCGAGAAACGCCCGCTGCGGCTTCTCGACCGCAGCGGTCCCCTCGTAGTGGTCCTCCTCGTCCCAGTCGGGCGTTGTGTCGATCCGGTAAAGGGACACATTGAGGGTCCTGAGCTTGGCGCTCTGTCCCGCCCAGTCGGCGAGCAGCCGTTCCATCCGCGTAGGATCCGCCGCCGCGACCGCCTTCTTGGGCGCAACCCCCCCCGCGGGCTTCCGCCCCGGCTCCTGCGCCATCGCCGCCGCCAATGTGAAAACCCCGACGATGGCGACACACACCCCCCTCGTGAAAACTCGCGAAAGCACTGGAACCTCCTTGCTCTCTGACC
Source organism: Planctomycetales bacterium (assembly GCA_027459775.1). Lineage (GTDB taxonomy): Bacteria > Planctomycetota > Planctomycetia > Isosphaerales > Isosphaeraceae > JAKBAP01. The sequence goes on along the minus strand of DAIDHE010000429.1, from coordinate 9,404 downwards.
CACCAAGACGCACAAAGCATCGACTCGCAAAGACCCCCCGGTTGCTTACCACGATTCTCCAGATTCGGCCAGATCACAACTCCAAGAACCACAGAACCCCAGAACCAAGAGTCAAAGCCCCCGGGTTTGCGGTTTACTGAGCCGGACCGCCTAGAAATGAGGCAGAGAACCTCGAGATCCGCGTAATCCTCCCGCAAGCAATGCCTCGCCGACGGCCATTTCGGCCTCTGTCCTCCGTGATCGCGCCTACAGCGGCCTGGCGCAGCAGAGTGAGGGGCTTTCGGCATCAGATTTGCTCTCTATCCATTCTTCGCTGAATCCGCCTGATTTCTTCGCGCTCTTATTCTTTGCGAGGGGAGGGTCAATCATGATTCCGGGACCGATTCGCGAGATGGCGCCGCCGGCGTGGCCGCTTCCTTTGATCTCGATCCAGACGAAGGGCCCCCGGCGCGGCCAATTGCTCGCGGCTTGACCTGGGGCGTCCCGTCGGTAGGATGTCGAGTCGTCGTCATTCGCGGCGTGCGAGGTGGCGGCGAATCGGCCCCCGTGGGACGTCTCGATGGCGACGATTGACCGTCCGAGACTGCGTCCACTCTCCGCCTGGCGCGTCGAGCACCAGGGGCGGCTGCTCGTTCGTCTCGACGACCCGGTCGGGGCCATGATCCAGCCGGTGTTCTTGAACCTCGACTGGTTCGAGCACGTGGCGCGGCACTTCAATGGCCAATCGAGCCTGCTCGACATCCAGGCGCGAGTGCTGCGCTCGACGGGCATGTTTCTGTCGCTGGCGAGTCTCCAGGAATCGGTGGCCTATCTGGAATCGGCCATGGTTCTGGAAGGCCCGACATTTCAGGCGTTTCTCGAGACTTTTCGCGAATCGGGCCGCCGGCCGGCCGCGTTCGCCGGGCGGTCGTACGCGGCCGCGCCCCGGGCGCTCGAAGCCCAACTCGAGCAATACTTTGTCACCGAGGACGGCGCGGGCCGCCCAGACCGGGCCGTCGCTCATAACCAGCCGCTCCGTGGGATCTTCAGTCCTCATATCGACTTTCGCCGGGGCGGAAAGGTCTATTCGCACGCCTATCGGCAGTTGGTCGAACAATCGCAGGCCGACGTGTTCGTGATCCTGGGCGTGTCCCACCGCGCCTGCCGCAGGCGGTTCGTTCTCACCCGCAAGGATTTCGAAACGCCGCTTGGGCTCGCGCGGACCGACCGCGGGTACGTCGACCGCCTGATCCAGCGCGCGGGCGTGTCGTTCCTTGACGATGAGCTCGCCCATCGCTCCGAACATTCGATCGAATTCCAGGTTGTCTTCCTGCAGCACGTGCTGGGCGAAAGGACGGATTACAGCATCGTCCCCATTCTGGCCGGCTCGTTCCACGACCTGATTGCTCAGGGCCGCGACCCGCTCGAGGATCTCGAAGTCGCCGCTTTCGTCTCGGCCCTCGACGAGGTCGAACGGTCGAGCGGCAAGCGTATCGTGTACATCGGCGGCATCGACCTCTGTCACGTCGGCCCCGAATTCGGCGACCACGAGCCGGTGTCGGACCAGCTCGCCCAGCACGTCCGCCGGTTCGACCAGGCGCTGCTCGAACGGGCCTCTGCCGGCGACGCCTTGGGCTGGTTCCAAACCGCCGCCGCGATCCAAAACCGTTTCCGCGTCTGCGGGCTGGCGGCCGGGTACACGATGCTCAAAACCATCGGCAAAGGCGCTGGACGACTCCTGCGGTACGATCAAGCCATCGATCCCGCGCGAACAAGCTGCGTGACCTTCGCCAGCATGATGTTCCACGCCCAAGGCCCGCCCGCGGCCGGCCGCGACGGGCCGGATCAGCCCGGCCCGCGATTGCTCATCCAAACCTCCTGATCCCGCGCGATCGTGGATGAGCGCGCTCGGAGAGGGATTCATGGATCGCACGCGCGGCTCCGCCCGGGCGGGCGCGTCCTTGCGACCGACAGCGGGCGATGCTAAAACATGGTCTCTTGCCCGTACCTGAATCTCGAACCCTCCTGGAGCCTCCCCATGATTCGTCGCACACTCACCGGTCTGGTTCTCTTGACAGCCGCGTTTTCTCTCTCCGCGGCTTCGAATTCGCGTACCGCGCCCCGCGCGGCGAACGCGGCCGGCCGCGTCTTCGAGCTGCGGACCTATCACGTCAACGAGGGCAAACTCGACGATCTGAACAAGCGATTTCGCGACCATACGTGCGCTCTCCTGACCAAGCACGGCGCGGAATTGATCGGCTTCTGGACCCCTACCGACGACAAGGACGGCAAGGGGAAGAAGCTCATCTACCTGGTCGCGTTCCCCAGCCGCGACGCCGCCAAGGCGACCTGGAAGGCCTTTGGCGAGGATCCCGAATGGCGCAAGGTCTACGCCGAAAGCCACAAGAACGGCGTCCTCGTGGGCAAGGTCGATTCGGTCTTCATGGAGCCGACCGATTATAGCGCGATGAAATGATCATGTGGTGTTGTTGGAACGAGGGCTCGTGCTCGATCAGTGCTGTCCCAGGGTGACGTTGACCGCGCCAATCAGGCTTTCGCCGAGCCCCTTCTGCCGGATCGCCTCGAGGTCGATCCGGCACGCGAACAGGGCATCGATCACCGCCGGATCCCACTGCACCCCCTTTCCCTCGTTGAAGATCCGGTCGATCTGAGCTAGTGACATTCGCTTGCGGTAGGGGCGATTGCTCGACATCGCGTCGAAAGCGTCGGCCACGGCGAGGATCCGGGCCTCGATCGGGATCTCGTCGCCCGAGAGGTGGTCGGGGTATCCGCTGCCGTCCAGGCTCTCGTGGTGGTGCCGTACGCCAGGGATGATGTGGCTGAGCTTCTTGAGATCCTTGAGGATCGTGACCCCGATCTCGACGTGCTCCTGGATTTTCTGATACTCCTCCGGGGTGAGCCGGTCGGTCTTCTTGAGCTCCTGGTCGTCGATGCCGATCTTGCCCACGTCGTGCAACAGCCCCGCCAGGTAAAGGTCGCTCCGCTTGGCCGATGAGATGCCCATCTCCTCGGCGAGCCGCACGGCTATTCGCGCGACCCGTTCGGAATGGCCCGAGGTGTAGGGATCCTTGGCGTCGATGGCGGCCGTGAGCGCGCGGATGATTCCGAACAAGAGCTCCTTGAGGTCGCCGTAGGTCCGGTTGTTCGAGAGCTGAGTCGCGATCAGTGAGGCGACGTACTGCATGCGCTCGACGTCGCTCGAGGTAATTGGTCGGTCTCCCTGGGGGTTGACCGCCAAGAGCCAACCCAGTGAGCCCGCGGCGACCGAGGCGTACGCCCGGACGGCCAAGGGCGCTCCGATGCGTATTAGCACTTCGCCGTCGCGCGAAACCACTGTGGAATCGCGCCCGGCCGGCGAGGGGAACGACCGATACGCCGGCGGTGGAACCCCCTCGACATGGCCGCTCACGATCACCCGATCACGCGGCTCCTTGGGCACCCAGACGACCGCCGCGACCTTGAGCGACGTCCTGAGAACATTGGCGGCGAGCGCCTGAAAATCGCGCGGAGCGTCCGAAATCCGCAGCCGCCGGATCAACCGCCCGATCACCGTGTGCTCGCATTCCTCATCCCCCTCCACCACCCCCGACTGCGGAATCGCCTCCGACGGGCGAAGCAGCGCCTGCGCCTGCCGACCCCACGCGATCAAGGCTCGGTCCGGGCAGGGCGCACCCCACGACGGCGCCAATCCGTTACCGTTCTCGACTCCCCGTGGCTCGGTCCGCGGCCGGATCTTCCAGTCCACGAACCCGACCCCCCCTAGCACCCGACGCCGGTCCAGCGACTCGAGAGGCAGGAGCAGCCAGACCCGGCCGGGTTCGTCATCTCTGCGCCAAAGACTCGCGTCGCCGTGCACGAGCGCGACATTCCCCGCGGCCTCCGCCGCGGTCGCGACCGGGGCGGGGAAGTGCGATTCCGCGAACCCTTCCGCCATCGTCCAGCCGCGATTGGCGATGTCGAGAATCGCCGCCGGAGCTTCGAATTCCCGGGCCAGCTCGTTCGCCAGCCTCCTGGCCAAGGCGTCGCTCATGACCTTCCCCATGGTCGGGACGGACGCGGATTCAGCGATCACATCGCTCAGCATTGGTTCATCCTCGCTCTCCTATCGACAATGTAGGTCACGGTTCTCGCTCGGACTGCCGACCACTCATTTTCCGGCCCGACGACACATAGACGCGGCATTTCCCGACAGCGTTGGACAACTTGCGGTTTCGGGCATAGGTACAAGTAGAGGCTCAAACAGCGACCCCGAACGGCAACCGCGAGGGTCGATCCGAAGCGGGGAGTGCCATGGAAAAGAAAAGCAGGTCGTTTCAGCCGTCGGTCGATCACGATTTGCTGGACGAGTGGAACATCCCGGACGAGAGCGAGCTTTCGACCCCGAACGACCCGGGTGATCGTGCCTGGGACGATCTCGATGAACCGCGGGAGGACTCGGGTCTGAGCAGCGGTGGTCCGCCGAGCACGGGGTCCGCGGCGCGCTTCGCAGCGCGGTTCGAGCTTGAGTGCTCGCGGGCAGCGAGTGCTGCCTCGCTGTCGCTCCTTCCCCACGAGCGCCCCACTGTGGCGAGATCGCTCGAGGAGTGCGACGCCGCCGACTCCGAGACGACGGGGGACGCGACGGGCCTGCCTGGCCCGGGCGACGTCATCGCCGGGTTCAAGATCGTGCTCGAGCTCGGCCGGGGCGCGTTTGCGCGGGTGTTCCTCGCCGAGGAGATCAACCTGGGCAGGCGCCTGGTCGCCATCAAGGTCTCGCGGGCCCAGGGAGATGAGCCCAAGAACCTGGCTCGGCTGCAACACGCCAACATCGTGCCGGTGCACTCGGTGCTGGAGGATCCGGAGACCGGGCTTCGCATTCTGTGCATGCCCTATTTCGGCGGGGCCAACCTGGCCGAGGTGCTCGACCGATCGGGGGGGCTGAAACCGACTTGCCACGACGGCAAGAGCTTGATCGAAGCCATCGATCTGGTCAGCCGCTCGCTCCCCGCCGAGCCCTGTTCGGCTGCTTCCGTCTCGTTCCGGTCGCGGCGGTCCCGGCGCAGCGTTCTGAATCCGCTCGACCAGATCCCTCGCTCGCAATCGGGGGACCGGAGTTCCTCGGTCGCCGCGTCGCGGGTGCGATCGCTGTTCGCCCGGCTGGTTCATTCCCGTGCGATCGAGCCCGAGACCCATCCGCCCGACGATCTCGCTCAAGAACAGCCGTGTCGCCAGTTCCTGGCGAGCGCAAGCGCGATCCAGGCGGCCGTCTGGATCATGGCCCGGCTTGCCGAGGGGCTCGATCACGCCCACGCCCGCGGGCTGCTCCATCGCGACATCAAGCCGGCCAACATCCTGATGGCATCGGACGGGACGCCGATGCTCCTGGACTTCAACCTCGCGGTCGAGCACCAGCCGGCCACGGAAGGCGGCGCTCGCCGCGCTCTGATCGGCGGCACGCTCCCTTATATGTCCCCGGAACACATGGATGCGTTCAACCCTCGCGGCGACACGCCTCCCGACGAGGTCGACGAGCGATCCGACATCTATGCTCTGGGCATCATTTTTTTCGAGATCCTGACCGGCGAGCACCCGTTCCCCGACCCGCCGCCTGGAAGAAACATGCTCGAGACCCTCGGCCGGATGCGCGAGGCCCGACGCCGCCCTCCCTCGCTCAGGGAGCACTTGCCGCAAATCCCCTGGAGCCTTGACTCCCTGGCCGCCAAATGCCTGAGCTTCGACCCCGACACGCGCTACCAGCGCGCCCGCGACCTGGCCGAGGATCTGCGCAGGTTTCTCGAGAACCTCCCCATGAAGCACTGCCCCGAGCCCAGTCTCCGCGAGCGCTCGGGCAAGTGGATCAGACGACACCCGGGGATCTCGAGTGCGAGCTCGGTCGCCATCCTGTCGGTCCTGATGCTGGGATCGCTCGCGACAGGCGCCCATTACGCCTATGAAGCGGCCCGCGGCCTGGCCGCTCGGGTCCGCACCCGAGCGTTTGAACGCGATTACACCGAGAGCCAATTCTTGCTCTCCGCCCAGGGCCTCGACCCAGCACGTGTCAAGCACGGACTCGAGACGGCGAATCGCACTCTGGACGGGCTTGGGCTCTCGGCCGAAGGCGTCCCCTCGAGCTCGAGCTGGCTTCATCGACTCGAGCCCGCCGAACGAGACCAGATCCTTGGCCAAGCCGTCGAGCTGGTGCTGCTCGAGGCCCGCGCGCGGGTGCGTCTGGCCGCCCGCCTGGGCTCGGAAGCCGACCGCGAGCGGGCCGTCAAGCGGGCGATCGAACGGTTGAACAAGGCCGAGCGGCTGCATTCGCCCCCCCCGGGAGCTCTCTACGCCGAGCGCGCCCGCTATCACGCCGCCCTCGGCGATGCCGAGAGGGCTGCGATCGACCGCGAGCACGCCGAGATGCGCCATCCAGTCACATGCCATGATCTGACGATCCTGGGCGAAAGCCAGCTCGCCTCGGGAGACGCCCCGGCCGCCGAGGATTCGCTCAGGCGTGCACTCGCCCTCGACGTGACCTCGTTCTGGACGTGGTTCGTGATGGGCCACTGCCATTTCGCCCAGGGCCGATTCCTCGAGGCCGCCGGCGATTTCGCCGCCTGCTCGGCCCGCGGTCCCCGATTCGCCTGGACCCACTTCAACCGCGGGCTCGCGCTCGCCCGCGCGGGCCGGCTCCTGGACGCCAAGCAAGCCTACGACCTCGCCTGCGCCCTCGAGCCCGACTTCGCCCTGGCCCTGGTCGACCGCGGCCTGGTCGAACTCGAACTTGACCAGCCCTCGGCAGCCCGCGCTGACCTCGAGCACGCTCTCGAGCTCGGCAGCCGCGACGTCGTTCTCTTGACCGCGCTCGGCGAGGCCCTCGCGCGCCTGGGCGGCCCCGCCGAAGCCGAGCAACGATTCAGCCAGATCTTGAAGGATCATCCCAACGACCCCATCGCCCAGGTTGCTCGCGGACTCGCCCGCCTGCACTCCGATCCGACCGCCGCTCGCGCCGACTTCACCCACGCCCTCGCCCTCGATCCCCGCAACGCCCGCGCCCTCTACGGAATGGCACTCCTGGAACGCGCCACTCGGCCCCAGGCGGCCCTCGACCACCTCGACCAGGCCCTCGACGCCGATCCCAACCTCATCGACGCCGTCCAGCTCCGGGCCCTCGTCCGCGGCCGCCAGGGCGAACCCGCCACGATCGACGACGTCGAACGCCTGCTCCAGAGCCCCACCCCCAACCGCTCGTACAACGCCGCCTGCGCTCTGGCCCTGCTCGCGCGCAAGACCGGAGACGCGAAAACCCGCGCGCGTGCCGTCGATCTGCTGGCCCGCGCCTTCGAAGGCGGATGCTCGGCCGCGAGCGCGGCCGCCGACCCCGACCTCGAGCCACTCCACGAGCTCCCGAGCTACAAGCGCCTCATCCAGCGGTGCACACAGCAATATTGAGTATATCATCATGTGCGGATATCCAAGACTGTTATGATCGTTGTGACTCGTCTGGACGCTCACTCCGAGCCTTGACCCGTATTTCTCTTTTCTTCTTATCTTATTCTCTTATCTTTCTTTCTTCTACTCTTTTCTTCTCTGTGCCACTGTGTCTCCGTGGTTCACTCTGAACAACCATGGCGCTAGCATGCGCCGCGCCGTTCAGCCGCGAATCGCGCCTCGAGCTCGAGCGACAACGGGCGCTCGAGGCCATGCTTTTCGAGCAGGTCGGCGTCGTCCAGCAGACCGCGGCTGGGTCCATCGGCCACGACCCGGCCACGGTCGAGCAGCACCGTCCGCGGGCAAAGCGCGAGCACCATTTCGAGGTCGTGGGTCGCGATCAGCTTGACGCCCGGCAGGCCGCCCAAAAGCTCGATGAACCGCCGCCGCGCGCGGGGATCGAGATTCGCCGTGGGCTCGTCGAGCGCGAGCACCATGGGCTCGCACGCCAGCACGCCAGCCAGGCAGACCCGCCTGCGCTCGCCGAAGCTCAGATGATGCGGCGGACGCGGGGCGGCGTCCTCGAGCCCCACCCGGGCCAGGCACTCGAGCGCCCGCCGCCGCGCCTGGTCGACCGAAAGTCCCAGATTCCGCGGGCCAAACGCGACGTCCTCGAGCACCGTGTTGCAGAAGAGCTGATCGTCGGGATCCTGAAACAGCAGCCCCACCTTGCGCCTCGCCTCCCTGAGATGCTTGGCGTCGACAGGCGATCCATCGATCCAAACGCAGGGACTGATAGCTCGGGAGGGCGAAGACGCGGATTCCAGGTCATGAACATGTGTGAACAGATTGCGCGACGCCCGCCCTGGCAGAATGCCGTTCAGATGCAAGAGCAGCGTGCTCTTGCCCGCCCCGTTGGGCCCGACCAGCGCCACCGATTCGCCGGCCTCGACCACGAGCTCGACCCCCGCCAGGGCGCGGCGGCCGTCGGGATAGGCGTATTCCAGCCCGGTCACCCGAACGGCCGGCCCCCCGGCGGTCGCATAGTCGCTCTTCCGGTCAACCGTCATCACACGCCCCTGAACAAGGGAACCATACATATTCATGACTCGAGATCCCGCGGCTCGCCCGTCCAGCCCCGGCAGAGCATCGCGTCATGGACGCGGAGCGAGCGCTCCAGCGTCCGCAGCAAAAGCCCCCCCAGCAGTCCTGTGAGCACCGTCCACGACAGGCTCGATCGGCCAAACGTCCGCGCCCGCCGCGCCGTCGTCATGCGGGCGAGCTCCTGGGCCAGCAGGTGCCGATAACGCTCCATGAAATAAAGGCCGTCGACGAAAACCGCGGGCGCGCCCAGCCGCCGGATCGCCGCGAGCACATTCGTGAATGAATAAGCACTCGTAAGAGTCAGCATGGCTGCCGCCGCGAGCGCGCTCTTGGCGGCCATGGCAAGCGCCGTCGCCGCCAGACCCAGCCGCGCCCGCTCGGGATTGGCCGCGGCCGCGGTCCCGGCGAAAAACGCGACGACCAGCAAGAGACAAAGCCAGCGCCTGAACAGCGCCCGAGCCGCGACGCCCAGCCAGCCGATCACGAACGCCAACACCAGCGCGAGCAAGCCCAGGACGCGCCACCAGCCCAGCGGCACGGCGACCACCACGACGACATAGACGGAGGCAAGACCTAGTGCCGCCCGCGCGTCCGCGCGACGGGGCAAGACCCGCGCGCGGGCGGGCTCGAGCGCGGCCTCAGATGGCATCCGTGGCGACCCCGCGCGCCTCGGGCGCGGGAAGCGCCCGCGCCATCCCCCAGCCGACGGCGAAGACGACCAGAGTTCCGACCAGGCCAGCCAGAGCGGTCGCAACCCGGGCCTGCTCGAGTCCCGGCCAGTTGAGCTCGTAATCGGCAATCGGCGCGGAGAGGACGCTCGGCGTTTCGTGCAAGAACCCCAGCTTTCCGCCGACGTACTCGAGACCGTCGGGCAACTCGGACGCGAACGGCGCCGCGAA
>DAIDHE010000375.1 GCA_027459775.1 Planctomycetales bacterium | reverse complement strand
AGCCGCCGGCGAAAGTGATCGGGGCGGCCGCCGCGTAAAACGACCCGGACAGATTGATCGTCGAGCCGTTGGCGAAATTGGGGGCGGTCGCGTTGTTGCGGTCCTGGAAGTAACTCAGTCCCGAGTACGTTCCACTGCTGGGAGGCGTCAGCGTCGTTTTCGTGCCGCCCTCGAAATTGATCGTGCCGCCCGAGCTGTTGTCCATGAAGATGGTGACGCCGTTGCCCGTCAACGTCGCGCCGTTGCCGACCGTGAAGTCGCCGCCCGAGATGTAGTAGACCCCGGGCGCCATCGTGAAGGTGCCGCCGTTGCCCAGGCTGACCCCGCCGCTGTAGAGCCCAGGCTGCATCTGGAACGAGCCCCATCCCTGATAGTTCGACATCGGGGTGGTCGTCGCCGCCGGCATGCTGGGAGTCGGCAAGGACGCGAGCGGATCACCGACCGAGGAGACTCCAGTGGTGATGGTGCCGTCGATGTGGTTGCCATTGGCGACGGTGTACCCCCCCACGATGTTGACCGACGATTCAAGGTGCGCGCCGTTGTTGACGTTGACGGCCGTGCTGCTTGAGGAATTGACCTGGACCGGAGCGCCGCAGGTAAGTTTGGCGCCACCACAGACGGTCAGGCTCCCCGAACTGGTCGGGTCCAGCACCAGCACCGACGCCGTCGAATACGGCTGAGTGCTCGAAGTCCCCCGAGCCGTCGTGCTCGCCGTCGTCGACATCACGCCCGCGCCCCACAAGGCGCTGAACGTGCGAGACTGGGTCGTGGTGACGCTCACGCTGACGTATCCAGTCTGAGGCGAGGTCACCTGCGCAGCCGTGATCGCGACGCCGTTCTGAGCGGCCATGGCGACGGCGGCTGCCTGGGCGAGAGTGAAATTCGAGGTGTTATAGTAAGTGTAAGCGCCGGCCAGGGCGGCGGCGTCGGCGATCGACTGCGCCTGACGTCTTTGCAAATACATCAACCCACCATCAAGCGTGAGCGCCGACACTCCGACGATTACGGGGGTCAAGAGCGCCACCACCGAGGCGACGGTTCCCCGTCGACGCTGGTCCCGATGGTTGTTACGTCCGCGAATCATACCGGACCTCTCCAGTGAATCATACAAAACATGATTGTAGTGAAGTAGCGATCAATCGGTTTGTCCGAGAATCCAGGCCGCGCCGGAACCTCGTCCGGGCGCGGCCCATGACGGCTATTTGACCAGCGAGACCGAGATCTGCGACTTGCTGGCGACCGAGGACGCCGAGAACGGCACGTCGATGTCTGCGCCGTTCGAAAGATTCATCGAACCGACGATCATTTGCGAGCTGTACTGGTTGGTCTTGGATCCGCCGTCGAAGACCATCGGCGCGCCGGCGGCGTAGAACGTTCCTGTCATGTTGATGGTGGCCCCATCCGCGATGAGGGGCGTGACCGACGATGCTCGGTCCTGGAAATAGACGAGGCCCGAGTAGGTTCCACTGCTCGGAGGGGTGAGATTGGTCGTCGTTCCGCCCTGAAGGTTGATCGTGCCGCCGCCGTTGTCGACATAGATGGTCACGCCGTTGCCGGTGAGGCTCGACCCGTTTTCGAGGCTCAAGCTGCCTCCCTGAAAGTAGTATAGGCCCGGTTGCATCGTGAATGATCCGCCGCTGCCCAACGTCACGTTGCCAGTGTAGAGGCCAGGCTGAAGGGTGAACGGGCCCCAGCCTTGATAGCCCGAGATCGGCGTGGGACTCGCGGCCGGAACCGAGGGCGTGGGGAGCGAGGCCAGCGGGTCCGGGACCGTGGACGAGCCCGTGGTGATCGTCCCGGACACATGGCTTCCATTCGAGATCGAGTCGCCGCCGACGACATCGATCGAGGCGTTGACCTGGGCCCCGTTGCTGACGAGCAGGGCGGTCGGGTTGTTGGAATTGACCTGGACAGGCGCCTGGGCGGAAAGGGCCGAGGGCGTCGTCGTCAAATCCGCTCCACCGTTGATCGTAAGGCTTCCCAGCGCCGAAGGGTTGAGACAGATGACCGAGCAATTGGAGTAGGGCACGGTCTCCGTCATTCCCCGCGCCGTCGCCGTCGCGGTCACCGACATCGAGCCCGCGCCCCAGAGCGCGCTGAACGAACGCGCCTTGGTCGTCGTCACCGAGACCGAGATGTAGCCCGTCTGGGGCGAGCTCACCTGCGAGTTCGTAATCGCCACGCCGTTGTGAAACGCCATGCCGACCGCGGCGGCCTGGGCGAGGGTCATGTTCGAAGTGTTGTAGTAAGTGTACGCGGCGGCAAGCGCCGCCGAGTCGGCGATCGATTGCGCCTGCCTGCGTTGCAGGTACATCAGCCCGCCGTCCAGCGTGAGCGCCGAGACCCCGACGATCACCGGAGTCAAGAGCGCGACCACGGCCGCCACGGTCCCCCTGCGCTTGGATTCGAGACACAACAGCCTTTCAATGCGAAACATGATGCGACTCCTCTCTCGAGGCGTGTTCAATAGGTCACGGGCATGGTCGAGGAAATGGTCCAGGTCATGGCTTGGAAGTATCCTTCGGGCGTCCAGGTGTATTGCAGGGTGACCTCCACCGTGCAGGGGCTGGAGGCCGAGGAAAACGACACGTTCGTGCACTCAAGCCCCGGCATGCCCACGGTGAGCCCCTCAAGGTAGGTCATCACGCTTTGGGTCGAGGCCTCGGGCAGCCCCTGTTCCTGGGCGTAGGTCGGTCCGTGCACCGAGGCGTAACGAGCCCCCTCGCGCGCCAGGAACTGGATCTGCTGATAGCGAAAGATGCCGATTCCCACGACCACGGTTCCGATCATGAGAAGCATCGCGATCGGATACACGATCGCGGATTCGACGGCGGTGATCCCACGGCGGGCTCGTCGGGTCTTGGGGCGTCTGGTCATGGTCAAGATCCTCCACCCGCCCCGCCGATCGAGAGCGATATCGAGGCCGGATAAGGCATCGTCGACGATTGGGTGAGGGTCAACGAACCGGGCAAGCCCGGCAGCCCCTGGACCGCGGGTAGCGAGAGTAAGCTGAACTGGCAGCTTACGGTCACGGTGACGTAATTGTTGGTTGCCAGGCCCGGCGAACTCGCGGTGGGCGTGTTCAGGGTCAGTCCCCCCGAGTCGGCCGTGACCGCCTGCGTCAGCGACGTATACGTCGAGCCAAAACCGGCGGCGGAGTTGAATTCATAGAGAGCGCCGTTGCGGGCGCAGTTTTGCAGCGTGACCAGGGCGTAGACCACGCGAGAAAAGTCGATGGAGGCCATCGACATGAAGAGGATCAGGGGCAACAGCGCTGCCAGCTCGACGGCCGCGACGCCGCGCCGCGAACGTACTCGTCGCTGTTGGCGGAGTCGTTGGGCGATCATGGGTTGGGTCCATTTCGTGTTCAAGAGGCGACGCTCCGTGGCAGTCCCTACTGGGATGTAGGCCACGGAGCAACCGCGCGCCAAACACGCTCGCCCTGCGTTGCGATAAAGCAACCCGCGATCTCGCAATGTGGTGTTTTCGAGATATCCTGACCAGCCGCGCTCCGCGACCGAGCCGGGGCTTCTCAGGCAAGACCGAGCTGAGCCTCGAGGAATGGCAGATCGATCTCGGCGTAGACGGGGTACGAGGCGAGCAAGCCGCGGGCGCGGCTCTTGGCTTGATCCTCAATGGCCGGGTCGAGCGTGTATTTCGATTTGTCGAGCGAGCCCGAGCGTGCGGTCGCCGGCTTCACGTGCTTGAGGACCAGGGCGACGATCTCGGCGATCTCGTTCATCTCGGCCGCCTTCATTCCCAGGGTCGTGACCGCGGCCGTCCCGAAACGCAGGCCGCTGGTGTACCAGGGCCCGTTGGGATCGAAGGGGATGGGGTTGCGGTTGAGCGTGATGCCAGCCTTGCGGATGGCGTCCTCGGCCTGGCGGCCGGTGATGCCGTGGGTGGACGCGACGTCGAGGACGAGCAGGTGGTTGTCGGTCCCGCCGGTCAAGACCTTGATTCCTTGCCGCATGAAGGCCTCGGCCAGGGCGCGGGCGTTGGCGACGATGGCGTGGGCGTAGGTGGTGAACGAGGGCTCGAGAGCCTCGGTGAAGGCGACCGCCTTGGCCGCCATCACGTGGGCCAAGGGGCCGCCCAGAACCAGCGGGCAGCCGCGGTCGACGTGATCCTTGAACTCGGCGGTCGTGAGCACCAGCCCCCCCCGCGGTCCGCGGAGCGTCTTGTGCGTGGTCGTGGTCACCAGATGCGCGTGCGACATGGGATTGAAATCCCCCTGGAACACCTTCCCCGCGACCAGACCGGCGAAATGCGCCATGTCGACCATGAACACCGCCCCCACCCGATCGGCGATCGCGCGCATCCGGGCGAAATCGATCGCGCGCGAATAGGCACTGTAGCCCGCCAGCAGAATCAGAGGCTTGACCTCGACCGCCTGTTTCTCAATCGCGTCGTAATCGAGCAGGAAGCTCTCGCGATCGACCGTGTAACCGTGAGCCTCGAACATCTTGCCCGAGACGTTCAGGCGATACCCGTGCGTCAGGTGGCCGCCCGAGGCCAGGTCCATGCCCAGCAATCGCTGGTTCCCAAGAGCCTGACGGACCACCCCCCATTGTTCCTGGGACAGCTTTTGCCAGTCCGCCGGCTGGAGTGCGCTCGGATCGGCGGCGCCGGTGAGCTTGACCAGCTCGGCGAGCTCGACCCGCGCTCTCAGGATCGCCCAGAACGCCACCAGATTGGCGTCGGCGCCGCTGTGCGGTTGGGCGTAGGCGTGGGCCGCCCCAAAAAGGTCGCAAGCGCGCTGGCAGGCCAGATCCTCGATCGTGTCGACGTTGCCGCAGCCCGCGTAAAAGCGATGATGCGGGATCCCCTCGGCGTATTTGTCCGTGAGCAGGTTGGCCATCGCGCTCTGCACCGCGATCGACGAGTAATTCTCGCTCGCGATGAGCTTGATATTCGAGCGCTGATCCGCGAGCTCGGCGACGATCGCCCGTGCCGCCTCGGGCGACACCCGATTCACGCAATCGAGATTGGCCAGATAGGCGAGAAATCCAGGCGCGACCGACGCGAGATCGTGCCGGCCCAGGTACGAAGAAAGGAGCGAGTGCGACATGAGTGGTCCTGGAATCGGTAACGGTGAGCGGACGGCGGCCTCATGTCGGTCCGATCCGCGCGAACATCGCATCGAGCCAAGAAGCCCGCGGCCGCTGGCGAGCGCTCTTCGGCCGTGATACCTTGGCGTGCGACAGCATATTCTAGCCGCCCGTTCATGACGCGCCGAGGCATACAAGATGGCACCTGAGTTTACCCCCGGAAAAACACGCATCGGCTGGATCGGCACGGGCGTGATGGGCAAGTCGATGTGCGGTCATTTGATCGCGGCTGGATACTCGGCCGTGGTCTTTAATCGCAGCCCCGAGAAAGCCGCCGCCCTGGTCCAGATGGGGGCCGTTTTGGCCGAATCGCCGGCGGCCGTCGCCGCCGCGTCCGACGTCGTTTTCTCGATCGTCGGCTACCCGAGCGACGTCCGCGAGGTAATCCTGGGCGCCCGGGGGGCACTCCAGGGAGCGAAGCCAGGGACCGTCGTGGTGGACATGACGACGAGCGAGCCCGCCCTCGCGGTCGAAATCGCCGAGCGCGCTCGAGCCCAGGGCGTCCACGCGGTCGACGCGCCGGTCTCGGGCGGCGACGTCGGCGCGCGCGAGGCCCGCCTCTCGATCATGGTCGGCGGCGAAAAAGAGGTCGTCCAGGCGCTCTGGCCACTCTTTGAGAAAATGGGCAAGACGATCGTCCACCAGGGACCGCCGGGTGCGGGCCAGCATGCCAAGATGACGAATCAGGTTTTGATCGCGAGCAACATGATCGGGGTCTGCGAGGCGCTTTTGTATGCGACCAAGGCGGGATTGGACCTGGAGACCGTGCTCCAGAGCGTATCCAGCGGCGCGGCCGGGTCGTGGAGCCTCTCGAACCTCGCGCCCCGGATGATCGCGGGGAATTTCGAGCCAGGTTTTTTCGTCGAGCATTTTCTCAAGGACATGGGGATCGCGCTGGCCGAGGCCCGGCGGATGAAGCTCGCCCTGCCCGGCCTCGCGCTGGCCGAGCAGCTTTACCGCGCCGTCGAGGCCCAGGGGCTCGCCCGCAAGGGAACGCACGCCTTACTTCTGGCACTGGCGTCGCTGTCGGCGATCGAGTGGAAACCGGTGAATCAAGCGTGATGCGCCGTCGTCTTCCCAGCCCTCCTTTTTGCTGGCTTCTCGCGCCAAGCGCGAAAGAATCCTCCTCTCGGCCTTGAGTCGAGTCGTGGACTTCGTTTAGAGTATCCGTTTCGCTTCAGCCGACCGTGTTCGCGAAGAGCACGATGTGTAAGACCGCATCCGTAAACCCAGGGGAGAGCGCATGGCCAGTCGTCGCCGAGGGAAAGGACGTCGCAAGGTGGGTCGCAAGAAGCGTCGGATGCGGAGCCGCATTCGCCATCGCAAGAAATGACGCGTGAGCGAGGGACGAGATCGAGCGGGCGCGGGTCTGGATCGACCCGGCCCGCCGCGGCGGGTCGCCCGGGCGACGAAGTCGTGAGGTTCGCTGGCGGTGAGTCGGGGGAACCGAGGGACGAGGCCCTGCTTGGAGGGTGATCGAATGGATCATCAACCGTCGTTGGAACTTCTGGAATCGGTCCACTCTTTTCCCGGCGTCTACCAGATCAAGGCGATCGGGCTCAATGATTGGGATTTTGTCGGTCGGGTGCTGGCGGCGGTGGCTCGTCACGTCGCGGCGAGCTCGGACGTGGACCATACCCTACGCGAGACCAAGGGGGGGCGGCACATCGCGGTGACCCTCGACGTCTCGGTGACGAGCGCGGATCAGGTTCTGGCGATTTACGCCGAGATCGGCGAGGTCGAGGGACTGATGCTCTTGCTCTGACCGAGCCCGATGGATTCGAGACCCCGTTCGCGGCGTCCCCTGGCCCCAATCGATTTGATTTCGAGCCTATGACTGAACGAGCGGAATCTCCTCGCTGGATTGAGCTCGCGGGCTCGGACGATCCGCGCGACGTGGTTCATCGCGCGGTCGCCTGTCTGGCCCAGGGGGGCGTCGTGGGGCTGTCGACCGAGACGGTCTACGGGTTGACGGCGTGCGCACTTTCACCCGAGGGCGTGGCTCGCGTGCGAGAGATGCGGGTTTCCGACCCGTCCCGGCCGCTGACCTTGCTCCTCCGCGGACCGGAGGAGGTCGCGGACTGGGCGCCAGGGATTTCCACCCTTGGCCGGCGGATGGCGGCCCGGCTCTGGCCCGGCCCGGCCACGCTCGTCTTTTCCAGCGGATTCGAAGGGGGCCTGGCCGAGCGCCTGCCCGAGGCCGCTCGGGCGCTGATTTCGCCCACGGGCGATCTCGCCGTCCGCAGCCCGTCGCAATCGATCGTGCGTGACGTGCTCCGGCTGTTGCCCGCTCCCCTGGTGATCACCATGGCCGCGACCGAGAAGCATCCTGTGCCTGGCACCGCGGAATCGCTGCGCGAGCTGAGAGGGCTGGACATGGTCGTCGACGCCGGCCCGACCCGTTATCAGCGCCCGGCGACCATCGTGCGGATCGACGGCGACCGCTACCGCCTCGAACGCGAAGGGGTCGTGGAGGCCCCCGATCTGGCGCTCTGCGCCAGCCTGATCATCATTTTCGTCTGCACGGGCAACACCTGCCGCAGCCCCATGGCCGAGGCCCTTTGCAAGGCGATTCTGGCCCGCCGGCTGGGCTGCCCGATCGACCATCTCGAGGACCGCGGTTACGTGATCCGCTCGGCCGGCGTCGCCGCCGCGAGCGGCTCGCCCGCCGCCGCCCACGCGGTCGAGATCGTCAGACGCCGGGGCGGCGCTCTCGACACTCATCGCAGCCGACGGATGCTGCCCGCCCTGGCCCACCAGGCCGACTATAGCTTCTCGATGACCGCCGAACACCACCGGCTCCTGATCGAACAAGTCCCCAGCGCCGAATCCCGCGCCTATCTGCTCAACCCCGACGGGGGCGATGTCGACGACCCCTATGGCGCGGACCTCGAAACCTACGACAGGACCGCCCAGATGATCGAGGCCATGCTCGAACGCCGTCTCGACCAGATTGGCCTCGTCTGAATTCTCGATTTTTATTCTTCGATTGGGGATCCGCCACGGACCCCGACGCCGGAGGTCTGGGGTCTGGCTTCGAGCACCCCTGCGGCGTGGGAGGGACTCTGAGACTCCTCGGCGACGATCCAACAGTGCTGGGCGACAAGGAACGAGCCAGCCGTTCCACATTTCGCTCGAAAGCGTAGAGCCCAAATAATGTTCCCAGGCCGTGTCCAAATCAGGATCATGCGGGGTAGAATTGAAATGTGGGTAGGGTCGTCTCGGTCGACCCCCGGCCTTGCACTCGCACGACCGACGATGTCGGGGTGGTCGACGAGTTCCGAGCGATTGAGAAGAGCATCCGGCCCAGAAGAGCAGCGGAGTGGCACGGAACACACCCGAGGGCGGCGGATTCGCAAGTGGCATCACAGCCGACGAGATCGCGGCGATCAACCGCCGGTTCGGGGGATGCACAACGTTGACTGGAGAGGTGTCCACGAGCCTGGCGAATGCCGCACGGAGAGAAGGGTTTTGGAGTAAGACCGCCTCGCTTGTCAGGGACATCGCTGGGGGACACAAGTTCAACGACGGCAACAAGCGAACGGCACAGGTCGTCGTGGAAGAGCTCAAGGCTCGCAACGGCGTCACGACTGGAATAACGCCGGATCAGTTGCGGAAAATCGTTCAGCAAGTCGCCACGGGCGAGTTGCGCGAAGTCGAGGATATCGCCAAGGCGTTACGGGGGTTCTGAAAATGGACCAGATCACTTTGCAGGCTCGTGCGGCTCGGATCGTCCAGGAACTCGGGATGGGGACCGTGAGGCCGGACTGGAAGGGATGCGACGCCGTGTGGGAGGCCCTCGAGGAGATGGCCAACGAAGGCGCTGTCGTCGTCGTGAAGATCGACGGACAAAGGAACGGCGATGCCGACAACGGCCGTTACACAGTCGTCGTTTCAGGAGGCCCGCTGGGCGAGGATTTCTTCCGTACAGACGCTGGGGTGCTTGAGGAAGCGCTGGCGAAGGCCATTCTGTACTACTCCCAGAAGTGCTGGAAGGTCGGCGCGAGCCACCCTGTGTTCTAAGCGATAGCCGTCCGCCGAAATCAGCCTCGGAGACTGGCGATCGACCTTGGTTGGTTCAGAAACCGCCTGGCTCAACCCGCGCACGCTCGGTCGACCTTGCCATTTTCGCCCCAAAGGTTCAGAATGCCACCAGTTGGATGACGACGGCGCCTCGGGATCGAGGCGGGCGATCGGAAAACGCGCCTGCGCCGCGCCGGCGCGGACGATTCACGGAGGTCTAATCGAGATGGCGATCGCCGCGTCGACGGCCGCACAAGCCGAGGAAGCTCCGTCCACGCCCATTCATCGGCTGGGCGAGCAGATTTTCGACCATGTCTCGGAGATCGGCGACGTCGCCACGTTCGCGACTCTCACAATGGTCTGGATCGGCAGGCGCAGGCCGCGATGGTCGGTACTGGTGCCGATCTTCTACGCGATCGGCGTCAAGAGCGTCTCCGTCGTCGCCATCACCGGCACCTTCATTGGCATGGTGCTGGCGGTGCAGGCCTATCATCAGTTCAACATGATGGGGCTGGCGACCCGGCTGGGCTCGGTGATCAATATCTCGATCGTCCGCGAGCTGGGGCCCGTGCTGGCGGCGACGATGCTCGCCGGGCGGGTGGGCTCGTCGATGGCCGCCGAGCTGGGGACGATGCGCGTCACCGAACAGATCGACGCCCTGTCGGCCCTGGGCACCAACCCCATCTATTACCTGGTCGTACCCCGGTTCCTGGCCTGCGTGCTCTTGATCCCGCTCCTCACCCTGATGGGCGACTTCATGGGGGTGATCGGGGGCGCGGTCGTGAGCACCCAGATCATGAACATCGATTCGTACGCTTACTGGAAACACACTCGCGATTTCGTCGAGACCCTGGACGTCTTCGCGGGCGTTTTCAAGAGCTATTTCTTCGGAGCGGCGATCGCGCTCATCAGTTGCCACCGGGGTTTCAATTCGAAAGCCGGCGCCGAGGGCGTGGGCCGGGCGGCCACCGAGGCGTTCGTGTTCTCGTTCATCGCCATCCTGTTCCTCGATTTCGTGATTGGCCTCACCTGGAACAACGTCTATCGCTCGATCTGGCCCCAGACGGAATCCCTCTTATGAGCCTGCCCGAGGCCGACAGCGCGCTCATCGAGCTCCGCGACGTGACCATGCGGTTTCGCAGTCAGACGGTGCTTACCCGGATCAACCTCAAGGTCCGTCGCGGCGAGACCCTGTGCGTGATCGGCGAGAGCGGCTGCGGCAAGACGGTGCTGCTCAAGCTGATCATCGGCCTGTTGAAACCGAGCGCGGGCGGCGTGTTCTTCGCGGACCGCGACATCGCGCGATTGAATGGCAAGGAAATGGTGAAGCTACGGCTGCGGTTTGGATTCTTGTTTCAGATGGCGGCCCTGTTCGACAGTTTGACGGTGTTCGACAATGTGGCGTTTGGGCTCCGCGAGCATCACATGCGCGACGAGGCGTCGATCGCGGGGATCGTGGCCGAGCGGCTTCAGGAGGTGGGGTTGCCGCCGGAGGTCGAGACCAAGAAGCCGGCCGAGCTGTCGGGCGGTCAGCGCAAGCGCGTGGGCCTGGCGCGGGCGCTTGCGATCGGGCCCGAGGTGATGCTCTATGACGAGCCGACGACGGGTCTGGATCCGATCATGAGCGACGTGATCAACGAGCTCATCCTGCAGACCCAGCGCACGATGAAGGCGACCGGCGTGGTGGTGACGCACGACATGAAGACGGTAGCCAAGGTCGCCGATCGAGTGGTGATGCTTTATCCGATCGCGCGGCTCGAGCCGGGCGAGTCGCAGATTCTCTACGACGGCCCGCCCGATCGGATCGAGTCGAGCCTCGATCCCCGGGTCGGTCAGTTCGTCCGCGGCGAGGCTGGCGAGCGGATGCGGGAACTGGCCCGATTGCGGACGGCCGCGCCAACCGCCGCGACCGCCGCGAAATGAGACCCGAGGGCGACCGAAAGGAGAATCATGAACGAGCGCGTGATGCAGTTCCGGATCGGCATGTTCGTCATCGTGGCGGGACTGGTGCTCACGATGATGATCATCTGGTTCGGCGAATCCCCCGCCCTGCTCCGCGACCAGCTCTACCTCAAGGTGCGCTATCCCGAGGCCCCCGGCGTGCTCGAGGGCGTGCCGGTCCGCAAGAGCGGCATCCGGATTGGCGAGGTCTTCGCGATCACATTCGACGAGCGGCCCAATCAGCCCGACGGCGTGATCGTGACCCTGGCGCTCGAGCCCAAGATCAAGCTCCGGATGGGGACTCATCCCCGGATCACGCGATCGCTGATCGGGGACGTCGCCATCGAGATGCTCCCAGGCGAGGGCCTCGACCATATCCCCGTCACCCGCTCGCCCCGCGACGCGCCGCTGATCGAGGGAGAGGTGGCCCCAGACCCCTCCAAGGCCCTCGCCGCGGCCACCAAGGCCTTCGAAAAAGCCGGCGACGTCCTCAATTCCATCAACTCCGCCGCCACCGGACTGACCAAGATCTCGGAGAGCGCGGGCAAGCTCGACGACTTCCTGACGACCTGGAAGACGACCGGCCAGAATGTCTCCAAGGCGGCCAAGTCCATCGACATGTTCATCAAGGACAACGAGGGCGAGTTCCAGCCGGCCATCGCGAATCTTCGCCAGCTCTCCGAGAAGGTGAACCACACTTTCGACGACAAGACCCAGGCCTCGGTCAAGGCGGCGGTGGACCGGTTCGCCTCGGCCGCGAGCCGGCTGGATGCCGATTTGGCGCTCCTGGAGCCCGCGCTCAAGGAGCTCGGCGGGCCGGTCAATCAGAGCCCCCGGACCGACATCGGCCAGGCGGTCCGGCGAATCAACGTCCTGGCCTCGGATCTGGAGCTGCTCAGTAGCAAGCTCCGCGACGGCAAGGGGGGCCTGAACACCGAGGGCAGCCTGCAAAAGCTGATCACCCAGGCCGAGCTCCACGACAATCTGAACACGATGGCCGTCTCGGCCCGCGAGGCCCTGGGCCAGCTCAAGGCGGTCCTGACGAACCTCCGCGGCTTCGCCGAAAAAGTCTCCCGCGACCCCGGTCTGATCAGCCGCGGGGCGCTGGCAAGGTAAGGCGGGGAACCCTTTCCCGGTCCCGATCGACGATCCGCCTCGAAATCCCATGGCCCACCTGCTTGACGTCCGAGCGTGGGTCGGCTTTGATGGGAAAGAAGAAGCATCCCGCCCCCGTGATCGCCTACCCCAGCCGAGGGCTCTCGACATGCGCCTTCCCCGCCGCCGATTTCTGGAAACCACGGCCGCGATCGCGGCCAACATGGCCCTGTTGCCGGGCGCGACTCGTGCCGAGAGCGACGAGCCGGCGGGCGATTCCAAGCCTGCCTCGGCCAACGACACGCTCCACGTGGCCGTCTGCGGCGTCCGCGGCCGGGGCCTCGAGCACGTGCAAAGCTGGGGACGGCAAAAGGACGCCAAGGTCGTCGCCATCTGCGACGTCGACCCCAGCGTGACCGGCCTGGCGATGAAAATGGTCGAGCACAAGAACGGCGCGCCGCCAGCCTTCTTTCAGGACATTCGCCGCCTGCTCGACGACAAATCGATCGACGTGATCTCAATCGCCCTTCCCAACCACTGGCACGCGCTCGCCGCGATCTGGGCGTGCCAGGCCGGCAAGGACGTTTACGTCGAGAAGCCCGTCAGCCACAACGTCAGCGAGGGCAGGCGCATCGTCGAGGCCGCCCGCAAATACAACAAGATCGTCCAGACGGGCACCCAATGCCGCAGCCACAAGGGCATCCAGGACGCGATGGACTACATGCATTCAGGGAAACTTGGTCATATCTATATGGCCAAGGGGCTCTGCTACAAGCCGCGGGGCTCGATCGGCGTGAAGGCCGACGCGGCCGTTCCCAAGGGGGTCGACTACGACGTCTGGCTGGGGCCCGCCCCCAAGCGCCCGTTCAATCCCAACCGGTTCCACTACAACTGGCACTGGTTCTGGGACTACGGCAACGGCGACCTGGGCAACCAGGGCATCCACCAGATGGACCTCGCGCGCTGGGGACTGGGCAAGAACGAATTCCCCAAGGCCGTCACCTCCTCGGGCGGGCGGTTCGGCTACACCGACCAGGGCGAGACGCCCAACACGCTGCACGTCGCCTACGAGTTCGACGACTGCGAGCTCCAGTTCGAGGTCCGCGGCCTGCCTACGAACGACGAGCTCAAGGTCAAGATCGGCGATATCTTCTATGGAACCGAGGGCATCCTTGCGATCACGAGCTACGAATCGTGGCAGGTCTATCAGGGACCAAAGCTCGAGCCCGGCCCCTCCGGTCGTGGCGGCGGCGACCACTTTGCCAACTTCGCCAAGGCCGTGAAGGCGCGCGACCGTAAGCTCTTGAACGCCGACATCGAGGAGGGGCATCTCTCGAGCGCCTATTGCCACCTTGGCAATATCGCCTATCGCCTGGGACGCAAGCTCCACGTCAACGCCTCGAGCGAAACGTTCGTGAACGACCCCGAGGCCGATGCCATGCTCACCCGCGACTATCGAGCGCCGTTCGTCGTACCGGCCAAGGTTTAAGGCAAACCGCGAGGCGCCCGGCCGCCCGGCGGCTCAGACCTCGCCGTTTGAGTCCGACGCCGACGGCTCGAGGTAGACGCCCATCGTGCGATATTTCTGATACCGCTTTTCCATCAGGTCGTCGAGCGGCATTGTCTTGAGCTCGCGGACGGCGTGGACGAGGTACGACTTGAGTCCCGCGGCGGCCTCGCGGTGGTCGCGGTGGGCCGCCCCCAGGGGCTCGGGGATGATGTCGTCGATGATCCCGAACGAGAGCAGGTCGCGGCTGGTCATGCGGAGGGCGGCCGCGGCCTTCGGGGCGTGCTCGCTCCCTTTCCACAGAATCGAGGCGCAGCCCTCGGGGCTGATGACAGAGTAATAAGTGAATTCGAGCATCGCCAGCCGGTCGCCGATCCCGATCCCGAGCGCTCCTCCCGAACCCCCCTCGCCGATCACCACGCACACGATCGGAGTGCGGATCTGGCTCATTGCCATCAGGCTCTCGGCGATCACCGACGCCTGGCCGCGCTCCTCGGCGGTGACGCCGGGATAAGCGCCTGGGGTATCGATGAAGGAAACGATCGGAAGCCCAAACTTGGCCGCCAGACGCATCTTGGACAGGGCCTTGCGATAGCCCTCGGGATGTGCACAGCCAAAATTGCAGGCCGTTCGCTCGGCGAGATTCTTCCCCTTTTGATGGCCGACGAACATGACTTTCATGTCGTCCAGGTGGGCGAGTCCGGTCACGATCGCCTTGTCGTCGCCCACCGCCCGGTCGCCGTGAAGTTCAAGAAACTGGTCGAAAATCAGCGCGATGTAGTCGCGCGATTGGGGCCGGTTCTGGTGCCTCGAGACCTGGACGATCCGCCAGGGATCGAGGCTCGAGTAAACCTCGCGCTTGAGCGCGGCCAGCTCGCGCCTCAGCCGGCGGATCTGCTCGGCGATCCGCGGCGATTCCTCGCCGGTTCGATTCTTGGCGTACTGTGACTCCATCTCCGCGAGGCGGGCTTCCATCTCGTAAATCGGAGTCTCGAACGAGAGACGATATTCGGTCGCGCCGGCCATGTATCTCCGATCCTCGATCCCACTCAACAGATCCTGGTCGCCCTCGACCATGGCTCGCCAGCCCCGCCCCTCTCGCGGTTCGCCAGTGCCTTCCTCTCACCCCAGCGCATCCAATCGCCCTTCCAGTGGATCGGGATCATCCTTGAAGATCCGGATCGATCGAAATCGGGTCACGAATTCGTGCATGCTTGCAGGTCGATCGGCTGGGCGTTTTTGGAGCATCCGGAGAACCAGGTCGTTGTACTCGGGGGAGATGGCCTTGTTGTGGCTGACAAGGGGCAAGGGGCGTTCTCCCAGATGTTTTGCCAGCAGTTCTTGCGACGAATTGGCCCGGAATGGGGGACGGCCACAAGCCAATTCATAGCAGGTGATTCCGAAACTGTAAATGTCCGCCAAGGGTGTTGGCGACTCGCAACGGATCTGTTCGGGGGCCATGTAGCTCTTGGTTCCCTGCCGCGGCGTCTTTCCCTCGAGCATCTTGAACAGCCCCGTCGACGACCTCCGCGCCAGCGCATAGTCGATCACCCGCACCTCGCCCGACTTGTTAAACAGGATGTTCTCGGGTTTCACGTCGCGATGGACCCACCCCTTGTCATGGATGTAGGCAAGAGCCGACGCAGCCTGTTCCACGATTCTGTGCAGTTGCTTGCGGGGCATCGGATAGATCGAGGGCCGCGCGATCGGCATCTTGAGGTGATAGCCCGCGAAGAGCTCCATCACAAAATACGGCTGGATCGGATCCTTGACCAGCTCGTGCACGCGGATCAGATTGGGATGCCTGAGATCCATGCCGAGCTTGGCCTCGTGCATGAACGCCTTGTATTCGTCACGGTCCTCGGCGCGCGACGCCAGGAGCTGCTTGAGGGCGAATCGCCGTTCCGTTCCTTCCTGGAGAACCTCCATTACAACCGACGTCGCGCCGGGGTGGATCGTCCGCACATAGCGGTAGCCGCCGATTCGATCGTCGCTGGCGGTATTCAGATCGGTCGCCACGAGAGCCTCCGAACCACCTTAGGGATCCCGATTCTCGTCGGTCGAAATCGCCACTCGACCTCTCGATCACCGATCACTGGCCCCGTGGTTAATCAGATTTATTTTACCAACATCCGAAATCCTCGGGCAACGACGCCGAGATCCCCTTCCAGCGATTTGCCCCGGCTTTACTCGATTCCACTCAAGCCCGCTCGATCACGGAGTCGATGATAAGCGATGCAGGCGGGTTCCACGAGAGGCCCGATGGATGGGCAGTCGTGTACTAATGGACACAGAACGCCGCGACACGCCGTCGCCGCTTCTCTCGCCGTCAAGGCGTACGTCGGCGACGCGGGGGATGTGACAGCCAGGATGCGAAGGGAGCGGGCCGTGGAGATTGGCGCGACGAGGACGCGGAAGACGGACGACCGAGCGGTGAACGCGGGAAAAGATCGGCCGACCGCGAGCCGTCGCGTGGCGATTGAGCGTTTGCGGGCGGCCTTGAGCGCCTCGCCCCCGGGGCCGATCCTGCTCACCGGCGAGCACGGCTCGGGGAAATCCTGGCTCGTCGACCGAGTCATCGACGCCCTGGACGCCGGTCGCAGGACCGTCCATGTCGCGCTCTCGCCGGCACTCGACGAGGCCGACTTTCTGGGGCTGGTTGGGCATGCCCTCGGCCTGGCGGCGCCACGGGCGATCGGACTTGCCCGGCGGGCCATTGAGCAGGCTCTCAAGGATGAAAACGCGGACGGTCGAGGCTGGCTGCTCGTGATCGACGACGTCGAGCGCTCGTCGCCGGCAACCGCCGACGCCATCCGGGCGCTGACCCACCGGCCGAGCGAACAGGCGGGGTTCGCGGGGACCGTACTCGTCGGCGCCACCGAAGCCATCCGCTTCCTCGCCGACCGCCGACGCCGCGGGTTGGCATCGATGATCGTCGATCATGTCCATCTGCTCCCACTCGATTTTGACGAGGCCCTCGAGCTCTTGGGCAAGGACGGCGAGCTCGACCAAGCGACCCGCGGCCGGCTTCAGAGGCTGCATCGCGATGCGCGCGGCAACGCCCGCGCTTTGCACATGCTTTACGCCCGCGATCTTTTCCTCGACGCGCGGCCGCTCGGTTCCGAGCGCGCCTCATCTCCCAGCGTGCTGGCTCCGGTACCGGTCGTCCCCATTGCCGAGATCGCAACGCGCCCGCTACCTGTCCGGTCATCGACCGCCGGGCTTGAGCAGCACGAAGCCCTCTTGCCCTCGCGACCGCCGATCCGCGTCGAGGAAGACCTGGTCGAGGTCGGCTGGGAAGGCGAGATCGATTCCGGAGACGAACCGATCGTGAGCGTGACCCAACCCGCGCCAACCCGGGACGAGATGGAACGAACCCCCAATCGCGAGGAACCGATCGAGGATCCCTACGCCTCGATCCAGGCCTGGACCGAGTGGTCGCGGAATCAAGAGCTGACAGCCCCCGAGCACCCCGCCCCTCTGACTCGCCAGGTCAGCCCTGTGGACGACTCCTGGGGCCACAAAGAGCCATCGGGGGTCGAGGTCGAAGGCGCCGACCCGGTGGGATCAGCGCCCGAGCCAGCCCGGACGGCGCGTGGCAGCCACCGGGCTGAGACGCGGCACGACATCCCTCCCTACAGCAGGCTCTTTGGCGCTCCCAGGCGACCTTGAGCATGCTTGAGCCGGCGCGGCGACGGTCCGCGCACGGCCCAATCGCGTTATTCGGATGCCCGGCCGAGGAAATCCGCCAGAACCATGCGGGGGGTTCACGGCCGACTGTCGAAGGCTAATAAGACGGCCCGGAAACGACGATGATCGGCGTGCGGGTTGTCGACGGTCCTTTGACGAGCAGGCGTCGCCGACCCGCATCGTGGTGCTCCCAGTCGCCTTTCTTCCCGGGATGGGCGACAACGACGGTTGACCGATCCCCTCGACTTCGCGTCGGCGTGGAAAGGAACATCGGAGAGCGGCGCCTGCTCTTTTACCCACTCGAGTAGGCTCGTCGCCACACATCGCCCAATCCGCCGGGTCGGATCCCGATCGTTCGAACGCGCGGACCGTCGCCTTGGCGCGGTTTCCGCCGAGCACATACCATGGTGCGCTTGCGCAGGGCCGTATCGGCCCAGGCGCGCGCTCGTCCAATGATCCATGAGGGTTCTCCAGCGTGACCGATCGCATCGCCGAACGTCACTCGCATCGCGGTCTGCTGGTCTCGCTCGCGACCTACAACGAGGCGGGCAACCTCGACCCGCTGGTCCACGCCATTCGCGATCAGGCCCGCGACGCCTCGATCCTGGTGATCGACGACAACTCCCCCGACGGCACGGGCTCGATCGCCGACCGCCTCGTCGAGTCGCTGCCGGACATCCACGTGATCCACCGCCCCGGCAAGCTCGGGCTGGGAACGGCGACCCTGGCCGCGATGAAGTTCGCCATCGACAATCAGTACGAATACCTGCTGAATCTCGACGCCGACTTCAGCCACCCGCCGCGCTTCATCCCCGATCTGGTCGCCGGTATGGTCGACCACGACGTCATGATCGGCTCGCGCTACGTACCCGGCGGAGGAGTCGAGGGGGGCTTCACGCTCAAGCGGCGGTTCATGAGCTCGGGGATCAACGGCTACGCCCGGCTGATGCTCGGGCTTTCCACCAAGGACAACAGCGGCGCTTTTCGCTGCTACCGCGTCAGCAAGCTGGCCGAGATCGATTTCTCGCGGGTTCAGTCGCGCGGCTATTCGTTTCAGGAAGAGATCCTCTACTGGTGCGCCCAGGTCGGCTGCCGGATGGGCGAGACGCCAATCTTGTTCGAGAACCGCCGCGCGGGCGTCTCCAAGATCAACATGGGCGAGGCCGTGACGGCACTCTGGATTCTGTTTCGCCTGGGGCTTTCTCGGCTGCATTCAAGCGCGTATCGCAAGCCTGGCGGACAGGATTGAGCACTCCGATCGCGGGGGACGGCTTTCCGTCGCGTCGATCAGGCGATTTCGCGCTCGCGGACGGTCACGTAGACCTCCTGGCAGGCCTCGGCGATTCGCTCTCCCAGGCCCTGATGCTTGCTCTCGAGCTGGCTCGAGTACATCCCCAAAATCTTGCACAAGAACGAAGCGTGGCAATGATCGGCCTCGCCGCCAAGCTGCGCGAGGGCTTCCTCGATGTGGTCCGCCAGATAGAGCAGGAACTGCGCCTGCCCCTTGATTTCCGAAAGCGACCTCAGCAATTCCGGCGTCGCCATCGCGCCGTTCCCGGCGATTCCACCACCAGCCTCGTCGACCTCGACCGAGCTCCCGTGGTCCTGAGCGCCCATGATTCCGTTCGTTGGCGAGCTCATTCTGAATCCCCCGAATCGTCTGAGTGGATCGGGCTCTCGACCAGATTCTCGAGGGCCGCGCACAGGTCGGCGACCAACCGCATGTTTTGCGATTCCACCCGCAAATTGGCCGCGTGCATCTCCAGGAGCTGGCGGATGAAGATCCGCGTCCCCGGGTCGTTCTCGTCCTGGAACCGCTCCGAGTCGACGAGCGCCGACCGCACGAGGTAGTCCATGAACTGGAGCTTGCCGCGGATCGAGACGCAGAGCCGCGAGAGTTGCGTTTGCTCGGCGGTCTCGGGAGCACTCGTGAAGCGAGCCATTCTGGTTGCGTCCCCCAGCCGAGAAATGGACGCCGGGAAGGGTTCCAGCGTCCGTGCCAGGATTGGCCACGCCCGCGCCGCCGCCGACTCGAGCCGTGTCCACAAGTCGTTGAGATATCTCGCGAACAACTCTTCCAGGTGCGCCAAGTTACTCGCCCTTAGGCCTGCGTGCAAGCGCAAACCTCGAACCCCAGGGTGGATCACACGATTCGAGTGAACCCGCTGGGAGCGGGTTCGACCCCGGGCATGGAAACGCCCTGGCCCGCCGCTGGCCGATTTCCCTGGGGCGGCGGGTCGGGTACAAGAAGAAGCAGACGCCCGCGAATCCCGCGGCGCTGCACGATCCAAACCGTGGTGAGGTCGCCACACTTTCACGAGGAGACCGACCGATGTCCAACGCTTTGAGTCGCCGCGAGTTGCTCGCGGCCGGGGGAGCGGCCTTTTTGGGGCTGGGCGCGATGAACCGCCTGCTGGCCCGCACCGAGGGCGAAACCAAACGCGTCTTGTTCTTCATCAAGAGCGCTGGCTTTCCCCATCCCGTCGTCACCCGCCGGAACGGCAAGCCCAGCCTGGCCGAGACCATCCTGGCCGACATCGGCAAGGAACACGGCTTCGAAGTGACCGCCTCCAAGGACGGCGGCGTCTTCAACCCCGACCAGATCGGCCAGTGGGACGCCTTCGTCTTCGAGACCACCGGCGACCTCACCACCGAAGGCCAGGGCGAGAAATCGCCCCCGATCACTCCCGAAGGCGAAAAGGCTCTCTACAACGCCATCAAGAGCGGCAAGGGCTTCCTCGGCATGCACTGCGCCGCCGATACCTTCGGCCACCATGGAGCGCGCAACAAGGGCAAGGACGACCCCTACATCGAGATGCTCGGCGGCGAATTCATCGTCCATGGCGCCCAGCAAAAGGGGCGCATCGAGGTCGTCTCGCCCCATTTCCCCGGCGTCGAAAAGTACCTCGGCGGCTCCGACAATTCGTTCGCCATCCAGGAAGAGTGGTACGCCCTCAAGAACTTCCCCGACGACCTCCACGTCGTGATGGTGCAAGACACCACCGGCATGAAAGGCCCCATGTACGACCGCCCCAACTTCCCCATGACTTGGGCGCGCAATTATGGCAAGGGGCGGGTCTTCTACACCTCGATGGGCCACCGTGAGGATGTCTGGCAGAGCCCCGCGTACCAGGGCCTGCTCCTGGGAGCGCTCGCCTGGGCCACAGGCAAGGTCGAGGTCAACATCGAGCCCAACATCCACAAGGTC
Source organism: Planctomycetales bacterium (assembly GCA_027459775.1). Taxonomy (GTDB): domain Bacteria; phylum Planctomycetota; class Planctomycetia; order Isosphaerales; family Isosphaeraceae; genus JAKBAP01. The sequence continues at coordinate 4,682 of DAIDHE010000375.1, read as the reverse complement.
ACCCCCCACTGCGATCAGCTCAAACGCTGATGGGGGGACTTGAGTCAGGCGACTTCGCCTGAATCGAACGACCGGGACCGGGGCTCGCGACGAGCGCAGCCCTGGCCCGGTTCCAGAATCGGGTCGGAATGGCGGATCGGGGCGCTCGCCCGATCACCGACGATCACGACGACTTGCGGCGACGAAACCAACGGATCGACGATACCCCGGCCAGGCCGATCAACCCTAAGACCCCCGATGTCGGCTCGGGAACCACGGCCGTCTGGGTGCCGATCGAACCGCTGGCCCCGCCCGGCTGGATATTCCGAACATCCGCGGCGGCAAGATAACCCGTGCCGCTCGAGACCGTGCTGAAGGCGTCGAAAGTCGCCGCCGTGATGTTCGTGCCCGTGATCTTGAAGATCGCGGTGTCCTGGCCGGCAAAGACGGTTGCGCTCCATGTCATCTCAACATCAAACAGCCCAGCTTTGGTCTGCGAACCGCCATTGTAGCCATCCTCGCCCTGATTGATCGTCGTCGGCGTGGCGGCGCCGCCGGTCTGGGTGATCGTCAGATTCGACGGGTTGAAGGTCGAGACGGTGTTGAACAGGAAGTCGTGGAGGTACTCGGCCGATTGCATCGTGTTGGTGATCGTCAGGGTCACTGTGCCCGCCGTGGTACTCTCAAAATCGGCCGTCACCCAGGGTGTGGCGTCTCCCGGAGTAGTCCCGTTGATGTGGGTCGACAGCTTTAGCAGCAGACTGTCAGCCTGGGCCGATGCGCCGGCGATGGCCACCAGAAGAGCGCAGGCCACGCCCGCCAGTCTCGGAATGCAATGTCGTTTTCTCATGAAGCCAGATCCTTTCAATCAAAAGTGAAGAGTGCGAAGCGAGGGACGCGTTGTAGAGCGTAATTGATGCGAAGAGGCGCGCCACAAGGCAGGCATGCAATCGACGCTCATGGATAGACAATGTAATGAAGAATTAGAGGAAAAAAAGCTTTGTGGCCGAAATGCCATGCTGTGATTCGTTTCTTAAACATTTGCACTCCGCCATTGGGCGAGAAGTGCGTGTGTGGGTATCAGGCCCAGCGTCGTGGTGACGCATGTGCTGGCGACTCGAGAAACCCGGCTGCGTGGGCTGGGCGCGCGGCAGCGGCCGGAGGATCGCAACGACGCGAATCCCCCGGCCGCCGGTCATGGAGCGAAAGGGAAGAGATCTCTACGAGTAGGCCGCATCGCCGACAGGCAAATCCTCAAGACGACTTGCGCCGGCGATACCACGCCAGCGACGAAGCCCCCGCCAGGCCGATCAAGGCCAAGACAGCCGACGACGGCTCGGGAACCGCCGCGGTGGGCGCCACGATCGTGCCGCTCTTCCCCCCCGTGATGCCCTGAACCTTGGCGGCGGCGTAATAACCACCGGGAGTGCCGGTGCTCACTGAGTCAAACGAAGCCGCCGTGATCTTGTCGACCGTGTCCGTGATCGTGAAGTCGACCGTCTTGCCTCCCTTGAAACGGTTCGAGTTATTGGCGGTCGTCCAATCGAGCTGGATGTTGAAATTCCCGGCCTTGATGCTGGGATCGCCAGTAAGCCCAGTTCCGATTGTGATTCCGTCGTTCTGGGGCCCGGTCACGGTCTGGGTGATCGAGATGTTCGAAAGGTTCGCGCTCGGGACCGTTGTATTGAACACAAGAACAGGAATATACTCCGCCTCGGGCATGTTGTTGGTGATCGAAAGATCCACCGTGCCCGCCGTGGTGCTTGTGAACGTCATGGTCGCCCAAGGGGCGGTTCCAGTGGGTGCCGTCCCGTTGAGCGACGTTCCCAAATTGAGGGTCAGGCTGTCAGCCCGAGCGGCGCCGCCCGCGACAGCCAGCAGCAGACCGAAGGCCAGGCCCGCGATCGTGAGAACAGCAGAAGGTCTTTTCATGCAATCGAGTCCTTGATAACGAGTTTGATGCCAACACCCAATCACAACGCTCATCAGTGAGCCAATTCGAGTCATCGACCTAGCATGCAAGACCTGCTCGCCGTTTGTCAATATCCTGATTCGTCCAAAAACAATTCCGTGTTGCCCAAATGCAACACTGCGCATCTTTTCGTAAACATGAGGATCACGGGGTGAGGAATTGGGTTACTGCGAGCGAAGAACGAAGGCAGACCGTTACGGCTGGCGTTCACCTGCGATTCCGGTTGAAATCTTGGCTGCGCCCGCGCGACCTCGGGCGGACCGCCAACGGGGAGTCGACGAATGCCGCTTGAGCCGATCGGGTCGATGATGAAACGGGCGCGTGAAGGCCGGTACGCCGTCGGCTACTTCGAAAGCTGGAACCTGGAATCGCTCCAGGGTGTGGTCGACGCGGCCGAGGAAGCCCGCTCGCCAGTGATCCTGGGCTTCAACGGCGACTTCCTGAGCCGGCCACGAAGCACCCCCGAGCGCCTGGAGTTATACGCCAAGCTCGGCCTCGCGGCCGCCCAATCCGCCACCGTCCCCTGCGGGCTGATCTTCAACGAATGCCCACGCGACGACTGGGTCCGCGGGGCGGTCGACCTGGGATTCAACCTCGTCATGCTCGCCGACCCGGGCGCTCCCTTCGAGTCGATGACCGCCAGGGTTGCCGCGATCGTGCGCCATGCCCACGTGTCGCGGGTCGCCGTCGAGGGCGAGGTCGGCGAGCTGCCCATGGGCGCGGGTCTGGCCGATTCCGCCAGCCACACGGGCGAACGCACCGACCCCGCGGCGGCCGAAGCCTTCGTGGCGGCGACGGGCGTCGACCTCCTGGCCGTGAGCGTGGGCAACGTCCACATCCAGCTCGGCCAGCCCGGGGGACTCGATCTTGATCTCATCGAGCAAATCGAGCGCAGGCTCCAGATCCCGCTCGTGCTGCATGGTGGCACGGGGATCACCCGAGAGGCCCTGGCCGAGGCAATCGCACGGGGCGTAACCAAGGTCAATTTCGGCACTTACATCAAACAACATTACCTGAACATCGTTCGCCAAACGCTGTCCCGCATGGTGGCCGATCCCCACCAGGTGCTGGGCCTGGGCGGTCCCGACGATATTCTGGTCGCGGGCCGCCGCGCAGTCCACGACGCGGTCCTCGAGCGGATCGACTGGCTGGGCTCGCGAAACCAAGCTCCGAGCATGCTTCAAGAGAAAGGCTCCTGATGGAATACACGATGCGGATGCCCGACGTGGGGACGGTCGACCCCACCGTTCTCGTCCTCAAGTGGCTGGTCGAGATCGGCCAGGTGGTGCGTAGGGGCGACCCGCTCCTGGAGGTCGAGACCGATAAATCGATCATGACCGTGGAATCGCCAGCGAGCGGCGTCCTCGAGACGATCTTTGCCCCCGCCGGCGGCGAAGCCGCCTCGGGCCAGGAGATCGCGCGATTCCAGGTCGACGAAAAAGCGCCTCTCGGCCCCCTGCCCGTCCCCGCTCGACCCCAGCCCAAAGCCGCCCAGCAAGCGCCCCCGGCCACCCCGGAACCCGCGCCCTCCCCTGCGCAAGGCGCTTCGTTTTTCGCCCGCAACCGGGCCGCGCGCGCCGACCACGCCGAGCCCCAGCCCGAGGCCGAATACACGCGCGAATTCTTGCTGGGTCTCTATGAACGAATGACGCTCATCCGCGAATTCGAGGAGGGAGTGAAATTCCTGTTCCTCGAAGGTTCGATGCCAGGCACGATCCATCAGTGCCAGGGCCAGGAAGCGACGGCGGTCGGCGTCTGTGCGGCCCTTGCGGCCGACGACGTCATCACGTCCACCTTTCGCGGCCATGGACATGCGCTTGCCAAGGGGCTCTCGGTCGAGGAGTTGCTCGACGAACTTTACGGGGCGTCGACCGGCTGTTGCCGTGGCAAGGGGGGTTCGATGCACGTCGGCGACATGGCCAAGGGCATGGTCCCGGGGATCGCCATCGTCGGCGGTGGAATCCCGCTCGCGGCCGGAATGGCGCTCGCGATCAAGCTCCGTAAGGGCCGCCAGGTCGTCGTCTGTTTCTTTGGCGACGGCGCGGTCGCCGAGGGGGCGTTTCACGAAGGGGTCAATCTGGCCGCCATCTGGGATCTGCCCGTGGTTTTCGTCTGCGAAAACAACCTCTATGGCGCGTCCACGCGGGTCGACCAGGTGATGCGCAATCCCACGATCGCCGACCGCGCCCAGGCGTATGGCTTCCGCGGCGAGACGGTCGACGGCAACGACGTACTGGCGGTATTCGAGGCGGCCCGGAACGCCGTTCGCGAATGTCGCGCGGGCCAAGGGCCGGTCTTGCTCGAGCTCTTGACCTATCGCCGCACCGGTCATTCCCGCCGCGACGCGTGCCATTATCAGCCCTCGGACGAGCGCGAAGCCTGGATGGCGCGCGACCCGATCGAGCGACTCGGGCGTCGTTTGCTCGAGGATGGCCGCGTCTCCGCCGCCGATCTCGAGGCGGTCACGGCCCGGCATCAGGCCCGGTTCCAGGCCGCCGTCGAAACCGCGAGGCGCCAGCCGCTCCCCACGGCCGCCGATCTGACCACCGACGTCCTGGCCTGATCAACCCCACCCTCGCGCCGGAGCAGCCGCCATGGCTCATCAGCCGTTCGACACCGCCGCCAAGGAGCTCATCTGGGACGATCCCGCCGCGTGGGTCGCGAAATTCGGCGTTGGACCGCCATGTCCGGTCGAGATCATCGAATCCGAGGCGACCACCCTGACCGCGAC
>DAIDHE010000368.1 GCA_027459775.1 Planctomycetales bacterium | reverse complement strand
GTGGAGCAGCGATGGGCAAGGCCGGCGATCTGGTCCAGAAAATAGGCCCGATTGTAGAGACCAGTGAGCGGGTCGCGCACCGACCGCTCGAAGAGCTCGCGCTGAAATTGCTCGTCATTGGGGTCGAGCCGCAACAGTTTCATGACGACCGTCTTGCCGAGCTGAATTCGCTGGCCGCTCGCCAGCGGACGCGATGATCCCGAGGCGATGCGCTCGCCCTCGACGAACGTGCCGTTGGTGCTCCCCAGGTCGGTGATGTGCACGCCGCCCGAGCCGTCGATCAAGAACAACGCATGCCTGCGCGAGACCGTCGCATCCAGGAGCTGATAGGTCGACTCGGCCGAGCGCCCGATCGTCGTCCCATGGGCGTCCAGCCGCAGCATGCTGCCTGGCATGCCGCCGCTCACCATGATCAAGAAAACCGACGGCGACGTGACCTCGGTCTCGTCGTCGCTGAGCGTCGGAGGCGCCAGGCAGATTTGCGTATTTGCTTTTGCATCCATTGTAGGCCCCGCATCATGACCCGTGCCGGCGCGCAACGCCCACGCCCGGCTGGTCTTCCTGGAAGGATCTCGCCGCTCCCGCCGCGCGCCCTCCATCCCACACCAGGGCGCGCTGTCCTTGATCCCACGCGACCATCTCTAGTTTTAGCCTAGATCGTCATTCCCGGCTGTCAAACCCGCGCCCACGCGCAAACCCCGAACTTCGTTGCAGAGGGACAAACCGTTGTGTAACATGAGTTAAACATTGAGTTGAGAACAAAGGGTGGCGGGGGTGGTTTCGGGTGGCGGGGTGAGGAGGATCTGGGCTTGCGCATCCTGGTTTATTCGCTGATGGGGCTGGGACTGGTTGCTCCGTTGCGAGCCGACGAGGCTGCCGACGAGTTGTTTGAGGCGCGGATCCGACCGGTGCTGGTGAAGGTGTGTCTGCCGTGTCACGGCGGGCGGAAGACCGAGAGCGGGCTTCGGGTCGATTCGCGGCAGGCGCTCGTGGCCGGGGGCGATCGGGGCGCGGCCGTGGTGCCGGGAAGTGCGGCGAAAAGCCTTTTGATCGAGGCCTTGCGAGGGGTGAACGACGACCTCGTGATGCCGCCCAGGAAGCGGCTGTCGAGTGTTGAGATCGCGGACTTCGAGCGCTGGGTCGACCGCGGGGCCGTGTGGCCGAGCGCGGCGATCGCCGACTCCAAGAAAGTTGATACGGATCACTGGGCGTTCCAGCGTGTCCGAGCCGTGTCTCCGCCTGCCTTGGCGTCCCGGTGGGGCCAAAACCCCGTCGACGCTTTCATCGCCGCGCGGCACGAGTCGGCCGGGCTGCGACCGGTGAAACCGGCCGATCGACTGACCCTCCTGCGGAGGGTGACGTTTGATCTGATCGGCTTGCCCCCCACCCCGGCCGAGATCGCCGCCTTCCTGGCCGATCGGTCGCCCGCCGCCTTCGAGCGGGTCGTCGATCGCCTGCTCGCGTCGCCCCATTATGGAGAGCGCTGGGGAAGGCACTGGATGGACGTCGCGCGGTATGCCGACACCGCCGGCGACAACGCCGATTATCCCGTCCCCGAGGCCGCGCTCTATCGCGACTGGATCATCGCCGCGTTCAACGCCGACATGCCGTACGACGAGTTCGTCCGCGAGCAGCTCGCCGGCGACATCCTGGCCCGGCGCGGCCTCGCCCGCGACCCCGATCAGGCGATCGTCGCCACCGGCTTTCTCGCGCTCTCGAGGCGCTACGCGACGGGGCCGTACGAGCTCTGGCATCTTACGCTCGAGGACGCGATCGACGCGACCGGGCAAGCGTTTCTGGGTCTCACGATGCGCTGCGCGAGGTGCCACGATCACAAGTTCGATCCCATCAGCCAGCGCGACTATTACGCCCTTTATGGCGCATTTTCGAGCACGGACTTTCCGTACGCCGGCTCCGAGGAATTCCACAGCCAGAAACGGCCGCGGAGCCATTTCACCCCGCTGGGCGACCCGGCGGAGAGCGCCCGTGCGATCGCGGCGTACGAGCGGCGGCTGGCCGAGCTGGCGGGCCAGATCAAGGAGCTCCAGCGGCGGGGCGACGCGGCGTCGCGGAGGCGAGCAGCGGGGTTGAGTCGGGAGCGCCTGGCGCTCGAGCGTCCCGGTCTGCCGCCGGGCATTGCGAGCAGTTACGCGGTCTCCGAGGGGAAGGGGGCGGACGTAGCGATTCAGCGCAGGGGCGAGCCGGGCCAGCCGGGTTTGGTGGTGCCGCGGGGCGTGCCGGCTT
>DAIDHE010000351.1 GCA_027459775.1 Planctomycetales bacterium | reverse complement strand
GCCGGATTCTGACTACGAGCCGATGCAGCTCTGCGGCGAGGTCGCCTGGGACGCGGGATCGTTCGAGCCCATGGACGCGAGAGAACCGGTGGTTGTCCGAAAGGCCGCTCCGTCCTGGGAGCCGATGGACATGCCCGAGCTTCTCGAAACGGGCGTCGCCTACGAACTCAATCGCGCCAGCGAAGGTTTACGGCGGGACGACCCGCCAGCGCGGACCGCGCTGGCCAAGCCAAAGGCGACAGCGCCGGGCGCCGAGACGCCCGCCGCGGCGGCTGGCGGCGGCCCCGGCGGCAGAGTGGCTCAGGCACTCCTGCTCACTCGGGCCGCGTTGGGCGCCTGGGTAGGCGTGCTCAAGTCGACCGAGGTACGGGTCACGACCCGGTAGATTCGGAGAGGGGGAGCTCGGCGATGGTCGAGTCTCCCAGTGAGATCACCAGCCGCGTCTCGTCTTCGGCTGAGCCCGGGTCGTCGTCCCAGACGACGCGACGATAACCCAGATCGACGGCGATCATGAGTGCATCGCCGTAAGTTGGGAAGGCTCTTCCGGTGAGCTCCTTGAACCGCTGCATGGCGTTCATGAACTCGAGCTCGTCGTCGGTGTATTGCTTTTCGAAGGTCGTGGGATCGATGCGACGACGGCGTTCTTTCTTGGCTCTGCGTTCGCGGGGTGGGATCTCGATCCCGGCGGGCGCGGGGGGCGCGGGGGCGGCGGCGTGGCCGCGGCGTTCCGCGCCCAGCCTGCGCTCGTGGAACAGAGTATTCGGCGGAAACGCGGCGAAATCGAATTCGGACGCGGGTTTGTTCGTCTCTTTGATGTCGTCGCTCATGCGGTTGGCTCGCGGGATCGCGGGTTCGCTCGCGTCCGAGGCGGCGTGACACGCGCTCGGCATCGAGTCCAGACGGGTGTTTCGAGCCCGCCTTCCGGGTTACGTGGGGTTCGTTCCATCCCTGGTTTCTCTAGGATGCCGGGGCGTCGCTGTCAAATGAGTGGAGGATCTCGGGAACCCATGCGAGCCGATTCGAACGCACTGTTTGGCCCCGGCTCGCGGCGTGTGGCATAATGTGGTCAATGAACGGCCCCAGCGGATCGCACTCGCCGACCGGCCGCCGACCGAGACACGGTCCATGGATCGCGTTCCTGGCGACGATAGGGTGGCGGGCGATCAGCCCTGGGCTTCGCCCCAACCGGCACGGGACCAGATCCCTGGCCGGGCTTCGTCCTTGATCCCGGGAACGAGTCCGCGAGGACTTGTCGACGGGTTGTCAGTCATGTAGTCTGGATTCGATCGATCACGCGCGCTCGACTCGGCCTTGCTTGCCGGTCCCTTCTTAGTGGAGTGCATCGAACATGTCATCTTTCGCACGACTTTGGGGAGCCGCCGCCGCGCTTGCGCTGGGGGCGATGATTCCCGGCGCGGTTTGGGCGGCCGACGAGCCCTCGCTGTCCGAACAATTGATCGAGCTGGGTCGTCAGGCCAAGGCGACCGGGGCGACCGTGAACGCCCACGGCTTCTTCAAGGAGGCGCTCAAGCTCGACCCCAAGAGCGAGGCCGCCAAGCAAGGACTGAAGGCGACCGAGGGAGTGATCCAGGTCGCGTTCCAGGATCCCCAACCGGAAGCCGCCAAGCCGGCGCAGACGCCCCCTCCCCCGCCTGCCGCGCAGGCGGGCGACGCCAAGGCGACGATTGAACAGTCGGTCGTGAATGAGAACATCGCCCGTCAGCAGCTCACGAGCGATGTCGAGCAACGGCTTCAGGCGGCTCGGGCGCTGCTGAACCAGGGGCTCGCCGAGGCCGCGTTGAACGCGCTGCGGCTCACCCAGAACGTCGTCCGGTCCGCGTCCAGCGTCCCCCAGGACGAGCGCGACAAGCTCAACCGGCGGATCGAGGCCCAGATGCTCCAGACCGTCCAGGCCGAGGAACGGGTGATCGCCGATCGGGCCGAGCACGCCCGGCTGGAATCGGCCGCCGAACAGCGCACCCGCACCATCGACCTGTTTCAGCGCAACAAGCTGACCATCCAGGCCATGATGATCCAGTTCGACACCCTGATGTCGCAGGGCGTCTACAACGTCCTGTACAACGGCGGCATGGGCGACATCAGCCTGGCGACCGCCCCCTTCGGCGAGGCCCGGCTGCTCGCTCAGAAGGCCTACGCCCTTCAGCGCGGCGGCCCGCTCCCCTACGGCGACAACGACCCATCCCCAGCCGCCGGCATGAACACCGCCTACTACATGGGGTTCTTGAGCCAGGAATTGCAGTTCCGCCAGCTCGAGCGTTATCGCTTGCTGCTCACCCTGCAAGACGTCTCTCGCGCCGCCGTCCCCTTCCCCGATACGATCACCATCGAGTATCCCGACGCCGAATGGTTCCGCGAAATGTCGGAACGGCGGATCAAACGCTATGGCAAGGCCGTCGACCTCTTCGAACGCGACGCCAAGACTCGCCAGATCATGGAAAAGCTCGAAGAGCCGATCTCGATGCCCTTCCAGAACGAGACCTCGCTCGACGACGTCCTCAAATACATCCAGCAGGCCACGACCTCGGCGAATTTCAACGGCATCCCCATCTATGTCGATCCCATCGGCCTCTCCGAGGCCGAGAAATCGCTGCAATCGACCGTCACCATGAACCTCGAAGGCGTCCCCCTGAAGACCACCCTTCGCCTGCTCCTCAAGCAGCTTGACTTGGTCTATACCGTGAAGGATGGCTTCCTGATGATCACGTCCAAGGAGTCCGACGACCAGCAGACCGAAATCCGCGTCTACCCGGTCGCCGACCTGGCCCTCATTCCGCTGGCCCTCATGGGCGGCGGCGGCGGCATGGGCGGCATGGGCGGCGGCATGGGCGGCGGCATGGGCGGCGGCATGGGCGGCGGCATGGGCGGCGGCATGGGCGGTGGCATGGGCGGCGGCATGGGCGGCGGCATGATGTCCGTGCCTCCCGTCGACCCCCAAGAGCCAGCTCCGGCGAGGCCGCAAACGGCCGACTCGTTCTCTCAAAAAAAAAGCAACTGACCCAGGCGCTCGGCGACCGTTCGGCCGCTGATCCGCCCTCCCGATCCTCGTCGACCCAGGGCCAGCCCGGTCAAGCGCCGGCTGGCCCTTCGTCGCTCAAGGACAAAACGCCCTCGGGAGCGCCTGTGCGCTCGGTCGATCCGGCCACGGCGACCCGCGGGCTCATTCCCATTCGCGGGACCGGCGGGTCGGCACCGCTGGCCGGGGTCGCCGATCCCTACGCATACTGGCTCAAATACTACGCCGCCAAGGATCCCAAACGCGCTTCGCCCGAGTTGTTGCACGACACGATTCGCGACCTGAACCGGATCGGCAAGACCCGCGACGTGCACGCGGCCCTCATGGGCTTTCTGACCAATCATCCGACCCTGGCCGAGCCCTGGATGTACGAGGCGCTCGCGCTGGCGATCGAAATGAACAAGGGCTCGGAAACCGACGTCAAGACGGCGCTCAATTACGCGGCCGATCTGGCCGCCCGGTCGCATAACCCCAATCATCTGGTGAGCGTCGCCGACATCCTCTTCTCGAAGGGGTATTACGACCGGGTTGGTGCGCTCCTGGACGAAGCGGCCGGGAAGGTTCCGCATCGCTTCGAGCCCCTGGTGGGTTCGATCAACCTCGCGCAGAAGATCAAGGATCCCGGGCGTATGGGCGATGCCATCGACCGGCTGCTCTCGCTCGGCTGGCCTGGCCAGGACGAGTATTTCCGGCTTGAGTCGCGGAATCAGGCCGAGACCCTCGAGAAGAGCCTGCGCGAGGAAAACCGCGTCGCCGAAGCCGATGCACTCATGAATCGGCTCGCCCAGGCCGAGGCCCGCGACCTGTTCGTGCGGCTGACCTGGGATGGCGAGTCCGATTACGACCTGGCGGTCGAAGAGCCCCTGGGTGCGACCGCCTGCTATCAGACGCCCCGCACCGTCTTCGGCGGCGCGATCGTCAAAAACGGCTATGGCTCGCATCCGGAGGAGATCTACACCTGCCCTCGCGGCTTCGATGGCGATTACACGATCACGGTCTCGACGATCTGGACCAACCCCAGCCGGCCGACCACCCGGCTCACGCTCGAGGTCGTCGAACACGAAGGAACCCCGCGCGAAGTCAAGCAAACCCACCGATTGGTCCCCGACAAGCCGAACGCGGCCATCAAGGTCCACCTCACGGAAGGCCGCCGCAAGAAGGTTCTTCCCTATTTTGATCCGAATGCGTCGGCCCTTGAGATCCTTTCGAAACACCAGAAGGCCAACCCGCCGCGCGCCCGAGCCGCGCGCCCCGGAGCGGGGGGTCGAGCGGCCCCGCCCCAGCCCAAGCCGGCCTCGCCCCCGATCCGCGTCGAGAACTAGCCCGCGCGGATCGCAACCGCGAGATTTCCGCGGAAATCACGATTTTCCTGATTTCTGTCGCCAAGATCCGTCGATTTTCGTAAAAGAGTATTAAGGATCTCTCTGCTTCATCTCGTGCCGGATCCCGCTCTCCCAGAGGTTCGTCATGAAGAGAAACTCAACCCGCCCCATGCTTGAGCGCTGCGAGGACAGAACCCTGCTCTCGCACGCGCACGCGATTGTCCCCCAGCACTTGCTCCCGAAGGTGGCCGCGCCGTCGGGATTTCGTGAGCTGAGCGCCGCTCTCACCACGGACCATACGGTCTATCAAGTAGGTCAGACGGTCAACATGGAGCTCACCCTGACCAACCGCACCAATCACAAGATCGACCTCTCGTACAGCACCGGGGCCTCGCCGCTTACGATCTGGCAAAAAGGCCGCATGGTGTGGAGCGAGTCGTCGAGCGGCGGCTACATCCCATCGACGGCGAGCATCGTGATCGACCCCGGGACGTCGATGACGTTCACCGGGCAGTGGACGGCGACGACCGCCGGAGCGTTCAGCGTCCACAGCGGGCTCGATCCCGCAGCCTCGCCCCGGCATTTCCGGGTGAAGGGAACCGCAGGCGGCGTCGCCACGGGCGGGTCCACGCACAATCCAGGCGGATCGGTCGACCCACCGGGCGGTTCGGGCAAGGGGTCGACCAACTACGGGTCGGCGACTCCGCCGATCATCTCCAAGCCAGTCACGAATCCCAGCCCCAAGCCGACTCCCAAACCGGTGATGCCGCCGATCGTGAAGCCGCCCGTGCCGCTCCCGCATGATCCGCCCGTGCCTCGGCCGCCGGTTCATTTACCGCCGCCTGTGCACAAACCGACTCCTCCGATCGACGCCCGCGGGATTCGGCCGATCGTTCGACCGACCCTCGGCCACACGGGCACGTCCACGTCCACGCCCAACACCCTGGCATGAACCAACCAGGTTTCGGACCAGACGAGACCGGCCGGGGCGGGACGATAGAATCGTCCCGCCCCGGCCGGTTCTTCGCGCGTCCATGCCGCACGTCTTGCGATCAAGGGGACGTCGTGGTTATCTTTTAGAGCGTGAGGGAGGGTGGCTCGGGAGGTAATGACGACTTTCCGCCGGCCCATTTTCCCGCTGGATTCGCAACCGGGACGTGGATCTCGCGATTGAGGGAGTATTGACCATGCGTTGTCGCCATATTCGCGCGCGATTCGTGATGGTTTTCGCCGTTGGGGCAAGCATGTTCGCCCTGGGGCTTCAGGCGTCCCAGGCACAGACGTCGGGGGCAAGTATTCGCAAGGCGGCCGAGCGCGCCGCGCCCGCGGTCGTGACCGTGCGTCCGCTGGGGCTCGTGGAAAGGCCCCTCGTCGATTTGCCGCCGGTGGTTCCCGGTCCAGTTCGCGGGTTGATCCCACGCAGGGTGTTCAGGCCGGGCGCGGGCGATCTCGAGTTTGCTGGATCGGGCGTCGTAATCGACGCCGAACGCGGGGGCGTCGTGACCTGCGATCACGTCCTGGGCGGCGGTTCGCAGGCGATCGTGATTCTTCCCGACGGTCGCGAGCGGGTGTCGACCGCGATCCGCCGCGATCCCGAGACCGACCTGGCCCTGGTCGTGATCGACCCCAGGGGGCTGAATCTCACGGCGGCGACCTTCGCTGAACCCCCGGGCCTCTTGCTGGGCGATTGGACGGTCGCCATCGGCCGCCCCGCCGGCGAGGCCGTCACGCTGTCGGCCGGCGTGTTCGCGGCAGCCCGCGAGGGTGTGAGCGCGAATCGTTTTGGCGCACTCCTCGAGGCCGACGTCAGGGTCCACCCGGTCAATCGCGGAGGAGCGCTCGTGGATCTCGAGGGCCGGCTGCGCGGCGTGCTCACCGATCTGGCGCAGGCCGGCGTCCCCGGCCAGGGCTACGCGATCCCGGTCGAGATCGTGAAACGAGTGGTGCTCGATCTGGGTAATCTGGGATACGTGAGGCGTGCTTATCTGGGCGTCCAGATGGGGACCGCTGAACGGGGTGTGGGCGAGGCGTCCGCCCCGGCCGGCGTGCTGGTCCAATCGGTGGCGAACCCCAGCCCAGCGGCTCTCGCCGGCCTGCTCCCGGGCGACCTGATCACCGCGATCGCGGGCCGCCCGGTCTCAAGCCCGGCAGTCCTGCGCGGACTGGTCGAATTCGCCCCGATAGGCGCTCCGCTGGCGCTCTCGATTACGCGTGGGAACGAGCGCCTGGAGCTCTCGGTCAAGCCCCAGGAAGGTCAGCGCCCGGTCGTGCGACCGGGCCAGGCGCCCGTGGGCGAGCCTGACCCGCGCGGTCGCCCTCGTCCCATCGAGCGCCCCGCTCCTGTCGCCGAGCCCGCTCCCGCGAGCCCCGTCCAGCTCGACGATGCCCTCGATCCCGTGCCCGTCCCCGAAGTCAAACCCGCCCCGTCGCGGCCGGCGCCGCCGCGCCCCGCCCCGCCACCCGAATCGCGCTAAAAACTCAAGACTCGCCAATGATTGGTCGGCTCTTTCACGGACGAACCCCCGGAAGGATGGACTCCAGCAATGATGCGCAGGATTCTCGTCGTCGACGACATGGAGATGAATCGCCAGCACCTGCAAAAGATTCTCGAGACCGATGGCTATGAGGTCGACACGGTCGGCGACGGCCGCGAAGGCTGGAACCGCCTGCGAGCCCACAAATACAACCTGGTGATCACCGACTTGCGGATGCCCGACCTCTCGGGGCTCGACTTGCTCGCCTTGGTCCGTGGCGAACACATGCCGGCCGGAGTGATCCTGCTCACCGCGTATGGCGACCCCGAGGACGCGCTCCGGGCCATGAAGGAAGGCGCGGACGACTTTCTCACCAAGCCCCTCGACGCCGATCACCTGCGGTTCCTGGTCAAACGGATCCTCGAACGCCGCGAGATGATCGACGAGCTGGAACAGCTCAAGAAGCAATCGGGCGGCGTCTATCATTTACAGACGATGGTCTCGAAAAGTCCACGGATCCGCCGCGTGTTCGACCTGATCGAGCAGGTGGGCCCCACCGGCTCGACGGTGCTGGTTCAAGGCGAAACCGGGACGGGCAAGGAGCTGGCGGCCCAGGCGATTCACGCCGCCGACACCAGGCGGTCGGGGCCATTCATCGCGCTCAACTGCGCTGTCCTGAACGAGTCGCTGCTCGAGAGCGAGCTCTTTGGACATGAACGAGGCGCGTTCACGGGGGCCGACAAGCGCGTGATCGGGCGGTTCGAGCAAGCGCACGGCGGCACGCTGCTCCTGGACGAGGTCGGCGACGTTCCCCCCCTTCTGCAAGCCAAGCTCCTACGCGTGCTCCAGTCGGGGACGTTCGAGCGGCTGGGAGGGGCCGACACGATCAAGGTCGACGTCCGGATCGTGGCCGCCACCCACCGCCGGCTCGACGAGGAGGTCAAGCTAGGCCGATTTCGCGCTGACCTGTTCTATCGGTTGAACGTCGTCAAGATCGAGCTCCCACCCCTGCGCGAGCGAACCGAGGACGTCCCGCTCCTGGCGACCCACTTCCTGGAAAAGCACCGCTCAACCTCCGGCGTCCCCACGACCGAGATTTCGTCCGAGGCAATGCGGGCGCTTGTGCGTTACTCTTGGCCGGGCAACGTCCGCGAGCTGGAAAACGCGATCAAATCGGGGCTCGCGCTCGCCGAGGGTCCGGTGCTCGAGCTCGAGCACCTGCCAGAGGCGGTTTCGCCTCGGTCGTCAGGCGCGCCCCGCGGGGGAGCGCTCCTCGACGTCGAACGGTCCTTGCCCGAGCTCACGGACGACCTGATCAGCCAGGTCGAGCGCGACTATTTCAGCCGGCTGCTCACGCTCTACAAGGGAAACGTCGCCCGCTGCGCTCGGCACAGCGGGCTGTCGCGACGCAGCGTCACGCAAAAGCTGGCGCGGCTGGGGCTCGAGCGCAAGAACTACAAGAAAACGCTCGAGGCCCCGACAATGACCGCTTGATCTGTGCGATCCGCGCTTCTGAACGACCCTATCTCGGCGTAGAACCGCGAAGCGCGAGCGAGTGCGTTCCTGATCGCACATCGGCTTCCGATACTCACTTGCTGGCGCTTCGGGCTCGTCTGATACGGCGACCCTTTGACCACGCCCGTCAGGGCAGCTCGATGTCGTGGAATTCAAACTCGATCGGCAGCGGGACGACCTTGCTGGGCGTTTCATAGACCAGGCCGTAATCGCCTGGCTTGCCCGGGGCGTCGACGAAGAGATACTCGAATCCGAGCTTGCCGCCGTCGCTCGATGTATTGGAAAACCCGCCGTTCTGGGCGAACCGCGAGCCATCGCCCCGGAGCAGCCAGACCCGGTTGTTGAAAAGCCCCTCGCGATAGCTTTCGAATGCCGGCCCGCCGCCGGGGTATTCGAGCTGAATCTCGACTTTCCACGTTTGCTCGTCGACCTCGAATCCCTTCAAGGTCACGCCGACATCCCCCTGTTTCTGGACGACTCCCGCCTGGTCGAGCTTCTTGAAGGTGAAGGTCTTGAGGGCGGCGGGGATCGTGATCTCGGCCTTGAATTTCAGGGTCGCGATCCGGGTCGCCGACCGTTCGGGGGCGTCGAGATTGAGGTTGATCTCGGCGACGGGGTTCTCGGGCCGGACCACGATCTCGTCGGATTCTCCGGCCACGCGGGGCTTGATCGCCCGGCCCCGGTCGTCGACCACGCTGATCGTGTTGGCCTTGAGCACCAGCAGCATCGGGCGCAACCGCGGCTCCCAGGCGAGCTCGAGCTGAAGATTCGCCGTCGACGCGCCGGTTTGATAGTCGCGCGCCAGCCCGATCTGCTTGAGCTCGACCCGGAACGGGCCCGTGTAGCGGATCATGGGCTTGGGCGGGTTCGCCGGCTTGGGCGCCTCGGGAGCGTCCATGGCCGCGCCGCCGGCCAGACCGATCGTGCCGTCGCCCGTGAAAAACGTCAGCCCCACCCCCGCCTGCCGGGCGACCGCGTCGAGCGCCTCCAGGAACGGCCGGCCGCGCAGGTCGAGATCGAGCGCGGGATTGGTCACTTCCGAGCCGAGCTCCTCACGCCTGTCCGTGATCGCGTTCCCCGACTGCTTTTGTAATTGAGCGACCGCCTCCGACAGCCGCACCCCCTTGCCCGTGAGCGTCACCAGGCTCGCCTTGACGTCGACCTCGCTCCCGGCCTTCTCGATCTCTCCCCGGATGGACGCGAGCCGTGCCTTGATCTCCGGCTTCTTCACGGCGGCCGCGTCGGGCAAGAACGGCAAGACCCGCGGGCCCAGCTTGATCAGCCCCTGCCCGGCGGCCTCGCTGACCTTGGCGTCGGCCGACTCCAGCCGCTCGAGGAGCTGCCGCGCCCGGTCGCGCAGGGCGGCGTCGCTCTGGGCGAGCCCCGTCGCCGCGATCGCGCCCCAGAAAAACCATCCCAGCACAGTCCCACTCGCGCCCGCCTTTCGCCCGCGCCTGTTCATCGCCAGCCTCCCGTGGTTCTTCGCCGCCCGTTCATCCGACCAGCCAGCGCCCGTCTTCCATCACCGTGCGGCCGTCGGCCGTGATCCGGCCTCCGCGGCGGGTGTCGACGATCAAGTCCCAGTGCAGGGCCGAATCGTTGACGCCGCCGGTCTCGGGGTAGCTCTGGCCGAGCGCCAGGTGAATCGTGCCGCCGATTTTTTCGTCAAAGAGGATACTGCCCGTGAACCGATCGATGCCGTAATTGAGGCCCAGCCCGAGCTCGCCCAGCCGCCGTGCGCCCGGGTCGATGTCGAGCATGGCGCGCAGATAGTCCTCGCCTCCCGCGGCGTGGGCGGCGACGACGACGCCGGCCTGGAATTCGAGGGCCACGTCGACGATCTCGCGTCCGCCGCGGCGGACGGGAAAGCCACAGGCGATCCGCCCCTGGGCCGAGTCCTCGATCGGGCCGGTGAAGATCTCGCCCGACGGCATGTTGCGCTTGCCGTCGGAATTGATCCAGGTCCGGCCCGCGACCGACAACCGGATGTCGGTGCCCGGGCCCTCGACGCGGATCGACCGGACGCCCGCCATGAACGTCGCGAGCCCCGCCTGCCGCTGGTCAAGCGCGCGCCAGGCTTGGGCGGGGTCGGGCTGGTCCAGGAACAACGCCCGGACCACGAAATCGGTGTAATCCGCCATCGTGAGCCGGGCGTCGCCGGCGTAGAGCGGTGTGGGGAACTGGGTGATCACCCAGCGGTTTCCTCGGGCCGCCTCCCGCACCGGCGCCAGCGCCCGCTCGCGAACGGCCTGCCGCCTGGGGTCGATCGCCGCGGCCTGC
>DAIDHE010000342.1 GCA_027459775.1 Planctomycetales bacterium | reverse complement strand
GGTGGTGGCTTCGGATTCGATGATCTGGACCGGTCCCGGCGGGCCAATTCCGAACCGCGCCAGCCAGGCCGCGGGGTCGTCCCAGATCAGTTCCTTCGCGGCGGTGTCGAACGGCTGGTGGTCCATGGGGTGGTTCCTGTTTGGTTGTCGCCTGGCCGGATTCCGCCACGACGTCGTGTGCGGGCTCGCCTCCGCGGCGAAGATCTCGATTGAGGGGCCAGAGGGCCATGCAAGAAAGAAGCGACCCCAGCACACCCGTGCCGATGATGATTATCCACGAACGAGCCGGGCTAGAACCAGCCGGGGGTACGGAGCGTCACCTCGCGGTGATCGCCGTCGATGATGAGCTTCAAGCGCCCCCGTGAGATCGGACGGCGCCCGAGGAGCGGCAACCGGGGCGCGCCGGGGGTCTCGTCCGGCATCGGTCAGCGGGCGCTCAAAACCGGCCAGCGATGGGCGCATGAAAACGAGCCATTTCGAGGAGTCCCGAGAATGTCTTGTAGGCTCTCCCAAGGGTGGTCCCAGCGGCGAAGCGCGCGCGAACTCGGCCTCGACCGCGAGACCTTCGCACGACATCCGCAGGGCCTCAAGGCAGAGGCAAAACCAGCCCGTGCGCCCATCGGCTCGGACGATGCTCCAATCGGTTCGGAACCAGCCACCGCGCCCATCGGCCGGGATGGTCTCAAGACCGACGCGCGGTCCGATGATAACGGGACGGTCCTGATCGAGGACCGATGATCTCTAAACTCCCGCCGCCGTGATTTTCTCGAGGGTGGCCGGGCCGGGTTGTTTGGTCCCCTTGCACTTGGGGTAGTTGCCGCAGCCCAGGAAGAAGCCGCGGCGGCCGCGGCGGACGACCATGGCACCGCCGCAATCGTCGCAGGTTTCCTCGACGACGATGGTCTTCAAGTCCGACCCTGGCGCGGTCGTCGGGGCGGGTGCGAGCTCGGCGAGCTTGTCCTTGAGCTCGTCGGGGATGGGCGAGGTGCCTCGGCATTTGGGATAGTTGGTGCAGCCGAGGAACGAGCCGCGGCGACCCTGTTTGACGGCCATGGCGCCGCCGCATTTCTCGCATTTCACGTCGACCTTGACGGGCTGGACGGGTCGCCCCTTGTCGTCGATCGGCATCGCGTTACGGCACTTGGGATAGCCCGTGCAGCCCAGGAATGGGCCCCGCGGCCCTTGCCGCTGGGCCATCGGCTTTCCGCACTTCTCGCACACGACCTCGGTCTCGAGCGCCGAGCGGATCGGGTTCCCTTCGGCGTCGATGTTGAACGACTCCTTGCACGCCGGGTAACCCGAGCAGGACAGGAATTTCTCGCCCCGCTTGTTCGAGCGGATGAGCAGCTTCTTACCGCACTTGGGGCAATTGTGCGCGCTCTCGAGCGCCTCGGGCCTGGGTTGGCCGCCCAGCGGCCGCGTGGCCTTGCACTCCGGGTATTTCGAGCAGCCCAGGAACTGACCCGTCCGGCCGAACTTGAGCAGCATGGTCGCGCCGCAGACGTGGCAGACCTCGGTGGTCGGGATCACCACCCGCTCCATCCGGGCGCGGGCCTCGGTGAGCGCCTCCTGGAACGGGTAATAGAACTCGTCGAGCACCTTGACCATGTCCTCCTTTTCGGAAGCCACGCGGTCGAGCTCGTCCTCCATGTGGGCGGTGAACTTGAGGTCCAGGATCTTGGGAAAGTGCTTGACGAGCAGGTCGGTGACGACCATGCCCAGCTCGGTCGCGAAGAACTTGCGGTCCTTCTGCTCGACGTACTGGCGGTCCTGGATGGTCTGGATGATGGGGGCGTAGGTGCTGGGCCGGCCGATGGCTTCTTTCTCGAGGGCCTTGATCAGGGCGGCCTCACTGTAGCGGGGCGGCGGCTGGGTGAAGTGCTGGGTCGACTCGAGCGAGTGCAGGTCCAGCGGCTGGCCGGCGGCGAGGGGCGGCAGGAGCTCGTCATCCATCTTTCCGCCAGGCGGCCAGAGCCGGCGGTGGCCGTCGAACTTGAGAATCTTGCCCTGGGTCTTGAAGAGACCCGGGCCGGCCTTGATCACGACGTCGGTGACCAGGAAGATCGCCGGGTTCATCTGGCTGGCGACGAAACGGTTGTAGATTAATTGATACAGCCGGAACTGGTCGTGGGAGAGTTCGCCCTTGAGGCGATCGGGGGCCAGGGCCAGGTCGGTCGGTCGGACGGCCTCGTGGGCTTCCTGGGCGTTCTTGCTGGCGGCGTATCGGATCGGCTTGGCGGGGAGATAGCTGGGCCCGTACGCGGTTTTGATCAGCTCGCGCACGCTCTCGGTGGCCTCGTCCGAGACGCGGAGGCTGTCGGTCCTCATATAAGTGATGAGCCCGACGGGGCCCGAGCCGTCGACGTCCACCCCCTCGTAGAGCTCCTGGGCGATCTTCATCGTCTTCTTGCCCGAGTACCGCAGGCGGATGGCCGCCTGCTGCTGGAGCGTGCTGGTCTTGAACGGGGCGTCGGCCTTGTCGAGCTTTTCGGTCTGCGCCACCGAGGCGACCGCGAACGGCGAGGCCGCGATCGCCTCGCGGATTCGGGTGGCGTCGGCCTCGTTGTTCGCCGCGAATTTGGCCCCTTCAAACTCCGCCAGTTCGGCCTTGAACGCCTGCTCGGCGGCCGCGCCCACGGGGCTGAGAGCGGCCGTGATCTTCCAGTATTCCTCGCTCACGAAGGCGCGGATGTCGCGTTCGCGCTCGACGATCAGCCGGACGGCGACCGATTGCACCCGGCCCGCGCTCAGGTTGCGGGCGACCTTGCTCCAGAGCAGGGGGGAGAGCTCATAGCCGACGAAGCGGTCCAGGAACCGCCGCGCCTGCTGGGCGTTCACCATCTCCATATTGATGGGGCCGGGATGACCGAAGGCCTCCTTGATGGCGCGCTCGGTGATCTCGTGGAAGGTGACTCTGCGCACCTGGTCGTCGGCCAGCCCGAGCGCCTGTTGTAGGTGCCAGGCGATGGCCTCGCCCTCGCGGTCGGGGTCGGTCGCCAGATAGACCATGCTGGCCCCGGCCGCCGCGCGCTTGAGGTCGGCGATGGTGTCTTTCTTGGTCGCGACAACCTCGTACGACGGCTCGTAACCCTTGGCCGGGTCAAGCCCCAGTTTGCGCTTGGGCAGGTCGCGAACGTGCCCCATGCTCGCCTTCACGACATAGCTCGAGCCCAGGATCTTGTTGATCGACTTGGCCTTCTTGGGGCTCTCGACGATGACCAGGGTCGGTCCGCCGCCGCCCGCGGCAACCTCGCCATTGCGCGAGGCGGCCGTCTTCTTGGCGCGGCTGGGCGCGGCCGGCTTGGTCGTCTTACGGGCGGCCTTGACGGGTTTTTGAACCTTGCCCTCGACCGGTTCCTTGGAGTTTCGAGCCACGGTGCTTGCCTGTCCCTTCCTGTTTCACGCCATCATCTTCCGTCGCGCCAACCGATCTCGGCCGGAGCGCTCGAACGCAAACCACTTGACATTGCCCAAGCCGTGGAACTTGATACGATGATCAGGCCCTGACACGTCCAATGGACATTAAGCGGCATAAGCTAGCGTAGCGCGGCCTGTCAAGGGGGCGCGCTCGAAAGTTTTCCCCGAATGGGGTCGATTGACCGCTCCTTGAGGATCACCATGCCTTTAGAAACACTGCGGCGCCATCAACGCAAGCTCCTGGCCGTTTTCGCGATCCTGGCGATGATCTCGTTCGTGCTGCAAGACAGCCTCACCAAGCTGCTCGCGCCCAACCAGACCTCCCGCGACCAGGTCGTCGCCACGGTGTTCGACAAGCCGGTGTATCGGAGTACGCTCCAGTCGATGTACTCCCAGAGGTTGCTTGCGAACATGTTCGTCTCGGAGATCAGTCCGTTCGTCGGGCGAGATTTTTTCGGGGGCGTCCGCGACCGCGACTTGATCGACGCCGTGATCCTCGAACACGAGGCGGATCGGCTGGGGATCCCCGCCACGGTCGAGATGGGCCGGGACTGGCTCAAGCAGATCACCAACAATCGAATGACCAGTGAACTGTTCGAGGCCCTGCTGAAGCGGCTGAACACCCAGGTGAGCGGCACGCAATTGCTCCTGGACGTCGCCAATCAGGTGCGGCTGGCCAACACCCGGCAGCTCCTGGGGCCGCCTCTGGTGACGCCGTTCGAGATCTTCCAGGCGTACAAGGATCAGAACGAGAAAGTCGGCGCGAAGCTCGTGGAGATTCCGATCGACAAGTTCCTGGCCCAGGCGCCCGAGCCGACAGACGCCGAGGTCCAGGCCGAATACGACCGTTACAAGGAGGAACTTCCCGACCCCGCCCGCGAGACGCCGGGCTTCAAGATCCCCCGCCAGATTCAGCTCGAGATCCTCTCGGTCGACGGCAATGCGCTCGCGCGCGGGCTCAAGGACAAGCTCACCGAGGCCGAGCTCAAGACGGCCTACGAGAATCGCAAAAGCGAGTTCAAGGTTCGCTCCGAGCTCCCCGACGACCTCTTCGCCGGCCAGCCCGACCTCACGCCCCCGGTGATCCAGCCCTTCGTCGAGGTCCGGTCCGCGCTCGCCGCCGGTCTGGCCGAGGAACGAGCCCAGTCCGAGATCGTCGACCGCTTCGCCAAGATCAAGGACGATGTCATGATCCCGTTCGCCGATCAGTACGCCAACGCGCTGGACGAAATCGACCTCGCCAAGAAAGAGGGCCGCTCGGCCAGGAAAGTCGCGCTCCCCGAGCCCGGAAGCCTCAAGGATCTGGCGGCCCGCTCGGGATTTGGATATGAGCTCACCCCCATGATCGCGCGCGGCGACCTCGCCAAGCTCGGCCCGGTCGCCGAGGCCGAGGTCGGTCTCAGACGGCTGGGTGGCGGGCGTAAACTCGCCGAGGAATTCTTTGATCTGAAAAAAGGACTCTACGAGCCCGCCGAGCTCACCGACATCCTCGGCATGCGGTTCCTCGTCAGGAAAATGAAGGACGCCGAGCCCCGAGTCCCCACGCTCGAGGAGATCCGGCCCCAGGTCGTCCTGGCCTGGAAGCTCGAACGGGCCCGGCCGCTCGCGGAAAAGGCCGCGACCGCGCTCGCCGAACAGATCAAGAAAAAAGGGGGCGTTGTCAAGGATCCCGTGATCGAGGGCTATCGAGTCGTCTCGATCGCCCCCCTGGCGCGGAAGCGGACCAGCTTCCTGGGCGGCCGGTTCGACGCCGGCACGCCCGAGGACGCGCCCATCCCCGACGTCGCCTACCCCGACCAGGCCTTCCGCGAAGCCTATTTTTCGCTCCAGCCGCAAACGCCGGTGGTCGCGACCAACCAGCCCCGCTCGACCTATTACGTGATGACCCTCGACCGTCGCGAACCGGCCACCTTCGCCGCCCTCTACGCCCCCAACGGCGACGAGTACCGCTTCCAGTCCATGTCCCGCAAGGCCGCCGCGCGCAAGCTCGACGAACACTGGATGACCTGGCTGCGAAAAGAAGCCGGGCTCCCCGACGACTGGACGCCCCCCGACGAGGTCAAGGCCAAGGCCCAATCGCGCGGGGCGTAGACCCCAGGCCACCGTCGAATCACGAGCCCCCACGGCGACCAAAGAGCCGAAGGGCCGTCGCCGACCCTTCGCGAATCCGGTAGCCCGCGTCGACCCCGACGTCGCGTAATCGGTCCACTCGCCCACTCGGCCAGTGAACCACCACCGTCGCTTTCGACCCGCCGCCGCCTAGCCCAAAATACAGCCGCGGGTCGCTCGCCGAGGCATAGCTTCCACCCCCCACTCGCCATGACGACAGGCGCCCCCCCCCGCACTCGACTGTCGCCCATGCGCCGATCGCGCCTGGGTTCTGGCCCGAGCCCTCGAGCTCAAGGCTCAGAAAACGCCCGGGATCGGGCGATTCATTGTGCAAATAAGCCAGCGGCGAATTCTGCGAGACCACCAGCACGTCGAGCCGGCCGTCGTTGTCCAGATCGGCGACCGCGAGACCCCGGCCGATGCGAGGTCTCTGAAACGGCTCGCCGGCATCATCCGATCGATCCACGAGCCGCCCACGCCCATCCTGAACCAGAAGCTGAATTGGCATCTCGTAGGGGGCATCGGGGCGGACGTCGTGGATGTGACCGTTGGCGGTGATCAAGTCGAGCCGGCCGTCGGCCTGGGCGTCGAGCCAGGCGATCCCGAACCCGAGCATGAGCCTGGTGGGATCCTTGAGTCCGACGGCGGCCGTCGCATCGGTGAAGAGCCCCGACCCCAGGTTCCGGTAAAACGTGGTCGATTCGCCGAAAAAATTGGCGACGGCCAGGTCGGGCCGGCCGTCGCGGTCGAAGTCGCCGGCGGCCGTACCCATTCCCGCTTGATAACGTCCTCGATCGTTACAGGCGACCCCGGCGGGGTGGGCGGCCTCCGTGAACCGCATTCCTCCCTGGTTCAAGTACAGGAAATTGGCCGACATATCGTTGGCGACAAAAATGTCGATCCGACCATCTTGATCGAGGTCGACGGCGACCACTCCCAGT
>DAIDHE010000322.1 GCA_027459775.1 Planctomycetales bacterium | reverse complement strand
CAGCCGGGCCTTGACGATGTCGATCTTTTCCTGGGTGTCCTTGTCGACGACCGACGAGACCAGGCTGGTGAGCTTGATCGTGTCTTTCTGGTCCTGGAACAGCTTGAGCTCGAGGGCCTTCTGGAGCCGTTCGTTGGTGCGGTAGTCGAACTTCTTGCCGTCCAGGGAGAGGGCGCCGATGTAGTTCATGATCTCGCGGCGGAAGTCGTCCTTGCGGCTTTCGGGGATGTCGATCTTCTCCTCGATCGAGCGCATCAGCCGCTCGTCGGGCTCTTCGGTCTGGCCGGTGTACTTGTTGCGGACCTTCTCGCGCTGGGTGTAGGCCTTGACGTTGTCGATGTAGTTGCCGCAGAGCCGGGACAGGGCGTCCTCGTCGGCCGCGATCGCGCGCTGAACCTCGTTCTTCACGATGTCCTCGTATTCTTCCTTGACGAGCGCCAGCAGGTGGCGATAGTGCTTGCGGGTCTCGTCGCTGTTGATGAGCGAGTGGTGCTTGAGCCCGGCCTCGAGCTCGTTCAAGACCATGAAGGGGTTGATCGAGCGCTCGCTGGGATGGGCGACGAGCGCATTGGAGATCTTGTCTTGCACGTAGCGGGGGCTGATGCCGTGCATTCCCTCGCGCTCGGCCTCCTCGCGGAGTTCCTTGATGTTGTCCTCGGTGAAGCCGGGGAGGGTCTTGCCGTTGTAGAGCTTGAGCTTCTGCATCAGGGTCAACCCGGCGTTCTTGGGCTCCTCGAGCCGGGTGAGGACGGCCCACATGGCGGCGACCTCGAGGGTGTGGGGGGCCAGCCGCTTGCCGCGGACCTTGCGGCTGTTGTAGTCCTTCTCGTAAATCTTGATCTCGTCGCCCAGCCGGGTCACGTAGGGGACGTCGATCTTGACGGTGCGGTCGCGGAGGGCCTCCATGAATTCGTTGGACTGGAGCTTCTTGTACTCGGGCTCGTTGGTGTGCCCGATGATGACCTCGTCGATGTCGGTCTGGGCGAATTTCTTGGGCTTGATCTTGTGTTCCTGGCTCGCCCCCAACAGGTCGTAGAGGAACGCGACGTCGAGCTTGAGAACCTCGATGAATTCGATGATGCCGCGATTGGCGATGTTGAATTCGCCGTCGAAATTGAAGGCTCGGGGGTCGCTTTCGGTGCCGTATTCGGCGATCTTGCGATAGTTGATGTCGCCGGTGAGCTCGGTGGCGTCCTGGTTCTTTTCATCCTTGGGCTGGAAGGTGCCGATGCCGATCCGGTCTTGCTCGGAGAGCATCAGCCGCCGGGCGCGGACGTCCTCGACGACTCGCGACCAGTCGCCGCCGTAGCGCGCCATCCGGTCGTTGAACATCTGGCGGCAGAAGGGGCAGAGATCGCCCTCGACGGCGACCCGGAATTCGTCGGACCCGCGGCCTTCGTTGAGATAAGCGATGGCGGCCGGCCGATCGTCGTGGGGGATCAGGTGCAGGGGCTCCTCGTGCATGGGGCAGTCGGCGAAATACTCTTCGCCGTCCAGCCCGAGCTCGCGCCAGCCGAAGCTGTAGAGGGCTCCCTGGTCGGTGCGCGAGTAGCGTTCGATCCCCTTCTTGAGCAGCCGGGCCAGGGTGCTCTTGGAGCTCCCCACCGGGCCGTGCAAGAGCAGAACGCGTCTTTCGGTGCCATAGCCGCTGGCGGCGCTCTTGAGGATGTTGACGAAGTTGATCAGGGTTCGTTCGAGGCCGAAGATGGCGTCCTGGCCTTCGTTTTCCGGGTCCTCGAAGAACCGGTAGCGCAGCACTTTTTCTTTGTTCACGACCACCTCGTCGGTCCCGTGGCTCACGATCATGTCGTAGAGCCGCTGGTAGGCCGTCCGGGTGACCTTGGGATCCTGGCGCACGATGTTCAGATACTCGGCGAAGCTGCCGGTCCAGTGCTTCTTCTGAAAATCGTCGAGGTTTTGGCGACCGGCGATCAGCGTGATCAGATCCATTCCAGTGGACATGTGATGTTTCCCTCCTGAGGGCGTCAGCCAGGGTCGAATCGCGAGGTGGGCCTCGGGATCGCGGGGAACCCGGAGGGGTCCGCGCGCCGTCCCGGCCGCACGCAAGGTTGCTTATGCGTCCGCGTAAAAATCCGGGTGCACCGCCAAATTGTCAAGCCCGCGAAGACACGAAGGGGGATGCTGAAATCGAGGCCGTGGCCTGCGAGTCGATGGTTCGATGAGTCCTGGGGAACAGACGAGCGGGTCGGCTCGGCCGCGCGGCGGACGCCTTCGCGTCCGGCATCCGAGACCGACGCCTTCGTCCAGGAGTTATTAGATCGACCGCCGAGCCGCGCTGTCAAGCGACGCCGACGACGAAGTCGTTCATTCGAAACACGCGCGATGCGTACGGCGATCTTCGCCGGCCCCGATCGCATCGAGACCAGGATGCGCATCGTTCCGTTTCCCGGACCAGCCGTGGGGAAAACCGCCGTCGAGCGCGGTCGCCAGGCTCGACCGCCGGATTATTGACCAGGCAGGATCAGCCGCGGGCGCTCGGCGGGCGCGGGCTGCGCGCCCGGGGTCCAGATTCCCCCTTCGGCGGGGGCTTGGTCGGGCGTCCACACGCGGCTCTCGGACTCGGCCAGGCCGATCTTGCCGTCGGCGGTCCGCACCCGCGGCCCGTATTGCGAAAAGATCGCCTCGAGAACCCGCATATCGAGAGTGTATTCCTCGGGGCGATCGGGGTCGCTCAGCACCTGCACCAGACCGAGGCTGATGAGCTTGACGAGCATCCGCGAGTTCATCGCCTTGTTGCTCTTCGCTCGCTCGAGCAGCACCGCCAGATTCGCGACCCAGGACTCGGGC
>DAIDHE010000321.1 GCA_027459775.1 Planctomycetales bacterium | reverse complement strand
CGCGAAGGTCAGCCCCCCTCGCCAACGGTTTCCCGCCGCCAGAGCCAGAATCGCCAGGCCCGCGTTGCCACAGACCACGGCCATGTAACCGAGCCCGATACTGGGTTCATCGCGGTTGACCAGGGTCGCGATGAGGGCGACGACCAGGAACGCACCAGCCGCCGTGAGCGAGACCACCCCCGGCGCCCACACGACCGAAACCGTTGCCCCGGCCACGCCGAGCGCCGCCATGACCAGCGCCGCGTGGTCGAGCGGCCGCCGGTAGGCGACGTCGAGCCTGATCACGCGAAAGACGGCCGCGAGCGCCCAGTAGGCAAGCCCCAGCAGCGACGCCCCCAGCGCTTCTTCCGCGTAGGTCGCGTTCGCCACCAGCGTCACGCCGAAGAACACCGCCCCCGCGAGCGCGGCCGTCGCGAGGTACACGACACCCGGGGCGCGGAACACTCGCACGGCCACGGCGTAGAGAATGGCGTAGCCCGACAGACAGACCACCGCGGCCTTGGGCTCGAACGCGCTCAGAACGCACGCGGCGACCGAGAACGGGACGCCCAGATAATGACAGTGCCGCGCCAGGCGGCCGTCGTTCCAGACCCGGCGAAAGTAAATCGCCAGAGCGGCCAGGAGGGGCGAGAGGACGAGCCCGTTCACGGCCCGAAACGGCTCGGGGAGCTTTCGATAACCCAGCGCGCGCCGCAGAAGTTCTTCGACGGGGTGCACCAGATCCCGCGTGAAATAGGACGCGGCGAAGTAAGCGACCAGCAGCGCGCCGAACCCGCAATACAGATATGCCGGCAGCCGCTCGAATCGAAGCAGGGTCACATAGAGCGCCAGACCAAGCAGAGCCGTCGCCAGGGTGTTGCCGTTGTGGAGCGCATCGGCGGCGGGCGGCCTTGCCATCGCCATCGCCATCGCCAGACCCGAAAGGACCAACCCGGCGAACCGCGCCCATTGCTTTCGCCGGGGATCGGAGTCGAAGCGATCGAGCCGCGCCGCCAGGTAGACGCAGGCGATCGCTGCCGCCATGACCGGCAGGGCATAGAGCGTCGGAGCGAGCGCCAGGATGAAGACCCCGGTGCGAATCGCGCCCGTGACAAACACGAACGCCAGCATGCCGAGTGCGAAATAAACGGTCTCGGCCCGACGCTCGGTCGGCTGGCCTTGCTCTCGGGTCGTCACCCAGACCACCGATCCCAGGAAGACCGCGGCCGGCGCCAGGTAGACGGCGAACTGCCAGGCCCAGGGCCACGTGGAACCCGGCGAGGCCGCCACGCTGAACGCCCCCAGCACGAAGAGCGCCTGCGAGAGGAACCCGGCGGCGCGGCCCAGCCCCAGCGCCGACGTCACGACCCTGATGAGCACGAACAAGGCCGCCATGTCCCCGATCAGAACCGCGAGCCGCAAGGGCGTCGGGGCGGTGAGCAGGCTGATCTGGCCATCGAGCATGAAGTTCGCCGGCGCCACGATCAGCGTGATCAAGAGCATGATCCGGCCCGTGCGGTCCGCGCCCCAGCGCGACAGGCCCGCCCCGAAGCCCGCGAACATCGCCGTGTAGACGAGGGCCAACACGCATTTGCCGATGTCCGAGAAGAAGCGCGTCGGCCCCAGCAACTGGTACGCACCGACGTTCGATCCCACCACGATCAAGAGCATCGCCAGCGCGAGCATGAGCTTCTGCCAGTGCTCTTGCAGGAACTCTTGCGCGATGTTCGACCACGAGATTCGCGGCTCACGAGGCGCGGGGGCCGGGGCGGCGGCGACCGGCGGCCGGAACGCAGCCGGGTCTTTTCGAGGCGCGACCGGCGGCGGATTGAGCCTCTGCTCGATCACGCGCATGGCTTTCGTCCAGCTCGGGTTCGCGGGCTCCAGCTCGTAGAGCCGGCGGTAAAGCTCGAGCGCGTCCTCCAGCCGCCCCTGGCGTTCGCGGGCCGCGGCCAAAAGGACCATCGCGACCTGGTGCTTGGGCTGCCTCGCAAGCTGTTCGACGCACAGGGCGGCCGCGGAGTCGTCATCGCCCCGCTCGACGGCTTCGCGGACCTCGTTGAGCGGGAAGGGCTGGGGTCGATTCGCGGCCGCCGCCCGGTCCGCCGCGCGCTGGCCGGCCTCGCGACGGAGCTGGTCGACCGAAACCGTGAAACCCGGAAACGCGGCGTGAGCCTCTTCGCAAAGCGCGATCGCCCCGTCGTCATCGCCCAGCTTGATGCGAAGCTCGAGCGCCAGCGCCCACGCCTTCTCGTCCGTCGCATCGGTTCGCCGCGCGCGCTCGGCCAGCTCGAGCGCGGCCCGGGGATCCTTGACCGACAGCCGCCGCGCCGACTCGAGCTCGGCCCGAGCGAGCCCCTTCCGCTCGATCGCCGCCCCCCGCGATCGGGTCTCGGCCGCGACCGTCTCGAAGACCTCGGCGGCGATCAGACCACGATCCCGAAGCCCTTCGAGCTCGGCCAGATAAAACTCGAGAAACCGCTGCTGCTCGGTTTCCCGGGACGAGAGGACAGGGGTGATCCCTGGCTGTTCGCCATGGCCGCGCTGACTCATCGCGTCTCGTCCTTTTGGCCCGATGGGAAAACCTCGCGCCGCCCGACCCGCCGGCGCGAACCACTCTATCAGAGAGATGGCGAAATGTCCGCCTTCCGTGTCACGATCTTTTCGGTTTCCTTCAAAGCGGATCGAGCGAGCGGGACGACGCCGCTCGTCCGTCAGACCCGTGGCGCGGTCGAAATGACGACACGAAATGCGGAGCCTGATCACTATGTTGCGTGAATATATCTTAGTCCCAATGTCGCGTCTGGTCGAGATAGAGCCGCATGGCGGGGACGATTCGTTTCTTCTCGTTGAGCGCGACGAAGAAGATCATCAAGAGGCCGAGCGCGAGCATGACGGCCCACTTGACCAGGGTGTGCTCCATGCCCATCCGGCCGAGCTGATAGACGACGTCCAGAACAAACCCGACCAACCCCAGCCAGAGGAACACCTGGATCCGCAGGCCGATCCCGATCAGGACGCCCAGGAGCGAGACCAAGAGCAGCGTGATCCAGGCGCCCAGGCTGGCGAATCGCCAGATGGGGAGGGCCAGCGAAAGGTAAATGAGAGCCAGGCCGACGCCGCGGATCGTGTTGGCCGATTCGCGGTCCAGCGAGCGCCTTTCAAACTCCGCGAACAGAATCGCGGTGAGCCCGACGGGGATCAGAAAGAACTGGGGCCGCTCTTCCAGGGTCCAGCCAATCCGGGACCAGAACATCCACAGAAATGCATCATAGAATGCAGCAGATGCATAACCCAGGGGCCGCCGCTGCATCGAGAGCGCGGCGATGGCGTAGAAGGTCGCCGCGCTGAACAAAAAGAAGAGGCGCATCTCGCCCAGTTCGTGTTCGGCGAGGCCCAGGCCCAGGGGGAGCAGGGGGAGTGCCAGCGAGAAAGCACGGGCGGGCCGGGCGAAGCGCTCGAGGCCGACGCGGTGCATCGCCTCGGCGATCCCAAGGTTGAGGCCGCCAAAGAGGGTCAAGACCGCGGCGTCGCCCTCGGGCGAGATCGCGAAGGCCCAGCGGTAATAGAGGTAACCGCCCAGGATCAGGGCCTGTGCCGGGTAGACGAGCCATTCGTCTCCCCAGCGCACGATCAGCCCGATCACGAACAGCGCGAGGCCACACAGAACAACCACCGCCAGGACCGCGGCCCATGGGCTTGGAACGCTCGACTCAGACGAGTCCCCGACCATCGACTCAAACGCCGAGGCCCCGACCATCGCCGCCGCGACGATCCCCGCCAGGAGCGCGGATTGCTCGAGAGCCAGCGCGACCGATCCGGCCGGGATCCGCGCCGCCGCGCCTGGCTCTCGCCTCGACCCGTCCAATCCCGCGACCACCCAGAGCACGAAAAGCGCGGCGAGGAGGCCGATCGCGACCACGACCGACAGATCCGCGTCCGACCCGACCCCGAACCCACGCGCCTCATCCAGCGCGGCGAAGATTCCGGCCGCGCACCACATGAGCGACCCGATATAGGCCGCCGTCGTGGAGCCTCTCACGAGCGTCGCGAGCCCCGCCGCGAGGCTCGCCAGCACCAAGGTGTGGACCGTGATCGGATCGACCAGGAAGCGAGTCATCGCCCCCGCCAGAAGCACAAGCGCAAGGTCAAGAGTGAGAACGGAGGCGGCGAAATCCTCGAGCGACCCGGTCTCGTCGTCAAGCCCCGTGGACTCGCCGCGCTCCCCTCCCCGGCCGACGAGTCCGAGCCCCGTGGCGATGGTCGCGATCGCGAGCCCGGCCGTCGCGAGCGGCAGGAAATGGGTCGCCTCCACGCCCATCCAGACGATCAGCGGCGAGGCCGGCGACCCCATCCACCAGACCGCCAGGACGAGCGCCCCATTCAGGCCCATCACCGTCCCAGCCCGGTCGCTCGACCACCAGCTCTCGACCATGGTGACGGCCCCCAGCGCGAGCGCGAGCGGGATCGCCAGCCATCCCAGCAGATTCGTCGAAATGAGTCCCACGGGAACTCCGGCGAACGCGGCCAGCGGAACGTGGATCACGACCACGTCGGCCGCCAGCGCCGCCAATACGAAAGACACGAGCGACCAGATCCTGAAGGTGATCGAGAACTCGAGGCAGCTCAAACCCAACCAGTTCGGAATCGGCCTTCCTGGACCCGCCACGAACCGCGCCGCGATCCACCACAGATTCGCGAGCGCCATCGCGAGCGGCGCCCACCACACGACCGACTCGATCCTGGGGTAAGCCGCCAGGGCCGCGCTCGCCGCCGCGAGCGCCGCCGCGGCGTGAACCCATTCAAGATATGGGTATGGCTTGATCATCAGGATCATGAACCCCGAGACGGCGAGCGCCAGCAGCGACCAGTCGTTCCAGGCGAGCGGGCCGCTGCTCGTCTGAATCAGCCTCAGCGCCGATGCGATCGCACACACGGCCGCGGCCGAGTTGAAGAGCGGCATGTCGTAGCCTCGCTGGGGCAGCCGGAACCAGCGAATCAGGGACGGCTCGGCGCTTTTAATGACGAGCGCGATCCACCAGAGAGCGTATGCGGCCAGCATCGCGGCCGTCGCGATTCGATCCATCGGCTGGTGGATGAGCATTCCATAATAAAACGAGCACCCGACCGAGGCCACCGTGGGGTAGATCCACCACCGCGCGGGCAGCGCCTTGATCATGAGCAAGAACGAGAGCGCGACCGCCAGCATCGTCCGGGGCGCGTGGTGGGTCGGGGCGACCGCCAGCAGGGTCAGCAGCAGAGCCCAATGGAACAGGGGGCGCGCGAAGAGCCACTCGATCGAGTCGCCCCCCATGGCACTCCGGCAGCCAAACCCGATCGTGGAGAGGACGAGCGCGACCGAGATCGCGACCAATCCGAGGACATAGGCGGGATCGGACGAGGAGGAGTCGAGCGAGACGATGACCAGGTAGACGGCGAGCACCGCCGCGAGCACCGCTCGGTAGGTGAAGAAGGCCCTCCGCCGGTCGCCGGCCAGGAGCACGAGGGCCAACGCGCAGAGTCCGAATGCGGTCGCGCCCTGGGGATACGCGGATCGCGAGAACACCCGCGCCGCGGGCGCCAGCGCCAGGACCGGCCAAGTCGCGAGCGCGGCCGCGACCGCGCATGGCGTCGCATAAAAGTTGAGTGTGGCCGCGGCGGCGCACCCACGGCCGGAACCCCAGAACCCCAGCGCACACGCGGCCGACGTCAGGGCGAGACCCGCCAGCAACGCCCCCAGGTCGGACCGGCCGATCCGCCAGTCGGTGAGCAAGAGCGCCGTCGCGAACAGGAGTACCATCCCCACATGAACCAGCCACGCATCGTGACGCAAGCGAGTGGCCCAGAGCATCGCGAGCGCGGCCGCGGCGAAGGTCAGAATCGTCTCCGGCCCGTTCGTGAGCCCCCAGGCCGCGAGCCCCGGCGCGACCACGGCCAGGCACTCCACGAAAACCGGCAGGGCGCGCGCGAACTGCGCGCGGCCTCGCGCGGGAAAAGGCGCGGGCTCGCCCTTGTCCCTCGCGTCCCAGCTCCAGAAAGCCCTGCCGGCTTCCATCACGGCGATCAAGCCCAGAGCGTAAACCGCGCAGAGCGCGCCATGGGTCGCGATCGCATCGAAGGGCGCGTCCTGGATCACGCGCGCCAGGCACACCACGAGCCCCAGCCCGCAGGCGATCGTCAAGTGGGCCGCGACGACGACCGGGTAGGGACTCGAGAGCAGCACCAGCGCCAGCCCCGCCAGGCCCATCACGACGGCCATGATCGTGAAATCGGCGGTGGTCAGTCGCTCGGCCGACCCGACGGCGTCCACGCCGCAGAGCCAGAGAGCCACGCCCGTCGCGAGCGCGGACGCCCGGAAGAGCGGGCGCGGGAAGACGCTGGCGCTCTTCGCGTGGACCCAATGCAGCAGGCTTCCCAGCGCAGCCCCCATGAGCCCGATCGCCGCGGCGGTCGCGTCCAGCTCGATTGGCGTCAGACCGCCGCGCCAGCGGTTCCCGGCCGCGATCGCCAGGAACGCCAGCCCCGCATTGCCGCAGACCACGGCCAGTGCGCCCTTCCATACGCCGGGCTCGTCGCGGTTGACCAGGGTCGCGATCAGCGCGACGACCAGGAAGACCGTCGCCGCCGTGAGCGAGACCGACCCCTGCGCCGCGACGATGGCGAGCGTCGCGCCCAGGAGCGCGGGTGCGGCGAGCGCGAGCGCCGCCTGGTCCAGCGGCCGGCGGTAGGCACGGCCGACGCCGCTCGCCTCGAGGAGGGCCGCGACCAGCCAGTAGAAAAGGCCCAGAACCGACGCATCAAGAGCCAATTGATCGATTGTCGCGTCCGCCCAGAGCCTGACCGCGAAGTACGCCGCCCCCGCAAGCGCGGTCGTCGCCAGGTAGACGACCCACGGGGCGCGAAACACCCAGACGGCGGCGGCGTAAAGCAGAGCGTAGCCCGAGAGGCAGATCACCGCCGCCTGGGGCTCGAACCCACTGTAAACGCAGGCGGAAACCGAGAACACGACGCCCAGGTAATGACAGTGCTTCGCGAGCGGCTCGTCCTGCCAGCGGCGGCGTACGAAGATCGCGAGCGCGGCCACGAGCGGGCTCAGCACCAGCCCGTTCAGCGCCCGGTAGGGTTCGGGGGGGCTCAGCAAACGCAATCGCGCCGCCGGCTCGAGAAAGACGATCAGATCCCGGGCGAAATCATGGGTGTTGAAGTAAGCCGCGACCAAGGCGCCAAAGCCGAAATAGAGGTAGGGGGGTCCGCGCCGCGATCGCAAGAGCGCGGCGTACAGCGCCAGGCCCAGCAGGGACGCGGCCAGCGTGTTGCCGCTATAGAGCGGCGCGAGACCGGGCGGCCGGGCGAGTGCGAGCGCCATCGCCAGGCCCGAGAGGACGATCCCCGCGAACCGCGCCCAGTGGTTGCGCCTCGCGCCGGGTTCGAACCGATCGAGCCACTCCGCCGTCAAGACGCAGGCGATCGCCGCTGCCATCACCGGAATCGCGTGCAAAGTCGGAATCAGATCCATGAGGAAAACGCCGGTGCGGATCGAGCCCACGGAGAACGCGAAGGCGAGCGGCCCGAGC
This sequence comes from Planctomycetales bacterium, assembly GCA_027459775.1. Classification (GTDB taxonomy): domain Bacteria; phylum Planctomycetota; class Planctomycetia; order Isosphaerales; family Isosphaeraceae; genus JAKBAP01. Next base: position 9,350 of record DAIDHE010000321.1, on the reverse strand, counting down.
AAGCAACAGGTCGCCTCGACGGGGTCGCCGCGGGCGGAGTCTCGAGCACCGGTCGTCAGCCAGGCGACCGAGCCCAGGAACACCGCCGCCCCCGCCAGGTACAAGGCCAGTTGTGCTGACCACGGCCAGTGCGAGCCGGGCGCGACGGCCGCGCTCAGCGCGCCCATCGCGAACAGACCGGCCGAGAGGACGCCGGCCGGCCGCCCCAGCCCCAGCGACCTCGCCACGACCCAGATCAGAACGTAGAGCGCGGCCGCGTCGACCGCCAGGATCTCGTAATGCCAGGCGGTCGGCGTCTCGAGCAGCCTCAACTGGCCGGCGAGCAGAAAGTTCCCCGACGCCACCAGCAGCGTGACGAACTGCATGATCCGGCCCGCGCGCTCGGCCCCCCATTGCGCCAGGCCGACGCCGAAGCCCGCGAACATCGCCGTGTACACGAGCGCGAGCACGCACTTGCCGACATCGGACCAGAGCAACGGACCCAGCAACTGATATGCCCCGATGTTCGAACCGACCACGATCAAGAGCACGGCCAGCGACAGGATGAGCTTTTGCCAGTGGTCCTCGAGGAACTCGCCGGCAACGCTCGACCAGCTCAGATCTCGCTCGAGGACCACGGGGGCGATCGAGACCGGCGCGCGATTTTGGTCTTGGTCCTCGGGGGTCGACGCCGGCTTGTCGGCCAGCCGCGCCGCGATCCGTTCCTGGAGCCCGAGAATCCGCCCCAGCAAGATCGGGTCGCGGGGGCGCAAAGCGTTGGCTCTCTGATACAGGACGAGCGCCTGGTCGAGCGATGCCTGGCGCTCGCGAATGGCGGCGAGCAGCACGATCGCGTCGAAGGGCTCGGGCTGGCGCTCGAGCTGATCGAGGCAGTAGGCGACCGCGAACGGGACGTCGCCGCGCACGAGGGCCTCGCGGGCCCGCTTCAGGCGCAAGGCCTCATGAGCGCGGCGGGCGCGCTCGAGAGCCCCTTGCGCGATGGCCTCGCGCCGCGACCGGGTCTCGGCGGCGAGAATCTTGAAGGCCTGGGCGGTGATCAGGCCGCGTTCCCGCATCCGGTCGAGCTCGGTCAGCAGGAAACTCAGAAACCTGTGTTGTTCCGCTTCATTCTCCGTCAAGTCGGGGGAGACCGGCGGCGCGTCGTTTCGTCCTGACGTTGCCATCGCGGCTGGTCCTTGGGGTCGTTTGGGGATCGAGCGCGCACCATGCGCAGAATGGGGGGCGCCCGCTGTAGGAGTGTATGTGGAAACGTACGCGGAGTGTGCCACGATCCTGCCATTTTTTCGTGGAAATCTTGAGGAAGCTTGGGAGACCGCCGCGGTTCCGTTACAATTGAGCACTCAACTCACGCGAGTGATTCCATTGAGCGACCGAGAGGCGGCGATGTCGGACGTGGATCGGGGATCGGTCTCGGGATGGATCGTCGACCTGAAGGCGGGCGACGGCGGTGCGGTACAGCCGCTCTGGGAGCGGTATTACCCGCGGCTGGTGCGGCTGGCGAGGGCCAAGCTCAGGGCGAACCGCCGCGGCGTGCTCGACGAGGAAGACGCCGCCTTGAGCGCGTTCGAGAGTTTTTGCGCGGGGGCCGCGCGGGGCCGTTTTCCACGGCTGGCCGACCGGGGCGACCTCTGGCGGCTGCTGGTGGTGATCACCGCCCGCAAGGTCGGTGAGCAGGTCAAGCGCGAGGCGCGCCAGAAGCGCGGCGGGGGCCGGGTCGCGGCCCCGCTCGCCGGCGACTCGAGCTCGAGCGACCCCATGTGCTCAATCCTCGCCCACGACCCCACGCCTCTCTTCGCGGCCGCCGCCGCCGAGGAATACCGCCGGCTGCTCGACCTGCTGGGCGACGAGCTCCGCCAGGTCGCCATCGACCGGATGGAAGGCTACACCAACGACGAGATCGCCGCTCGGCTGGGCTGCGCGCGCAGAACCGTCGCCCGCCGGCTCGAGTTGATCCGCAAGACCTGGGAAACGGAGTCGGACTCATGAACACCGAGACCGCCTCGCTCTCGCTCTCGGTCATCATGCTGGTGAACGCGGTCTGCGAGCAGTACGAGCTCGACCGCCGCGGCGGCCAAGCGCCGCGGATCGAGGACGCGATTCGGGGCTGGACCGAGCCCGGCCGATGCGCCTTGCTCGCCGAGCTGATCGCGCTCGATCTCGAGCTCCGCGCGGCCGATGGGGAAACCCCTGATCGCCGGGAATACGCCGCCCGTTTCGCGGGCAACGCGCCAGCCGTCGCGCACGGGTTCGAGCTCTTCGAGCGGTCCGCGCGCGAAAGCGAGGAACCGCGCGACCCGGCGTCGACCGAGGTCGAATGCACCGAGTCACGTGCTCCGTCGGCCGCCGCGTCCCTGGGCTCGTTCGGCGCGTACGAGATCCTGGGCGAGATCGCGCGGGGCGGGATGGGGGTGGTGTACAAGGCCCGGCAAAAGCGCCCGAACCGCGAGGTCGCGCTCAAGATGATTCTTTCGGGCGAGTTCGCTTCCGAGGTCGAGACCAGGCGCTTCCGGCTCGAGGCCGAGCTGGCGGCCAATCTCGAGCATTCCAACATCGTGCCGATTTACGATGTCGGCGAATACGAAGGACGTGCTTATTTCAGCATGAAGCTTATGGACGGCTGCCTGCGGGACGAGATTCCGCGGCTGAAGGCCGACCCTGGCGCGGCCGCGCGGCTGATTTCGACCATCGCCCGCGCGGTGCATTACGCCCACGAGCGCGGATTCGTGCACTGCGATCTGAAGCCGTCGAACATCCTGCTCGACGCCCGGGGCCAGCCCCACGTGACCGACTTTGGCGTGGCCCGCCGGGTCGAGGAGGCGAGCAGCCTGACCGCGTCGGGAGCGCTCATGGGCACGGCCAGTTACATGGCGCCCGAGCAAGCGTCGGGCGACCGCAAGAACCTGGCGCCGACGGTCGACGTTTACGGTCTGGGCGCGGTCTTTTACGAGCTCTTGACCGGCCGCCCGCCGTTCCGGGCCGCGACGGTCCCGGAGACGGTGGTTCAGGTTCTGGAACGAGAGCCCACCCCGCCGCGCGAGCTCAACCGCGCCGTGCCGGCGGCTCTGGAGTCGATCTGCCTCAGGTGCCTGGAGAAGTCCCCCGCCGAGCGGTTCGCGTCGGCCGCGGACCTCGCCGAGACGCTCGACCACTACCTCCGCGGCGAGGACGTGCCTGGCACGAGCCTCTCGACCCGCCTCAGGCGCTGGACCCGGCGCGAACCGGAGCTGGTCACGCGCCTGGGCGGGCTCGCGATCGTCGCGCTCTTGACGCATTACAATTATTGGATCGGTCCCACCTACGATCCGCGCCTCCATTACACGGTCATGGCGGTGCTCGGCGTCTGGGCGCTGGCGTCGGCCGGTTACGAGCACTTGCTCCGTCGCGACCGCCGGCCCGAGGCCACGCGCTGGGTCTGGGCCGCCACCGACATGACGGCGCTCACGACGATTCTCTATCTTCTCAAGGGGTTCGATTCCGACCTGATCGTCGGCTATCCCCTCTTGATCGCCAGCTCGGGGCTTTGGTTTCGCGAGCGGCTCATCTGGGTCGCCACGGCGCTGGCGGTCGGCGGTTATGGCGTGCTCGCGATCGTCTCGAGGTTCGACGTCTCCGCCCCGAAAACCCAGCACTACGCCAACATCGTCGTGGCCAGTCTATTGATCACCGGTTTCATCGTGGCCCGCCAGGCGCGGCGGTTCCGCGCCCTCTCGGCGTACTATGAGAGCCGCCCGCGGCGCGGCGGGGCATGAACCGCGGCCATGGCTTTCGAGTCGACTCGCCGGCCCATTCGATCCTGACGCGAATGTCGCGTTTTGGCGTCATCCTGGGGCCAACGGCCGGTCGATTTGACTTGTCGCCCTCGCGCCTTTACAACAAATGTGCGGGAAACTGTGTGAGCCACGACTGGGTCGCGGTCCGCGCTTGGCGGGGCGAGGGGAGTGGTTTTCGAACGGGGAGAGATCGGGAGCTCATGCAAGACTTGATGGCGATGGCGATCCGGATGCATCAATCGGGGCAGTTGGGTCCGGCGGCCCAGATTTATCAGCGGCTGCTCGCGATGGATCGGAACAACGCCGAGGCCCTGCACATGCTGGGAGTGCTCAACCACCAGCGCGGCGATCACCGGAGCGCCGTCAATCTGATCGGGCGGGCGGTGGCGATCGTGCCCAACGCCTTCAATTACCACGCCAACATGGCCGAGGCCTATCGCGCGCTGGGCGAGTTTGACCGGGCGATCGGCTGTTGCAAGGCCGCGCTGGGGGTCCGGCCGAAATTCCCCGAGGCGCTTTGCAATCTGGGCAGCGCGCTCCAGGGGCTCAAACGCCACGACGAGGCGGTGGTCGAGTTTGAACGGGCGCTCGAGCTTCGTCCCGATTTCGTCGTCGCCCTCAACAATGTGGGGATCTCGCTCCGCGAGCTGGGGCGGCATCAGGAAGCGCTCGAGCATTTTGAGCGCGCCGTCGCGCTCGAGCCGGGCTACGGGCCCGCCCGCACCAATCTCGGCCAGGCGCTCATCGAGCACGGCCGCGCGGCCGAGGCTTTGCCGCACTGTCTCGAGGCGGTCAAGCTCTTTCCCAACGCCGCCGAACCCCATCACAACCTCGCCAACGCCTATCGCGTGCTCGGGCGCTGGGAAGAGGCCAGGACGGAATACCTCGAGGCCCTGCGGCTGGCCCCCGATCAAGCCCTCACCAACGCCCATCTGGGCCTGGTGCTCAAGGCCGAGGACAAGCTCGGCCAGGCGATCAGCTGGCTGCGGAACGCGATCGACCTCGAGCCTGGCAACGCCGACTACTGGCGGTGGATGGGCGAGCTGTACGAAGAGATGGACGAGTCGGAGCCCGCGATCCCGGTGTGGCAGGCGCTCGTCGCGCTCAAGCCGGACGACGTGCCGGGCCGGCTCTCGCTGGGCCGGGCGCTCCAGGATGAAGGGCGATTCGATGAGGCGCGGGAACAATACGAGACCGTCCTCGCGATCCAGCCCGACGCGGCCGCCGCCCGCATGAACCTGGGCTGGCTGCACGAGGAGGTCGGCGAGCTGGCCGAGGCCGAGGCCGACTATCGGGCGGCCCGGCTCATGCAGCCCGACTTCCCGCTCCCCCTGGCCCGGCTCGGCACCCTGCTGCGCGGCAAGCTCGACGACCCGGAACTGGCCGCGATCGAGGACCGGCTCACGGATGAAAAACTCGGCGAAAACCCCCGCGGCCGGCTCCTGTTCGCGCTCGCTCACGTCCTGGACGCCCGCGGCGACTACGCCCGGGCCGCCGAGTGCCTGGTCCAGTCCAACGCGATCTCGCTCAAGTCCGGCCGCCGCCCCGATTACGATCCCACCGACCACGAGCAATTCGTCGACAGCTTGACGGCCGTCTTCACCCGTGAGTTTCTCGAGAGCAGGGCCGGGCAAGGATCCGACTCGCGGCGGCCAATCTTTATCTTTGGTCTGCCGCGGTCGGGCACGACCCTCACCGAACAGGTGCTGGCGAGCCATTCGCGAATCCACGGCGCGGGCGAGCTCAGGCTCGGGCGCAAATCGTTCGAGGCCGTCCCCCGGGTGCTGGGCGTGGACGAGGCGCCCATTCACTGCGTCTCCCAAGTCGACGCCCTGGTCCTCAAGAGAATCGCCGAGTTGCACCTGACCGCGCTGGCCGAGCACGACCAGGGAGCGGCCGCGCGGGTGGTCGATAAAATGCCGGAAAACTACGTGAATTTCGGATTCTTGACCCTGCTCTTCCCGAACGCCCTCTTCATCCACTGCAAGCGCGACCTGCGCGACGTCGCCGTGAGCTGCTGGATGACCGATTTCGGCAAGATTCCCTGGGCCTTCCATCCCGATCACATCGCCTCGCGGTTCGTGCAATACCGCCGGCTGATGGACCACTGGCGCGAGGTCTTGCCCGGCCGGATGCTCGAGATCGATTACGAGGAGACGGTCGTCGATCTGGAGTCGGTCGCGCGGCGCATGATCGCCGCGGCCGGGCTGGAATGGGAGCCGGCGTGTCTCGAGTTCCACCGCACCGAGCGCCCGGTTCGCACGGCCAGCGTCACGCAGGTCCGCCAGCCGGTCTATCAGCGCTCCGTCGCGCGCTGGAAGAACTACGAGCCCGCGCTCAGGGATCTGTTCGCCGCCCTCGAAGCGGCCGAGCCCGCCGCGACGGGCGCAGCGGCCCGAGGAACCGCCTGAATGAACGCCCCCCAGCCCACGCCCAGCACCGGGCAACGCCTCATACGTTCAGTCATGTTCGCATTTCTGGGTGCGTTCGCGGTCTTCCTGGGCTATTGCGGCGGCCGGTTTCATGAACTCATGATCACTGGCGCGCGCAGACAGAAGTACGAGATCGCGGCGATCGACGTCTTTCTCAAGAAGCACCCCGACCGCTACGGCTCGCTGTTCTTCAACCGGGGTCCGCTGCACAGGTTTCTGGTCGAGGGCAAGGTCAAGTCGCGGGCCGATCGAGACGCGCTTCGGGCCGAGGCGACCAGGCTCTTCGGCGAAGCGCGCGCGGACGAGATCATGGCCGTCGACGCGCCCCGATAGAGTGCGGCTGGGGTGGTGAAAAGTTGATCTTGACGAGCCTATTCCTTGATCCCGGCTTCGTTGCGATTGTCAGGCCGCGGATCGACCCGTTTCCGTTGCCCGCGTCCGGACCCTCACCCGGCCTTCGGCCACCCTCTCCCGGAGGGAGAGGGTCATGTGTCGATCCTTCTCCCCGCGGGAGAAGGTGCCGCGCAGCGGCGGATGAGGGGGGCCGTGGCAGCGAACCGGCCGCCACCAAGTCCAAGACGCGACGGCACTCTTGATCTCGTCCCATTCGCGCGACAAAACCCTCGAGACGGCGTGCCCACGAAAACCGTGGTCAAGACCAACTTTTCACCACCCGAGAGTGCGGCTCTTGATGCCGGCGTGAATCGCGAGCGGGGCGCGGCTCACCGCTTCCCGAACTCGTGCTTGCATTCGAGGCACCTCCAGAGCGGGTCATCGCCCATGATGCAGCAACCACCGAGGGCGATCTCGCCGGCGTCGATCGCGCGTTCGAGATCGTCGTTGAAAACGGGGAGGCCATAAAGGATCGCCGCGACCTTCGCCGAGCCGCACTTGGGGCACGTCTTGGGCTTGTCGGGTCGTTTCATTGGTGGGGACTCCTGGATGGGCGTCCGCCCGCGATGGGCGAGGCAGACCCAGGAAAACGAGCAATCCGCGGCGCTGAAAACGCGAAGCGAACGGATTCATCGTAAGCCGAGCGCCCATGGATTTGAAAGGGGCGAGCGGGCGATCGGATTCCGACGACCAAGAGGTCGAGAGAAAGCGCTTGCGCCTTCGCGTACGTCCTCGGATCGGCCTCTCACATCGGCAGATGCCATGCGGTCTGGGCGCCACCGCGGAGACGTCTATTGCTTGAGCTCGGTCGTCAGCACGTTTGCCATTCTCGAAAAGGCCGCCTCCCGCGGGTTTCCCGATTCTGAGGTTGTCGTTGGGCGTCTCGAAAACTCAACCTCCCTCCACGTCAGTCGGGGTGTGGTCGAGAACTCGCGGAAACGGCTGGCGCATCGCGTCTCGTCCCGCGTCCCGAGAGTGATCAAGCGTGCTGGGCGCACTCTTGAGCTTGACCGTTCCACGATTCCTCTTTATCTTTTTCCAGTCCATCCCGGTCTCGGCGATGGGTGCTCGCGCGGGGTTTGTGACCGCTCGGACTGGCCCACATGTGAGCGTTTTCCTCGCTCGCCCGAAGGATCGGGCGGGCCGTCGGGGAATCCTTGGGACGCGGGGATCAGGGAGGATCGCCATGGCCGACCGCCGTTTGCTGCTCGCGGTCGTCCTGTTCGCCGCGGGTTTGCACGGCCTGGCGATCAGCCGGACCCTCTTGCCGGCGCAGGACGGGCTCAAATACATCGCGGTCGCGCGCGATTTTCATGCGCGGCCGTGGGAAGACGTGGTCCGCGGGACGGATGTGCATCCTTTGTATCCGGCCCTGGTCGCGGTGGTCGAGCCGGCTGTCGCGTGGTGGGCCGGCGAGGGGTCGAGCGCGTGGCGGATCGCGGCCCAGCTTGTTTCGGTCATGGCGACGCTGGCGCTCGTTGTGCCGATGCACGGTCTTACCAAGCTGCTCTTCGACCGCCGGATCGCGGTGATGGCGGCGGCGCTCGCCGTGCTCTATCCCCGCGCGGCCGCGCTTGGGCATGAGACGCTGGCCGACAGCGTGGGGCTGCTGGGAACCTTCACGGCGCTGTGGCTGGGTCTGCATGCGCTTTTGAGATCGGACCCTCGGCTGGCGCTTTTGTCGGGGTTGGCGGCGGGGCTGGGCTATCTGGCGCGTCCCGAGGTGGTTCTCACGCCGGCGGCGCTCGCGGCGGCGTGGCTCACGACGCCGGGCCTGAATGATTGGCGAGCGGGCGGGCGGCGGGTTCTGACGCTTCTGGTCTTGCTCGTCGGGTTCACATCGGTTTTGGGCTCGTACACGATGGTGAAGGGGGAGCTTTCGGAGAAGCTCGCCCTGCGCCTGGGGGCCGCGCTCGGGCATTCGCGGATGAGCGCGCACCCAGCGCATCGGGTCGCGCCCCGGGGGCTCGACGATCCGCGGTGGGATTTCTCGGCCAAGGAAGAATCCGAGCGGATCTCGATCTCGGGATGGCGCCAGGCGGCGAGTCGCATCACCGGGTTGTGGTGGGAAGAAACCTGCTGGGCATTCGCCATCATGGCGGGTTGGGGCTTTGTTCGCAGGCGGTTCATCCGTGGGCATTGCCCGGAATACGACCCCGTCGCGGGCCGGGCCGCGACCGGGCTGCTCGTGGCGTTCAGCGTGATTTACGCACTCGCACTCGTGCGCCATAGCGCGCTCCTGGGGTATCTTTCGGGCCGACACACGATGGCGCTCTTGATGGCCACGACCCCCTGGTCGGCGGCGGGGGCGTTTGTCTGCGCCCGGGGAATCGCGGTGAAATCCCGCATGGGGCCGAGACGGGCGCGAGGGTTCGAGTTCGCCGCCGTCGTGATCACCCTGGCGGCCTCGGCGGCCGCCCAGACCCGCCCCAGCCACATGAACCACCTGAGCCGGCTCGGGCATCTCGAAGCGGGGCGCTGGCTGGCCGACAACGCGACGTCCGACGAGATCGTGCTCGACACTCGCGGCTGGGCGCGGTTCGTCTCGGGTCAGCCAGGATACGATTACTGGCACGTGAGGCAGGCGCTCACCGATGCACACCTTCGCTACATCGTCGTCGGCCTCGACGAGCTCGAGGCAAGGAGCCGCCGTGCGGCGTCGCTGCGGACGTTGCTCGCCCAGACCGGTACGCCCGTCGTCGAGTTTCCCGGCGGCCCCGGCGATTCCAGCCCTGGCGTCCGGATCTACCGCTTC
>DAIDHE010000307.1 GCA_027459775.1 Planctomycetales bacterium | reverse complement strand
AACAGGGTTCGTTCGACCGACGGTTTGAGCTCGAATTGCAGGAAGTCCTGTTCCCGGTAATGGACGACGTCGGCTTCCTGAAACCGCACCCAGCCGGCCGGTTTGCCCAGCAGCCGCAGCGATTGCTCGCCGCGGGCGGGGTCGACGCCGTCGCCTCGGATCAGGCCCTCGTAGTATCCGGCCGCGCGCTCTGCGCGATTGAGCTCGGGCGAACGCGCGCTGTCGATGAGCCCGCGCAGGCCCTCCCAGTCGGCCGGCAGCGGGACCATCGCCAGCCCCAGCATCATCACGCACTGGACCAGCCCCCAGCGGGCCGACCAGGTTGGGCTCAAGGTCGAAATGCTCATTGGCTCGTCACCCCGCGCGACAACATCTCGAGCCACGCGCCCAGGCTGGGGCTCGACCAGAGCGACCATAACGACGCGATCGCGACGAACGTGAGCGCCACTCGCGAGGCCTTGAGCGTCCCCATCGCGATCAGGGAGCGCGCGGATCGGGGCGCGCGGCAGCGCTCGGGCTCGCGCTTGGCCTCGCGGAGCACGCTGGCCAGCACGAGGACGCCGAGAATCCCCCAGAACAAGGCGTCGGGAACGGTGAACCCCCAGCTCCCGCGCAGCCAGAACGACTGATACGCATGCAAGAACCAGGTGGTCGCGAACACCGCCAGCGTCCCCGCCCCGAGCGCCAGCGGGCGCGGCCGCCGCTTGAGCGCGAAGACCACGGGATTGAACACCAACCGGATCATGAAGTCTTTCCAGTAGATGTTGATCCGTCGCCAGTAATCGGTGAATCCGTCGGCCAGCAAATAGTGATGATGCGTGTCTGGCAGTCTCCAGCCAAACAGGTGGAGCATCCCGCAGGCGATGTGAAACTGCCCCGAGACTTGCAGGTAAAGCAGGTAATTGCAAACCAGATACGACGCGAGCGCGGCCGGCGAATGGACCTGCGACGGCGAGATCAAGAGCTCGTGATAAACCAGCCGGTAACAGAGCAGGTGGATCGTGCCGCGGGTCGCCATCACCAGGCCCCGCGCCTGCGCGTCGTGGATGGGCTGGCTGAAATAGCCCCGCTCCATGGTGCGATAGTCGACCACGGGAAAATGGGGAAAGGCGAAGTTGGGCAGGATGAAGAAATACGAAAGGGCGCTCGAGAGCGGCTCGCGCGCCGTCGCATGCTTGAGCTCATAAAGGTAAATCAGAATTCGAAACATGAACATTGAAGCAATGATAGACCAGACGGGTTCGGGGAGCGCGCGCCCCGAGGCCCGGAGATAGGCGAACGTCGCGCCCAGGGCGGCGATCAGGGCCGCGCGGGCGGCGAAGGGGATGGGGATCCGGCAGCAGCCGATCAAGACGAGGGCGAGCGCGACGACGGCGGCGGCCGTCGTCGGACCCATGACGAGGCCCAATCCGGCGAGCGAGGCCGCCAGGAAGACGCCCCGCTTGTAGGAATAGGGGGCGAGGTAGTGGATGGGAAGGGCGCAGAGGGCGACGGCGATCAGGGTCTGGAAGGCGCGGCCCTGGAAGGCGCGTTCCTCGATGCGATAGACGCGACAGACGGCCGCCAGGAGGGCCAGGTGGAGGAACGTCCGCAGGAATGGCCGCCAGGCTCGGCGGCAGGCTTCGGGCTCGCCGGGGTAGAGCCCCTCCGTGAGCCTGGGGCGAGAGGGACGCGCCGGGGCGGGCCGGGTTGGCAAATAGCGGCGATGCGGCGCGCTCTTCTTGAGCGCGACCGTTTCTTTCGTCTCCGCCCCCATGTGTCCGCCACCTCCCGCTCATCCGTTCCACGGGTGTCGCGCGGCATAGGGCGATTACCTCGCCAAACCCGCCCGGCGCATGTCGGATCCGCTCCTGGCGGTCGTGAATCGCGGGGACCGGTTCGTCCGTGAACCGGTTGGTTCCCCGCCGCGGCCGCGCCATCCCTGTTCCGCCTTGATCCGCGGTTGGCTCCGTCGCGGCCCTTCGAATGGGCCGGCTCGATCCCCGGCGACCCCCCTTCTGGCGGGCCGCCAATCGCATCGCTTTCCTCGGACTGACTCGGTCTCCATCCCGTAGACCCACGCCATATACCCGAACCTCGCGGGCTCTGTCAACCCGACTCCGAAGAGGAACGATTGCCAGAATGCTCGCAGGGCGTCGTGTGTGGCTCGGGCCGGGGGCCCGAGCGATGGCCCAGCCGCAATCCCCTCGAGACGACAATCGGCTGGAATCGAGGTCGTGAGGGCGCGCGCCCATCGGCTGGCGCGAGCCTGACCCCGGTGCACGCGATGGGCGTGGGTCCGGCCGTCAGTAATAGACCTGGAACCGCATCCAGAGCGAGCTATTGGTCTTCGAGAACTGGTCGGGGCCGTAGGCCACGGGCTGGCCAAACATCGCGTATTCCCAATCGAGGTAGACCTTGACGTATCGGTTGAGATACCAGTTGACACCCACGTCGAGCAGATAGGCCTGATTGGTCCAGAGATTCGCGTCGGCGAGTCCCGACGTGAAGACTTGTTTACCAAGTGAGAGGTCGCTGAATCGGGCGGTGGGCTCGATCGCTCCCCAGCCGAACCGGCCGGGCCTGGGGTCGAAGGGGCGGATGGGGTCGATCTGACCGGTCTCGGAACGGGTCTCGCCGGTGATCAGATAAGCGGCCTGGACGAAATAGCCGCCCACGGGAACGCGAACCGGCCGGGGGCCGCTCGCCCCCATGGCCCAGCTCTGGAACCCGGCGTCCCAGGCGCCGAGCAGCGAGAGATCCCTAGACAGGGCTGTCGGTCCCTCAAGCCACGGCGGACAGCGTGTGATGCGGCTTCGTGACGCATTCTGGCCAAGGTTGCTCCTCGCCAGGCGCTTCTCTGTCGCAAGCCCACAGCTGCTCGCCCCATCTTCCGGCATCATGCATGCCAGCAATGCCTTCTTTGACCGTCTTTGATAAATTTCGATCGTTCCGTGGCGGGCTCTAGCGAGATTTGACCCATTACTCTTATAGAGGGACGACGAATCGCGCCGTCGCACTCGTCACGGGGGAATCGTCCCCAGCCTTGCTCGCGGAATCCGCCTCGTCGACCTTGTCCGATTCTTGATCGCACAACCACCCAGGATTCGCACCATGAGCCGCCCCGAGCGTAAGCGCCGACTTCGCGTCATCGCCGCCGTGGAACACCTCGAACCGCGGCAGCTCATGCATTCGGGGCCGCTGTTGCTCAAAGAGGCCGCCGTCGCCCTGAGCGGGACCGCCGACCTCGGCCCCTGGGGACGGCTCAAGCTGGTCGACCGGCTCGAGAAACAAGGCGACCACCAGTTCGACGCCTTGGATGAGCGGCTCACGATCAAGCTCGATCACTGGGAGCTCAGGCATCCCACACTCGCCCGCGAATGGGGCCTTACAAAACCCACCCCGCTGGCAGCGATTTTATTGGGGCAATTGATTTTCATCGGAACCAGCGCTGTCGCTCATGCCCATGCTGGGCCCAGTTTTTCGTGCCGACCACGCCGGGGTTGATCTCGATTCTATGTTTCCGTGAGCATTCGTCCCGCTTCAC
>DAIDHE010000295.1 GCA_027459775.1 Planctomycetales bacterium | reverse complement strand
CGATCGCGGCCCCGAGTCATGCCCGCCGATCAACCACCAAGCAATTGTGGCATCACCGGCCTCGGAACGACAAGGCGCGGCGCTCGAGAGGCGACCCGCACTACGGGACGAGGGCCCGCAAGAGGTGACCGTGGACTGAGGCCATGGGGATCGAGCCTTCGCGATCGGGCGCGGGTCCGTCGCCGATCAGGATCGGCCGGTCGGGCTCGAGCGCGGCCGGCAGGCCGTGGCTGCCCTTGACCAGCGTGGGGTCGAGCGGGATCACGTCGAAGAGCGTGCGGAAGCCGAGCTTTTTCTGGACCAGCCGCCGGATCACACGGCCCATCGGCCAGGCTAGCTTGGGGTCGAGAAACAGCTCGCAGGGGTCGTAGCCCGGCTTGCGGTGGATGTCGACGGTGCGGGCGAAATCGGGGGCCTGGCGGTCGTCGAGCCAGTAGGGATAGGCGAACCAGGAATCGGGCTTGGCCAGAACCACGAGCTCTCCCGAGCGAGAGTGGTCGAGGCCGAGCTCGGCTCGTTCGTCTCCCGCCAGCACCCGCGCGACGCCCGCACTTGCGGCGATCAGGGCTTGAGCTTGATCGAGAGCTTTCTGGTCGCCCCGAGCCGTGTAGACATGGGCGAGCTGATGGTCGCAGACGGCGAAGGCCCGGCTTTCGAAGGTGTCGAGCATCTCGCCAAACGGGCCGGGCCGCACCGTGAGCAAGCCCGCTTCACGAAGTACGCGATTGAGCAAGACGGGCCGGCGGACGTCGCAATGGCCGTATTCGCTCACGATCCAGACGCGAGCGCCCTCGCGCTTGGCCGCGTCGAGCAAGGGGGCGCAGGCGGTGTCGAGCTCGCCGACCAGCCGTGGCATGGCGCAGCCGGAGGGTCCACGCCGCTGGGGCTCGTAGTCGAGATGGGGAAGATACACCAGAGTGAGCTCGGGTCGCTCGCGCGCGACGACCTGGGCGGCCGCCTGGGCGATCCACTGGGTGCAGGGAAGGCCGGCTCTTGGACCCCAGAACGACGGAAAGGGGAACGGTCCCAGCGCGTTTTCGAGCCCTTCGCAAAAGCCCTCGGGCCGGCCGGTGATTCCAAATGCCTTGTTCCCATCAGCGCCGTAGTGGGGCTTGGGGGTCGCGCTCAGGGCCACGTCGGCCCCTTGATTGAACCACCAGAACAGCTTGGCCGCCCGGAATCGCCGGCCGCGCGCTTCCACCAGCCGCCGCGCCGTCGTGTAAATCGGCTCGGCTTCCAGGAGAGCGTTCGATTGTTGCCAGAATCGCACGTCGCCGGTGTCGCGAAAGAGCCAGCCGTTGGCGACGATTCCATGCTCCTGGGGCGACTTGCCCGTGAGCAGCGTCGCCTGGGCCGTGCAGGTGACGGCGGGCGCGACCTCGATCAAGGGTCTGTACCAGCCTTGTTTCGCCAGCGCATCGAGCCTGGGGGCGTAAGGCAGCAGCCGGCTCGTCAGGCCGACGGCGTTGATCAAGATTAGCGGTTGCGATTCCATTCGACGGCAAGATCACTCGGGATTGTCTTTACGCCTGCGGCCGGAGCACCGGGCTGGGGCGGTCGGCGACGGGCGTATTGACTCGGGCCGGTGTAGCCGCGGGGCCTTGGCCCAGCCGCCTGCGCCAGGCGGCGGCGATGGGGAAGGCCATCACGGCGGCGATGATCACGCTCATCGAGCCCTGGTATCCCCCCTCGGTGAAGCCGTAGGTGTGCAGGCCCACCCCGAGCACGAAATTCACCCCGTACCAGGCCATGATCACCGACAGATAACAAATCACCGAGGCGACCACCAGGCTGAACGAGCTGATCCAGCCGGCGAACCGGCCGTGGAGCGGGATCAGATAGACGAGCAGCGTGATCAAGGCCCAGACTTCCTTGGGATCCCAGCCCCAGAACCGGCCCCAGGAATAGTCGGCCCAGACGCCCCCCAGGATCGTGCCGGCCGCGACCAAAAGGACACCCACTTGCATCGTCCGATAAATGAAATTCGAGAGCGGCTTGACGTTCGCGGCGGTGTGCTGCATGGCCAGCTCGCGGGGCGTGAGCTGGGATGCGCCCTCGGAAAGAGCGATCGGGGCGGCATACCGCGCCCGCGTTCGGGTGACGACCCGCTCGATGAGCTCGCCGGCCAATGCGAACACCGTGGCGAGCGAGATCATGCCGCCCAGCAGGCCGAGAATCGCACACAGGTAAAAGAGGCCGTCGCTCGAGCCGCTCACCGATTGGCCGAGGCTCCAGGCGGGGCCGAGCAGTCCATACGACGCGGCCACGCCGCCGCCGCCCACGAGCAAGAGCGGCAGGCCCGGGATGAGCGGGGTCGCCAGTTCGAGCAGCCGGGGCGAACGGCGATAGGTCGTGGTCAGGTAGATGGCCGAGGCGATCAGCCCGAGCATCCAGGCCAGGCCGAAGGCGGCGTAGCTCGAGACCTCGGTCAAAACGTGGATGGTGAGCCAGAGATTGCTGCGCAAGACCGGTTGCAGGCTCTTGATGCTGGGGTCCAGGAGCGCCACGTTGGCGGCCGTGATCGTGCCCAGGAGCGCCACCGCCGAGCCGGCCAGGGCCGTGTAGACGCGGCGGAAGATGAGCTCGAAAATGAACGACAGCACGGCGGCCACCAGGGCGACCCAGATGACCGTCTCGTACATGTTGGTGACCGGTGCCCAGCCCGAGATCCGCACCCGCATGGCGAAGCCGTAGACTTCGAGCCCGATCCCGCACAAGAGCCCGGTCAGACCCAGGCGATAAATGGACGCGCCCACGAAACCCATGAACGTCTTGGAACGCGTCGGACCGAACCCGAGCGCGATCGCCAGCAGCGCGAGCGCTGACCCATAGGCGAACGGGGCCTGCCAGAAGGGGTTCATGGCGTTGAAATGGGTTTCGCGCTCGATCGTGGCGACGGTGGGGTATTTCTCGGGATTGATCGCCTCGCCCAGAGCGCGGGCCGCCGTCGGGAAGCGCGTGCCGACCTCGGCCGGGATGTGGCCGGGCGAGCTCGATTCGGCCTCTTCGACGGCGTGATAGGCGCTCAGGAAGGCGGCCGTCTCGGCGGCGGGATAGTCGGCGGCGGCGAGTTCTTCGGGCTTGGCCTTGAGGAGCACGAGCAGGGGCGTCCAGACCGAGTTCTCGCGGAGCCAGGCCTTGTAGCGGGCGTCGAAGGCGGCGTCCTCGGTGGGATCCTTGCGGTCGTCCCTGGGGATGTCGTTCCAGAACGTCGAGACGGCCTTGAGCTCTTCCATGGTCACGAGCGGCGTGTCGGCCATGTCGCCGCGCTTTTCGCGCGCGATCTTGATGGCCCGGGCGGTGTCGGCGAGATAGCGGTCGGAGGACGGGCGGGGCATGATCAGAACGACGCCGTTGGCCTGGATCCGCCCGCCGCTGTAGGCCTTGTAGCTGGCGTGCCGCATCGCGACCTCGACGGCCCGCCGTTCGATCTCGGCCAGGCGCGGGGCGGCCTCGGGGTTGGCCGTGAACCTGCGCTGCTGGACCTCGAGATCGGCGGCCCAATCCAGGAACGACGTCGGCCGATCCTGGACCACCACGCGAGCCTCGTCGAGCTCGCGCGGAGTCAGCCATTTATGTTCTTCCGAGAGCTTGATCGCGAGCTCGGCGATGGTCTTCTTGTCGTCCAGCGGCAATTGTGCGGACGCGACGAATTCGCCCAGGCTCTTGGAGGTCAATTCAGCCTGGGCCGCCAGCTTTTCGAGCGTCGCTCGCTCGCTGGCGGAGGTGGTCGATTTCTGGGCGATGGCCGCGAGCCGGCTGGTGATCGTCTCGGCCAGGATGCGGCGGCGAAGCGGGAGATAGTCGACCAGGATGAAGGGCTGTTCGTCCCAGAATTCGGGTGCGACGGTCCAGCCCAGGAATGCGCCCACGGGGCCCCAGCGGACGGGCTCGTCGGACCCAGCCTTGGAGGGGCGCGCCTTGGGGTCGATGAGGCGTTCGATCTCGGCGGCGGGGTCGGCGAGCTTGATCGTTTCGCGGCCGTAAACTTGCTTGACCTCTTCGCGGGCGACGGTGTCGAACGGCTTGACCCGCCCTTCGTGCATGACGGGGATCTTGCCGATCGCCTCATAGGCCGGGCCTGAGCCCGGTTGATCGGCCGCGCGGGCCGACCCGACGACGAACGCCTGGGCCAGGAACGCCAGCAGGGCGGGGATCTTGAATCGGTTCATCGCATCGTCTCCAGGGATTCGTCGAGCGTCGTGTGCTTGGTTTGTTCGTTCAAAGCGCGGGGTCGGCGTCGTTGGCGGGCTTGGTCACCGCCAGGGCCGCCGCCTTGGCCTTTTTCTCGCGCTCTTTCTTGCCGCCGTCGGTGAAGATCCCGGCCCGCATGTAGAACTGCAAGAACGCCCCCAGCACGACCAGCACACAGCCGGAGTAGATGATCGGCCGGCCGGGGTTGGCGGCGACCTGAAAGACCGACTGGAACTGGCCAGTGAACTGGCGCGTGCGCGGGTCGCGCACTCGGATGTAATTTGATTGATAAAACGTGTAGCCGCGATGGTCGAGCGGGTGGTTCATCCAGATGGTGTGGGGCTGGTCCTTGATGCCCTGGGCGGCGTCGGTCAAGCGGACCTTGCTCTCGAAGTGGGTCGCCTGTTCGGTGCCGGGCTCGAAGCCGGTGTCGAAGTCGTCGAGCTTGAGCTCGAAGCCCAGCGGCTTGCGATCGACGTCGTAGACCAGCTCGTAGAATTTGTCGCCGAACGCGAGGTGCCGCGGCGGGGGCGGATCGAGGTTCTCGGAGCGGCTCAGCCAGATTTCCTTGGTCTGGCCGGCGACCGTCATTTTCGCGCGACAGGCGGCGATCCCGTTGCCCATTTGCGCCTTCGGCAGGACGACCGGCTCGTAGATCTGCTTTTCCACGCCCGCCGGCAGATACTCGTCGAGCTGAAACGAGATGGTCATGGGCAGGTTGGGGTTGCCGCCGAAGGCGACGATCGGCTTGCCCTCTTCGAGCGGACCGGCTGATCTCAGCTCGCCGACGGTGGTTTCCTTGCCCCTGCCGAAAACGCGCTCGTGGAGCGATCCGTTGGGTCCGGCCAGGATCTCGATCTGGCCGAACCGGCCGTTGCCCTGGGGGTCGAGCCGGGGGGCGGTCATGTAATGGATCGCCGCGAGCGGCACGGGGCGCTTGGTCACGGCCGGATCGGCCGAGGGGATCACGTTGGGGACCATCGGCAGATTGGCCAGGGCCATGTGCGTGATCGGCTCGTCCTTGCCCGAGCGAATTTTGAAGATGGCGATCGGGACCGGGTCGTCGCCCAGGATCTGTTCGAGCCCGCCGGCGGCCGTCGGGAATTCGGTGATCTCGGAGAGCGTGACCTCGAGCGTGCTGTCGGGCAGCGCGATTGTCTTGCCTTCTTGCCCCTCCAGAGGCCAGTCGTGGGTCCGCGTCTTGCCCGATTTGTCGGCATAGCGAAACCGTGCGGTCCCCTTGGCACCCATGGGCGGCGGCTTGAGGAAGTCGTCGACGAGCTCGGGTCGATCGACGTGGGCGAACACGATCATGGCGGGGCGCTGGTCGCGGACGACGCGCTGGAATTTCTTTTCGGTGACGAACCAGTGGTCGTCTTCCGAGGCGAAGGCGTCGCGCGCCTGGGGCATTCCGGGGGCCTTGAATTGCAAGGTGAGCCGGGCCATGGCCGAGCCGTCGGGGTCGGGCTCGTGAATGATGGCGGGGGCGGCGGCGGGCAGGTTTTCGGTGACGACGAACCGGAACGGGTCGTCCTTGTGGGTCAGGACTTCCTCGGTGGCAGGCTTACCCAGAAACCCCAGGCTCACGACCTCGAGCACCCGGCCGATCAGGCCGGGGTCGCGGGGCTTGCCCGGCCCCCAGGGGAACGGACCAGGCCGGAACGGCAGGGCGTATTCGGTTCCCGACCCCTGGCTGTGCGGATCGATCTCGCGAATCCGGATCACGGGATAGTCGATCCGCACGAGCTCGCTCTTGACCTCGCCCTCGAGCATGCCCACTTGCCCTTCGTCGGCGGTCCGCACGCCGATGTACGAGCCCAGGAGCAGAATCAAGAGCCCGGCGTGGGTCACCACGAACCCGGTCTGGCGTTTCTTCCAGGGATAGCGGATCAGGGCCGCGCAGAGGATGTTGACGCCCAGGAACGCGAGCAAGATCGCGAAGCCGGGGCTGCGATAGACGTATTCTTGCACGGCCGCGGTCCCGTGCCGAGACTCGAAGAAGGTGGCATAGGCGAGGGTCGCGGCCAGCGTCCCGATCGTGATCACGGCCAGCTTGACCGAGGCCAGGAACCGGTAGACGGAATCGACCAGGCGGGCGATGCGATCGGCCAGGGACGCGGGCTTCTCGGACGCTTCACCGCCGCGGCGGGGTGAAGAGGGACGAGGAACAGGCTTGATCGCGGTCGCCATGAATTCGCACCTACCCCAAGGTGGGATGTCGTGGAGGGACTCAGACACGGGCCCCATGGCCCCCGATCGCTTCCATCGATCTCGATCCTATTCTATTCCGATCAGGTTCCACGGACCAGAGCCATTACTCCCGTAAGGGTGAACGAAAGGCCCCGGGCCGGATCAAGATCGTCGGGCGCAAGTTGCTCGCGTGTTGACGGTTGGATCGTGATCAGGCTCGTTTCAGGCTTCCTTGGACGTTCGTCGGGGGACGAGGCGGCTCTAGTCGCGCGACGCCAGGTGGCAGCGGATGCAGGCGGATTCCAGCCTGCGCGTCGCCGCGAGCGTGGCCTGGGGATTGCCGTCGGGACCGATGCGGGCGAGATCCTGGGCGGCGTCGCGGAGCTCGTGGGTTTGCTCGAGCCAGTGATCGTCTTGCGTGTCGGAGTCGCCGCGCTCGAGCACGACGGCGGCCTCGGCCGATTGACTGGCGAGCTTCTGGACGTCGTCGAGTCGAGACGGGTCGCGGACGACGTTGCCGAGCAAGAGCCCGGGGGCGGCATGGTCGGGAGCGGCGGCGAACGCCTTGCCCGGAGTCGACGGAGACAGGGCCGACCGCAGCGACCGGCCGTCTGGCGAAAGGGCGGCGACGGCGAATCCGAGTCCGATCAAGAGCGTGACGCCGTGGCGCCTGAGCTGCCCGCGCAGGAGGGCGCGGGCGCGGTCGAGCCTGCGCGAGGTCGTGCCCTTGGGCCAGCCCAGCCCGCGGGCGGCCTCATCGTGAGTTTTACCTTCCAGGTCGCAGAGCCGGACGATGGTCTTGTATTTTTCGGGGAGCTGATCGAGGGCGCGCTCGACAGTTTCGCGCAGGTCTTGTCGGTCGACCTCGGCCGAGGGGGGGACGGCGGGATGGAAACGCTCGGGGAACGATCCCGAGCGCAAGGATGCACTTCCCAGGGTCAGGCTTGAGATCGAGGCTTCTCGGGCGCGGAGCCTGGCGGTGTCGGAGCGCGCGGCCAGGGCCAGCCGCTGGGCGACGGCCGCGAGCCAGCCCGCCGCGGAATCGCGCCAGGCGACGACCTCGGCCTTGGACGCCAGAACGAGAAAGACGGCCTGGATGACGTCCTCGACGTCGCGCTCGTCGCGGAGGATTCGCCGGCAAACCCGCTCGACGCGCGGGCCGTGGCGGCGAACCAGGGTCGCGAACGCCTCCTCCTCGCGGGATCGGGCGAACTGCGCCAGCAGCGCCGCGTCCGAGAGTGTTTCGATCATCGCCGCCGTCCTCGTCCTTTTGTCTCTCACCGTCTCTTCATGCCGTGAACCGTCCGTGGCGAATGCATCTTTTGGAGCGGTCGCCGTTTTTTTTCCCGGTCGCGGCCCGCTCAAGCTAGATCCAGCAGCTTTTCCATGCGCGCGACGACGTCCTTCATGGCGCTGAGATTGCCCAGGCCGACCTCGGCGGTGATCCAGCCCTTGTAGCCAACGTCCGCGAGCGCCGCCGCGACCGCGCTCCAGTCGATCTCGCCTTCGCCGAGAGCATAGCCGAAGCGTTTGTCCTTGGCGTATTCCTTGACGTGGATCTTCAGGATTCGCGGGCCCAGCTCGCGGATCCACTGCTCCGGGAAGCCGTATTCGACGATGTTGCCGACGTCAAAATACGCGCCGACCGCGGGGCTCTTGAAGTCGTCGATGTACTGGGCGAATTCGAGAGGGCTCAGGAGGAACTTGTTCCAGACCTCCTCAATGGCGATCTTGACGCCGTGTTTCTCGGCGTCGGGGATGAGCTTTTCGATGTTTTGCCGCGAGCGGACCATGGCGTCGCGATAGCTGACCTTCTTGTTCACGACGGCGGGGACGACCAGGACGGTGGTGCCGCCGTAGGCCTTGCAGTCGGCGAATTCCTCGCGGATGGTCTCGATCCCCTTGGCGACGATTGCCGGGTCGGGGTCGGTGAGCGGCCATTGCCAGTGTCGCGCCCCGCTGACGCCGTGGATGACCAGTCCGGCTTCATCGCGCGCTTTCAGGATTTCGTCTTGCCCCATCTGGTTCGGGCTGATGAGTTCGACGCCGTCGAAGCCGGCTTCCTTGAGCATGCGGAAGACGGGCAACGGAGAGCCCTTGGTCTGCCCGAGCATGAACGCCTTTTTCCAGGGGTTCTTGCCCGCGGCGACCGCTCGAGCGCCCGTGGTCGACGCGAGGGCGGCCGCGGCCGACGCCATGAGATAGGTTCTGCGGGTGATTCCAGTCATGGCGAGGTTGCTCCAGGCGGGTGGTCCGGGGAGGGCCCTACGTGATGTCGCGCGAGTCGACCTGTCCGCCAATTTAATCGCCGGAGCCGGTTCGATCCAGAGGGAGGTCCGGGTCGGGCGAGATCTCTCGGCCGGGCTCGCATGGCCGGCGGTCGGCTGCTTCGCGGCGCGGGCGAGGCGTACTGAACGGAGATTGAACCACAGAGACACAGAGACACAGAGACACAGAGAAGAGTGGCTCTGTCGAGGGGTACGAGGTGGGCGTGGGGGGGGAGGGTCGTCAGGCCGATCCTTCGCCGCGCTCGATCTGTGACCAGGAGAAGTTCTGTCGCGGTCGAAGAGGGGTCGCGGGAGCGATCCGTAGCTGGCACTGATGGATCGTCAGCCCCTCGGCCTCGGCAAGCTCGAGCCAGAGGACATCGAGCGTCCCGCGGAAGTGAAGTTTCGTTGCCCAGACCGAGGCCGCCCGCGAGCGCGAGACCGTCCCTGCCACCACGGCGCCTCGTTGCTGGATCACGAAGCAGTTGACTCGTTTGACTCAAAAGACGGCGTCGGCGGGATAGTCAGGGGGCGGCCTGATGAAGGTGACTTCGCCCCCCGTTTCCTCGGCCGTCCGCCAGGCGAGGACCGTCACTGGATCGCCTTCCGACGGCCCGGGCCACTCCATAAAGAGGTTGTGCGCCTCGGCGATGTCGGGGCGCTCTTCAGAGTGCCAATCGCAGCCGATCAATTCAAGGGTGTAGGGGACCGGCGTCCCCTTCGTCACCCTCACCCTTGCCGCAACCTCGCCTTTCATCTCAGCGTCCCCTTTATGATTCCGATCAGAAACTTGGCGAACGAGGGATCCCTGAGTGCGAGCCCGGGGGCGTCCCTGAAAAGAGCCTCAATGCCCATCGTGATGACCTCGGTCGCTCTTGTCCCTTCACTATAAACCCTCCCTGTGTAGAACGCGCTAGAGGAATCGTACAGCCCTCGGCTTCCCTCTTGGCTGAAGAATCCCTCGAAGCCTCCATCGCGAGCGACTTCCTCTGGCTCGTAACCGTGGCGAGGGAATCTTTCGGCCAACCTCACAAGCGGACCGCGGCCCAGGGCGCGAGCGTCGAGATATTCCCTCGATCGCGTGTGAGTCTGACCCTGGAATTCGAAGAGGTGGGCGAGTTCATGCGCGAAGAGGTGAACCCTCGATCTTGGCCCTATCTCAATTCGTCCACCATGGAAAGCACGCCCCCGATTAGCGACCCAGTCCCCGCGTTGTATGAATTGCCGTTGGCGCTGTCATATGCCGGGGTCATTCCGGCAAAACCGAGCTCGGCCAGGACGACGTTGATGAAGGCCGCTTCCGTGACCGTGACCGAAACCGTGGGCGTCGCGGCCGTCTCCGCGATCGCCGTCCATACCTCCGACCGCATGTAGACGTTACTGCTGAAGCCGTATTCCTTCCGATTCCAGACGCTCATCGTGTAGACGTTCGACGCCGAGTCGGCGACGGTCGACACGGCGTTGTTGTCGTTGGCGGCCGTTTCCATGTGCACGACGACCATGAGCAGGTCGCCAGGCGCGACGGCGGACGCGAACGCGGCCGACGCGGTCGTGCCTGCGTTGCCGAAGGAGAGAGAAGCGATAGAGAGTCGAAGATTCAGAGTAAAGAGAACATAGTGAGTAAGTAGTAATATGACTAACAATACATATATATAGATATAATAGTTAGTCGTTAGTGTCTCCGGTTTCGCTCTTCTCTTGTTTTCTTCTCTGTGTTTCTGTGTCTCTGTGGTTCGTCGTTTTGAGCGATGCGGCGGCGCGGGCGAGGCGTACTCAGCGGGGCGCGGTTCCGCGGGAGTAAACGTGCGGCCGTTGCCGAGCGGAGTTGCCGATCGCCGTGCGATCGGTCAAGAATGATCGGCTGTGGTTCCGCGCCTGGCGCGACCCCAGCGCTCGGTCCCGGATCGAGCCATCACCGACGCACGAGGCTCTTTCATGGACATCGCGAACCAACGGACAGACCCGCTGGAAACAGAGGAGTGCGCGGTCGCGCTGCGGGGGCGCTCGTTGCTCGACAATCCCTTGCTCAACAAGGGGACGGCGTTCACGCGCGCTGAACGCAACGAGCTGGGCCTCCTGGGGCTGTTGCCCCCGACCCAGGAAACCCTCGACGAGCAGGCGAGCCGAGCCTACGAGGCTTATTGCATCAAGTCGACCGACCTCGAGCGGCACATTTATTTGCGCCAGCTTCAGGACGCGAACGAGATCTTGTTTTACCGGGTGCTGCTTGACCACCTGGCGGAGATGACCCCGATCGTCTACACGCCGACGGTCGGACTGGCGTGCGAGCGTTTCAGTCATATTTTTCGCCGTCCGCGCGGGCTTTATCTGGCGTATCCCGAGCGTGCCGAGCTGGATGCGATTTTGGAGAATGCACGGGCGCCGCGGATTTCCGTGATCGTGGTGACCGACGGCGAGCGGATTCTGGGGCTGGGCGACCAGGGGGCCGGCGGGATGGGGATTCCGATCGGCAAACTCTCGCTGTACACCGCGTGCGGGGGCGTGCATCCGGCCACGACGCTGCCGATCTTGCTCGACGTCGGCACCAACAACCGCGAGCGGCTCGACGACCCGCTCTACGTCGGCTGGCGGCACGAGCGGATCGCGGGCGCTGAGTATGACGCGTTCATCGACGAGTTCGTGAACGCGGTCGTGCGCAGTTTCCCCGGCGTCCTGCTCCAGTGGGAGGATTTCGCCCAGACCCACGCCGGGCCGATCCTCGAGCGCTATCGCGACCGGCTGTGTACGTTCAACGACGACATCCAGGGGACTGCGGCCGTGGCGACGGGGGCCTTGATCGCGGCCTCGGCGGCGGCCGGCGAGCGGCTCCGCGACCAGCGAGTCGCCATCCTGGGGGCGGGCTCGGCCGGCTGCGGGGTCGCCGAGCAACTGATCGCCGCCATGGTCGAGGAAGGGCTCGAACCGAGCGAAGCGCGGGCGCGGTTCTTCATGATCGACCGCCAGGGGCTCTTGCACGATCAGCTCACGGGGCTGTTGCCATTTCAAGAACGGCTCCGTCAGCCGCTCGAGCGCGTGGCGGGCTGGCGGTCCGATTCCGAGGATCGCATCGGGCTGCTCGAGGTCGTGCGGCGTGCGCGGCCGACGATCTTGATCGGCGTCTCCGGGCAGCCGGGGATGTTCACCGAAGAGATCGTTCGCACC
This sequence comes from Planctomycetales bacterium, assembly GCA_027459775.1. Lineage (GTDB taxonomy): Bacteria > Planctomycetota > Planctomycetia > Isosphaerales > Isosphaeraceae > JAKBAP01. Next base: position 4,777 of record DAIDHE010000295.1, on the reverse strand, counting down.
ATGGCCGAACAGGTCGGCCGGCCGATCATCTTTCCGCTCTCGAATCCGACGTCGCGTGCCGAGGCGACTCCGGCCGAGTTGATTGCTTGGACCGAAGGGCGGGCGGTGGTCGCGACCGGGAGCCCATTCGACGACGTCGAATACGCCGGCCGCGTCTATCCGATCGCCCAGTGCAATAATAGTTATATCTTTCCGGGTCTCGGCCTGGGGGTGACGGCCGGGGGTTCCGTCCGGGTGAGCGACGCCATGTTCATGGCGGCGGCGCGGGCGCTCGCGGAGTGCTCGCCGGCCGTTCGCGATCCGGGTGCTCCCCTGTTGCCCTGTCTGTCGGAATCGCGATCCGTCGCGCGATCCGTCGCGCGTGCCGTCGCCGCCAGGGCGCAGCGCGACGGGCTCGCGCCCCCCTGCCCGCCCGAGAAGCTCGAGTCGCTCATCGATCATGCCATGTGGCGCCCCCGCTATCCGCGGGTTCGATTCAAGCCCGCGTGAACGGGGCGGAGTTCGTGAGCCGCGATCCCGTTTCCAGCCCCGGAAGTCCGGGCCGTCACTCAATCCGGGCGCGCCGGAACCCGTACGCGATCAGGCGCGTGGCCAATCCGGTGACGCCGGGGAGCCTGAATTGCCAGGGGAGCCGGAGGGGCCGGTCTACCACCGAGGGCTGGCTCAGGATCCGTTCTTGAATGCTCGCCTGGAGAAACTGGATGACCCGGGTCGGGAATTCGCGTCTGCGCTGAATCTCGACCAGGTGGGCCGTCGCGACTGAACCCGTGCGGAGGGGATCGGCCAGGAGATTGGCCGCCTCGACAGCGTCTTGAATGGCGTAATTGAGCTGGAAGCCGCCGACCGGAGACATCGGGTGGGCCGCCTCGCCGAGGAACAGGATCCCCGGCCGATGCCAGGTCTCGAGCCGAGTCGACCCGGCCTCAAGGGGGGTGATCGATCGCCAGTCGGCCAGGGTCGTGAGCCGTTCCGAGAGCTCGGGGGCGAGCGCGGCGGCGGCGGCTCGAAAGGCGGGCAGGCCTTGCTCGCGAAGCCGCGCCGACTCTCCTCGCGGCAGCACGAGTCCAAGCAGCCACTGGTCGCCGCGATCGATCTGGACCAGGATCCGGCCGGGTCCGACGCGAATCCCCGCCTCGTCCTGGGTGAGGTCACCGGGCAGATGGGGCAACTGGAACCAGAGCACCTCCACACGGGGCGACGCCCCGATGGGACTGAGGCCCTCGAGATCGATCAGACCTGAAAGGGAACCGTTGAAGACGATGGTGAGCTTGGCCCGGACCTCGAGCCCCGGCGATCTGAGACCGACGACGCGGCCTTGCTCGCGAATGAGCGCGCTCTGATTCTCGCCCATCGAGGAGGTGAATCCCGCATGCTTGAGCGCCTCCGCGGCCAGGAATTCGAGCAATTGGAGCTCGGGTATGAGCGCCACGTAGGGGAACTTGCTCTCGAGAATCGAGAAATCGGCGATCGTGACCGTGCGTGGGCCGGCCCGGAGCGACAGGCGAGTCATCCGGCCGTGGGATATGGCGAGCAACCGGTCGGCCAGCCCGATCGAGTCGAGGATTTCGAGCGCGCCTGGGTGGATGGCGTCGCCAGGGAGATCGTGTTCGACGTGGACGAGGTGGACGCGGACCCCCTTGCGTGCGAGCAGGAGCGCCAGCAACAGCCCGCCCGCGCCCAGGACGCAGCAATCCGCGCGGCGGGTTTCGGGGGGGATCGAGGGATCTCGGGTGAGAGGATCGAGAGCGGGGATTGTCATGGCGGGGCCTGATCGTGATCCGCGTCGCGTGGTCGTCCGAACAAAGGGCGTCGTCACATCTGAGTAAAACGCGAGACCGGAGGCAACCCCAAGGGATTGTCTCCGGTCCGCGGTTCCCGTCTCAAGAGCGTGCGACTGCGCTCACTTGAAGGGCTTCGTAATGTCATTCCACGTCTTGGTCCAGAAGTTCGTGCTGGTCTTGGCGGGTTTGGCCGTCCTGGCCGCCTTGTGGGTTTTGGCCTGCGTCGGCGGCGTCTTGGAGGCGGCCGTCGCGGCTGGCGTCGACGCGGTCGCGGCCGTCGACGGCGTGGTCATCGGGGTTGACGCCGTGGTCGTCGTGGTCGACGCCGCGGGGGTCATGGTTCCCGCCGGAGTGAGGTTGCCCGGGATCGCGGCCGTCGTCGAGGTGACGATTCCGTCGAGGGCGGTATTGGGCGTCGCCGCGGGCAGTAAGGTACTGACCTTGGCGGTGTCGGTGACCGGGGCGCTCGAGCCGCCGGCCTGGGCGAGCAGCTTGTCGAGAATCGGCGAGCCGGTGGTGGTCGCGACTGGGGTGGTCGCGACCGGTGTGGTCGCGACCGGTGTAGTCGCGACTGGGGTCGTCGCGACCGGAGTGGTGGTCGTGGTCGAATAGAGCGCGGTCGCCGGGGTCGACCTCATGGTCGTCGCGGCCGGCGACGAGAGTCGCTGGGGCACGGCGGTCAGGTAGTTGATGGTGACCTGCGTGCCGCCGATGTTGGCGGTGCGGCTAGCGGAGACGACCGTCGCCTTGGCGGGCGTGACCGCGGCCGTCGTGTTCCCGGTTGGCGTGAACAGCGTGTAGAACGGCAGGAAGTTGCCCGGCAACTGGCCCCGGTCGACCTTGAAACGGTCGGGCGAGATGTTGCGGTATTTCTGCACCGCCGACTTGGGCACCCAGAGGAATCGCGGCAATTCGTGCTGGATCCCGATGAAGTTGCGCGGGGTGGTGGGCGCGAGCAAGAAGCCGTTGGCCGAGGCCCGCTGCCGATCGGTGACGGCATAGGCGTCGGGGTTGGGCAGCAAGATGCGGGCGAGCATCTTGAATTCCTTGATCGTGATCCCGCCGTTCAACTGGCCCGTAGCGGCGTAATTGAAGAAATTGAACCGCCGCTGCTCGGCCGCGGGCTGGTCCGGGTTTTCGTTGAAGCCGGTATTGTTCAAGCCCGGCTGGACAGCACTGTAGGTCGCCGTGCCACCCAGCAGAGCGGCCATCGCACCCGCCTCGGGCATCCCCATCGCGGCCGAATTGTCCACGAAGTTCTGGATGTCCTGGGCCGTGATCACGCCGTCGTGGTCCGCGTCGATGTACTGGAAATCGTGGTGCTGGAGCAGATAATTGATCGCGACGTAGCCCTCGACCGCCGCCACCGCGTTGGCGACGTTGACGCTGGCGAAGTTGCGATACTGGGTGCTGCCGGGGAGCTGGGGCGGCGTCGACAGGCTGCCGCCGTCGTTGGGGTCGATGGCTGGCATCGCCGTCCAGGCCAGGATCCCGTTGATGCCGCTCGGCGTGTTCCAGGCCGAGAGATTCTTGAAGGCGTGCGCCCCAAAGTTCAGCGAGTCGGTCCCCACCGGCGTGTTGAGATACGCGTCGGCGGTGTAACCGTTCGACTGCGCCAGGCTGATCCAGTAATTGAGGGCCGACGACGTCAGGGCGTAAGCCCCGGTCACGATCGCCGCCGACATCGACGTCCCGACCTGGGTGAAGGTGTTATGGTTGGTGGGGTCGCCGGCCGTGGTCGAGGTGGTCGTCGCGCCGGTCGCCGTGGTGAGCGAGAACGTGCGGCGGAAGGTCGGCACGTTGAAGTCCGGGGCGGCGAAATCGGTGGTGTTGCTGCGATTCACGCCTGCGCCGATCCGGTTGGCGTAGATCACGAAATCGCCGCCCGCCAAGAGGTTGGCGTTGGCGTTGTTTCCGTTCGTGGTCGTGCCACCGCCGCCAGTCGTACCGCCGCCCGCGCTGCCGCCAGCGCTGGCGACGGCGGTCCCGCCGATCTGGAGCTGGTTGCCAAAGAGCAGAACCGGTCCGAGCATGTTGGGAATGATGCCGATAGCCGCACCGGTGGGGGGCGACGAGGGCGTGTTGATATATGGGAAGGAATAGACGCCGGTGACCGAGATCACCTCGTTCAAGACGGCGGGCAAGGCCATTCCCTGGACGTCGCCAAGCGAGGGGTTGGCGGCGTTATTGTTCCCAGTGATGATCCCGCCGCCGCCGCCGGAAGCGCCCGAGCCGCCCACCCCGATCCCGCCGCCGCCCGTGCCGCCCGTGCCGCCACCTCCGCCACCTCCTCCGCCTCCGCCGGCCCCGCCGATGCCTCCTCCGCCTCCGCCTCCGGCCCCGCCGACGCCTCCGCCTCCGGCTCCGCCGACGCCGCCCGAGCCGCCGCTCGAGCCGCCGAGGAACGAAATCGGAGCAAAGTTGCCCAGGGGGTTGCCGAACTCGCCGGCAGCCGCGATCGGCGCGATCCCTTCTTTCAAGAACTTGTGGTACTCGTTCTTGAGGGCGATCACGATCTGGGGATAGTTATGGTAGGCGTCGACCTCGGTCTGGAAGGTCTGGGGCGTGCCGAACGAGAAATTGGCCGCGATGATGCGGTCGACCCTGGTCGGTCGAATCGGATCGTTCACGAACGGATGCTGCACGATGTATTGCAAGCCGTTATAGAGCAATTGCGAGGTGGTGAGCGCGTTCGCGGTCTGGCTCAATCCACCGATCCCGCCCGAGCTGCCGCCGCCCGCGCTGCCGCCGCCCAAGCCGCCGCCACCCGCGCTGCCGCCGCCCGAGCCGCCGCCGCTCGAGCCGCCGCCCGAGCTGCCGCTGCTAGAAATCCCCACGAAGCTGACGTTGCTGACGAAGGGGACGAAGATGTTGACGGGGACGATGGTCGCCTGGGGAACGAACTGGGCGATCACGCCGGCGACCGGGGTTCCGTGGCCGTCGAAGGAATTCGAGACGACTGGGTTGACGCCGGTTCCGGCCCCACCCCCAGCGCC
>DAIDHE010000212.1 GCA_027459775.1 Planctomycetales bacterium | reverse complement strand
CGATGGTCCCCTTGGTCGCGATCGCGGTTGCCGTATTCGGCTCGTTGCGCTTGATCGCGCTCCTGACCCTCGTACCCGCGCTCCAGATCCAGGTCATTGGGATGACTCGGGTCTTTGTGATCGTGGTGCTTTTTGGAGCGGGCACCGATTACTGCCTGTTCCTGGTCGCGCGGTATCGGGAAGAGCTCTTGCGCGAAGTCGATCGCTCGGTTGCCCTGGAGCGGTCGATCCAGCACGTCGGGGGTGCGCTTGTGGCGAGCGCGGGCACGGTGATCGTGGGGCTGGGAATGCTCTACTTCTCGAGCTTCGCCAAGGTCCGCTCGACCGGGCCGACGATCGCGCTTGCGCTTTCGCTCGCGCTTCTTGCTTCGCTCACGCTCGCGCCGGCGCTGATGTCGGCGCTGGGGGGTCGCTTGTTCTGGCCCTGGCGCGGGCCGCCGCGGCCGAAGGTGAGTCTGGCCGAGAGCGAGGAGTTGCCGATCCCCGACGAGGGTTTCTGGGGCCGGGTTGCCGATTTCGTGGTCGCGAGCCCCGCCTTGATCCTCGGCGTCTGCCTGGTCGTGCTCGTCCCGCTTGCAGTCGTGGGGGCCATGTCGCGATCGAACCACAATCAGCTTGACGATCTGCCCCAGGATAGTCCGGGAGTCCTGGGCGCGCGGGTCGTCGAGCGTTTTTTTCCGGTGGGCGAGCTCAGTCCTGCGATTGTCTTGGTCGACAACCCGCGGATCGACTTTGGGAGTGCGGCCGGCCGGACTGTGATTGACGAGCTCGGTCGGCGGCTGTTGGGGGTGGCTGGCGTCGCCGACGTCCGATCCGCGGCCGCCCCGCTGGGGGCCGCGGGCGCGGCGACCGCGCCTGGGTCGTTCCTTGATCGGGCTCGCGATCAGACCGTCGCCGCCGCCGCCTTGTCGCGCTATGTGAGCCTGCGCCCAGCCCGGCCCGAGGATCGCGGCCACATCACCCGGCTCGACGTCGTCTTCAAGAGCGACCCGTTCTCGACCGCAAGCCGTCTGGCACTTGATCAGGTTCGCCGAGTCATGGACCAGGCGACGGGCTCGGGCGAGCCCCTGGAGGGCGCGCGCTCGATTGGCGTTTCGGGCTCGACCATGGCGGTCAGCGATCTTCGCCGTGTCACCGCGAGCGACGAGCGGCGCATGTATGTCCTGGTCACGCTCGGGGTTTACATTGTCCTGGTCGCCTTGCTTCGTCGGCCGGGGATTTGCCTCTATCTGATCGCCACCGTGGTCCTGGGCTATCTGGCGTCGCTGGGCCTCACGGAGATGCTCTTCCATGCACTCCATCGCGGGCCCGCGCCCTGGGGCGGGCTCGACTGGACGGTCGGCTTTTTCCTGTTCGTGATCCTGGTCGCGGTCGGCGAGGATTACAACATCTTCCTGATGTCGCGGGTGATCGAGGAAGAAAAGCACCACGGCTTGCGCGAGGGGACGCGCAGGGCCGTCGCTCGCACGGGCGGGGTGGTGAGCTCTTGCGGCGTGATCATGGCGGGCACCTTCGGCTCGATGCTCACCGGCAGCCTGACCTCGCTGCGCGAGCTGGGGTTCGCCCTGGGGCTGGGCGTCTTGCTCGACACGTTTCTGGTGCGCCCGATCCTGGTGCCGGCGTTCGTCGTTCTGGTCGATCGGCTCAAGCGACTCAGGAGCGAAAAAGAAGACCCGCGCGAGGCCGCGATGGCCGCCGCGCGGGCTTTGGAAGGCGAATAAGCGGTCGGTTGCGCTCACTCAAGACCGGGCCAGGACGCTCAGGTCGTGCCTCCCGCGGCGTTCGCGGGAACCATGGCCTGGGCGTCTTCGTCTTTCTTGACGACGGCGTCGAACTTGAGCCGCCTGGTCGTCTCGGTATCACCGATCACGACGACGTTGACTCGATCCTTGCCCTGGAAGGCGCTGCGGAGGATCTCCTCGGAGAGCGGGTTCTCGATGTAGTTCTCGATGGCCCTGCGCAACGGTCGCGCGCCGTAGTCGGGGTTGTAACCCTTGGTGATCAGGAAGTCCTTGGCCTCGTCGGTGAGCACGAGTTCGAGGCCGCGATCGGCCATCCGGCCGCGAATCTTGGCGAGCTCGATGTCGACGATGGTCTTGAGGTCGTCCTTGGCCAGCGAGTGGAACACGATCACATCGTCAAGCCGGTTGAGGAACTCGGGGCGGAAGTACTTCTCGATGGCGATCTTGAGCCGTTCCTTCATCTGTTCGTAGCTCGAGGCGTCGTCTCGGCCGCGATCGAAGCCGAAGATGTTGGAGCTCGAGGTGACGTCGGCGCCCGCGTTGGTGGTCATGATGATGATGGTGTTCTTGAAGTCGACGTTGCGGCCGAAGCTATCGGTGAGCCGGCCTTCCTCCATGATCTGGAGGAGCGTGTTGTAGACGTCGGGATGGGCTTTCTCGATCTCGTCCAGGAGGACGACGGCGTAGGGGCGGCGGCGGATCTTCTCGGTGAGCTGCCCCCCCTCCTCGTAGCCGACGTATCCCGGCGGAGCGCCGATCAAACGCGAGACGTTGTGCTTCTCCATGTATTCGGACATGTCGATCTGGATGAGCGCGTCCGCATTGCCGAACATGAATTCAGCCAGGGCCTTGGCGAGCAGGGTCTTGCCGACGCCGGTGGGACCGGCGAAGACGAAGCAGCCGATCGGCCGCTTGGGATCCTTGAGCCCTGCCCGGCTGCGCCGGACGGCCTCGCTCATCCGCTTGATGGCCTCGCTCTGGGAGACGACCCGTTTCTGGATCTCTTCCTCCATGCGCAAAAGCCGGGCGCTCTCCTCGGTCTCGAGCCGGGTGATCGGGATGCCGGTCATCTTGCTGACGACCTCGGCGATGACCTCCTCGTCGACGGTGCCGTCGACTTCCTTCGAGCGTTCCCGCCATTCGCGGGTGATCGATTCCTTCTTTTTCTTGAGTTTGTCGGCCGAGTCGCGGAGCGAGGCGGCTCGCTCGAAATCCTGGTTGGCGACGGCCTCTTCCTTGTCTTGATTGAGCCGCTCGATCTGTTCGTCGAGCTCTTTCAAGTCGGGCGGCCGGGTCATGGCCTTGAGCCGCACCCGGGCGCCGGCCTCGTCGACGACGTCGATGGCCTTGTCGGGCAGGCAGCGGCCGGTGATATCGCGGTCGGAAAGCTCGACCGAGGCCTCGAGCGCCTCGTCCGAGATTTGCACCCGGTGATGGGCCTCGTAGCGATCGCGCAGGCCCCGCAAGATTTCCAGGGCCTCGGTCTTCGAGGGAGGCTCGACCAGGATCGTCTGGAACCTGCGCTCGAGCGCCTTGTCTTTCTCGATGTATTTGCGGTACTCATCGAGTGTGGTCGCGCCGATGCACTGGATTTCGCCCCGCGACAAGGCGGGCTTGAGCACGTTGGAAGCGTCGATCGCCCCTTCCGCGCCACCGGCCCCGACAAGGGTGTGGAGCTCGTCGATGAACAGGATCGTGTTCTTGGCGCGGCGGACCTCGTTCATGACCGCCTTGATCCGCTCCTCGAACTGGCCCCGGTACTTGGTGCCGGCCACCATCATCGCCAGGTCGAGCACGACGATACGGCGGTCGCGCAAGAGCTCGGGGACGTTGGCGTCGACGATCATCTGGGCCAGGCCCTCGACGATCGCCGTCTTGCCGACGCCAGCCTCTCCCAGAAGGACCGGGTTGTTCTTGGTGCGCCGCGACAGCACCTGGATCACGCGTTCGATTTCATTTTGGCGGCCAATGACCGGATCGAGCTTCGACTGCCGCGCCAGATCGGTGAGGTCGCGCCCAAAGGAGTCCAGGGCCGGAGTCTTGGACTTGTTTTTTGACGTGGCGCCACGTTCGCTTTCGCCGCCAGCGTCCATCCCATGACCGAGCAAGTTCAGTACCTCCTCGCGCACTTCTTCCAGCTTGAGATTGAGGTTCATCAGGACCTGAGCGGCCACGCCCTCCTGCTCTCGCAGCAGGCCAAGCAGCAGGTGTTCGGTTCCGACGTAGTTGTGGTTGAGGTTGCGGGCTTCCTCAATAGCGTATTCGATGACCTTCTTGGCCCGAGGCGTCTGGGGCAGCTTGCCCATGGTGACCATCTCGGGCCCAGACTGGACGATTTTCTCGACCTCGTTGCGGATCTTCCGCAGGTCGACGTCGAGATTGCGCAACACGTTCGCCGCGACCCCGCTCCCTTCCTTGATCAGTCCCAACAAAACGTGTTCAGTGCCGACGTACTCGTGGTTGAAGCGCTGCGCCTCTTGATTGGCGAGCAGCATCACCTTGCGAGCACGTTCGGTGAATCGTTCAAACATTCGGTTCCACTCCGATCTCGGCCGGCCGCTCCCGCGGGCGCTCCGGCTCGATCTGTCTTATTGTACGCTCTGAGGCCCAAACCTGGACGGAATCTCCGCTGGCGGAGTCGACTCAGGCCGCCCGCGCCGAGCCCGTCTCCGCGCCTTGCCCAGGCAGCGCCCGCTCGATCTCCCAGCGCCATTTCTCGCCGCGCCCCGTCTCCAGGCACTGGAGAAACGCGCGGCGGGCCAGGTTCGCCTGGCGCGTCCGGAGGTAAATCGTTCCTAGCAAGAATAACGCGTCGGCGTCCCCTTCGTCTCGAATCAGGATCGTCTCGATCCCACGCCGTGCATCCAACCATCGGCCCTGCAGATACGCATCACGCGACTCCCGAAAGAGGCGGTCGATCTCGGTCTTGTGCCGCCCTGGATGCCGGAACAGCGTGCACCATAACGTATACGCAAAGCTCGCAAACCAGTTCAAGAGGGCGATCGAGCCTAACATCTGAATCGAAGCCGGCGAAGGCGCCTCGGTCCAGACGAACCGCGCCGCCACCGCCGCATCAAGCGCGATGGCAAATACCACGGCCAGGATGATCCCCAGAACCTCCTGACCAAGCCAGATCTGTGCCAGCCCGGGCCAAATTCCCAGGGCCAGGATTGCAAAACGTCTTGGCATGGCCGTCCTATAACCCAAGGTGCCCCCAGGAATCGTCTCACGGGGCTCGACTCAACCACGATTCTAGATCAACCGCGCCGCTGAATCAAGTTCTACTCTGAACGCACGTCAACGAAAGACGGCGATTCTTGCCCTGGGTGCTCAGCCCTCATGGCGGGAACGCCGACCGTGGCTTGCCATGTCCCCGGGTCGAGCCGCGCCGTCTCCGCGTGATTCTTAGCGGATCAGCCGGTCGCGAAGCTGTCGTCCGATGCGTTTGAGCTTCTCCTGGTCGTCGGGGGCGAGGACGGCCTTGCCCTTGGTGTTTCGCACCGCGACGCCGCCGGCCTCGACGACCATGTTGTCGACGGTGCCTTTGAGGCTCAGAGTGGTGACGTCTCCCAGGTCAAGGTTAAGGTCGTCGAGCAGCCGGCGGGCCCGGGTGGAGATCCGGCCGTCGACGCCGTCGATGCGCATTCGGTAGTCGATCGAGCCGTCGAGATTGGTCGACCCGGCGAGGATGAGGGGGATGCGACCGATGGTGAGGGTGGCGTGTTCGGTCGTGATGTGCTGGTCCTTGACGATGAACTCCGAGTGAATCGAGGCCAGCCGTCCCTGGCCGGGGGTCTCGCCCAGTCGTGCGAGCTCAGCCAAAAGATCCGCGCCGTCCAGGTCGATCGGGGAAAGCGTGAGCGACCCATGGCCCTCGAGCGACTTGAGCAAGCTCTCGTGATCGTCGCCTCGCGCCGCCAGATACAGATCGGCCTGTAGCCGCCCTTTCAGGTGCAGGCTCGCCCCTGAAAGCACCGGCGCGATATAGCGCAACGCCGCGAGCCCATCGTCGACCGCGACCTCGTCGGCCCTGAGCCGAACGTCGGCCCGGGAGGGTGCGCCCGAGCGGTCGAGCTGGGCTGCCAGGCGTATCGGGCCGCCGTTCAACGTCCCGTTCATCT
>DAIDHE010000286.1 GCA_027459775.1 Planctomycetales bacterium | reverse complement strand
CCGCACGAGCGCCCGCGGCCTGAGCCGATGAAACAAGAACGTCGCGTCGCGTTCGCGGCGGGTGAACCAGAGAGCCGTCGCGACGGTGAACCCCGCCCCGAGCGCGAGCACCCAGACGCGCGAGAGGATGAGCGCGGGCCGGTCGAGCTCGAGGATCGAAAGATCGCTCCAGCTCACGGCGTTCCAGAGCGGCCAGTTGCCCAGCCAGTTCATCTCGCCCTTGAAAAAGCGGTAGCCGCTATAGACGATGGCGGCGAAGCCCAGGGCGTAGGTCGCGTACCGGTTCCGGGTGAGTGCCAGGATCGCCGCCACGAACGCCGTCCAGCCCACGAACGTCGGCGCGAGCAAGAGCCCCCAGACCAGGGCGAACGGGACGACCGAAATCGGCACGCGGCCCTGGATGACGAGGACGATCACGTCGGCCGCCAGCGTGGCCAGCAGGATCACGACGCCGACGACCGCGCTCGCCGCCAGCTTTCCCAGCAAGAGCGAGCTGGTCCGCAGCGGCGTGGCGTATGCGATGTCGTCGAGCCGCACGCGTTGTTCGCGCAAGAACGACTCGACCGTGTAGAAGAGCATGAGCAAGCAGACCAGGGACGAGAGCGGCCCCATCGCCGCGACGGCCAGCGTTCCGGGCGTGAAGAGCAGGGGCGTATCGAACGGTCCGACGGCGACCAGGGCGATGCCGATCGTCTCGAGCAGAATCAAGGGAATAAAGAGATAAAGCCCAGGGCTCGACCGCAGCTCGCGGAGCTCGACCCTGGCGACCCGCCAGGCCCCGGCGAGCAACCCCGGGCGGCGCGACGTCATGGCGAGCGCGCGGAGCGGCCGGTCGATCGAGACCGGCCTCGGGGCTTCAAGCGTCGCCATGACCGCCCGCTCGAGATCCCCGCGCGAGATCCGCTTGCCGCGCAGCGCCCGCGCGTATTGCCGCTCGGCCGCGACCACCGCGCCCAGTCCCACGCCCGCGAACGCGAGCCGGGAAAGCACGAACCCCAGATCAAATGGGATCGACGCATGATTATAAAACGCGACGCCGCGATCGACCTTGAGCCACGTTTGCCTGAGCCAGCGGAACCCGCTGGGGTCGATCAGCATGAGCACTCGATCGATACGAGTGTCGAGCCACGCGGGCGCCCAATCCCAGAGAAAGAACACGGAGACCAGGAACAGGGCGACGGGAAGCACGAAGACGACGATCGGCGACCGCGCCCCCTGGCCGATCGCGTACGACGTTCCCGCGACGAGCAGGCCGATCGGGGCCAGAAAGGCCAGGGCGGGGATCGCGTAGTTCGCGAGCGAGAACGGGCCCTTCATCTCGGCCGTTTCCGCGCCCCCGGGTAAGAGGTGATGGAAAAAAACCATCCCGGCGAGCTGGATCAACACGGCGGCGGCCGTGGTCGCCACGACGGCCCCGAATTTGCCCCAGACGAGCTCCCGGGGCGATAGCGGCGTCGCGTTCAAGATTTCCCCGACGCGGAGATCGTGATCGACCACGGGGCCCATGCCGGCCATGACCGCGATGAAGAAGCCGTGGAGCAAGAGCCCGAGCACGGCGAACTGCTGGGCCACGGCGAACTGCGAGGTCATGAAGGCCTTGACCCCGCCGACCTGACTGTCGCCCGTGCGGATCTGTGACGTGCCGTTGGCAAAGCTCCAGGCGAAGAAGACGAGCAACACCAGCCAGACGTAGAGCAGCGGTCGGCGCGCGTTGCGGTCGAGCTCGAGGCCCAGGACGGCGCGGAATCGGCGGAGATTCATCGGGCGGCCTCCATCCCCGCCGGGTTGATCTCGCGGTCGTGCAGACGACGGACGAGCGCCTCGCGGACCGCCGTGTCGGAACCGAGCCTCATGAGCACCAGATAGGCGTCTTCCAGGCTGGCGGGGACGGGCTCGAATCCTTCCGGCGGCTCGTCGTCGGGCGCATAGAC
>DAIDHE010000284.1 GCA_027459775.1 Planctomycetales bacterium | reverse complement strand
TGGTGATGTCGCACAACAAGACGCTGGCGGCGCAGCTCTACAGCGAGTTCAAGGAGTTTTTCCCCAGGAACGCGGTCCGCTATTTCGTCAGTTATTACGACTATTACCAGCCCGAGGCCTACATCCCCCAGCGCGACATCTACATCGAGAAGGACGCCGCCGTCAATCAAGAGATCGAGCGGCTGCGGCTGGCGTGCACGAGCGCCCTTGTCAGCCGGCCCGACGTCCTGGTGGTGGCCAGCGTCTCGTGCATCTACGGGCTGGGCTCGCCCGAGGACTATCGCAAGATGATGGTGCAGGTCAAGGTTGGCGACTCAGTCGACCGCGACCAGCTTCTCTTGCGCCTGGTCGACATCCAGTACGACCGCAATGACATCGCTTTCGAGCGCGGCAAGTTCCGGGCCCGGGGCGACGTCGTCGAGGTCTGGGCGGCCTATGAAGAGATCGCTTATCGGATCGAGCTTTTTGGCGACGAGGTCGAGCGGCTGGCGACCATCGACCCGTTGACCGGGACAGTCCTTTCGACCCACGACGAGCTGTACGTGTACCCGGCCAAGCATTACGTCTTGCCCCCCGAGCGGGTTCAAGGTGCGGTGGCCAGCATCGGCCAAGAGCTCGAAGAGCGGCTCCGCCAGCTCAAGGACCACGGCAAGCTTCTCGAGGCCCAGCGCCTGGGCGCGCGGACCCGCTACGACATGGAGATGCTGCTCGAGGTGGGCTATTGCTCGGGCATCGAAAACTATTCGCGGCACCTCGCCGAGCGCCAGCCCGGCGAGACCCCCACCACGCTGCTCGATTTTTTCCCCGAGGGGAGCTTGCTCTTGATCGACGAATCGCACGTGAGCGTCCCCCAGATCCGGGGCATGTTCGCCGGCGATTACAGCCGTAAGAGCACGCTCGTCGAGCACGGCTTCCGGCTTCCGAGCGCGCTCGACAACCGGCCGCTGCGGATCGACGAGTGGGAAAAGAAGTTCAGCCGGCGGCTGTTCGTCTCGGCGACGCCCGGCGATTACGAAACGACGATGTCGGGAGGCGAGGTGGTCGAGCAGGTGATCCGGCCCACCGGCCTGGTCGACCCGATCGTGCGCGTCGAGCCGGCGCGCGGTCAGGTGCCGGCGTTGCTCGGCGAGATCAAGATCCGCGCGGCCCGCGGCGAGCGCGTCCTGATCACCACGCTCACCAAGAAACTCGCCGAGGAACTCTCGCGGTATCTCAAGGAACAGGGCCTGCGCTGCAAGTGGCTGCACTCGGAGCTCGACGCCTTCGAGCGCGTCACCATCTTGCGCGAGCTCCGCGAGGGGGCGTTCGACACGCTGGTCGGCGTCAACCTGCTGCGCGAGGGACTCGATTTACCCGAGGTCTCGATGGTCTGCATCCTGGACGCCGACAAGGAAGGTTTTCTGCGGAGCGAGACATCTCTGATCCAGACGATCGGCCGGTCGGCCCGGCATGTGAATGCCGAAGTCGTGCTCTACGCCGACAGAATGACGGGGTCGATGCAGCGGGCGATCGACGAAACCAATCGCCGGCGACGGCTTCAACTCGAATATAATGAGGCGAACGGGATCACGCCCGAGACGATCAAGAAGGCGATCCGGCGGGGGATCGAGGAAGAGATCGAGGCCCGGTCGATCGCGCGGCGGGCCGTGGGGCGGGACGAGAGCCAGGAGGCGACCGAGGAGTATCTGGCGGCGCTCGAGGCCGAGATGCTGGACGCCGCCGAGAAGCTGGATTTCGAGCGGGCCGCCCAGCTTCGCGATAAGATCGTGGAGGCGCGAGGCCGGCCGGCGGCGTCGCCCCAGGCGGCTGGCGGCCGGGCGCGGGGGCGCGGCAAGTCCCAGAAGCGGCGATCCTGATTCGCGACCAGGCTGGGATCTAAGATTCATGCTGTTTCATCCATACGATCGATTTGTCGAGGAGTTCTCCATGCGGGTTCGGTTCTGGAAATCGGATGCTCGGGACGTTGGCATTGCGCGCGCTCGAGCGGGGCTAGGGGTCGTCGCGTGCCTGTTCGCCGCCCTGAGTTTGGGGTGCGATTCCAATCCCTTCACGCCGCCCGAGCCGGATGAGCTCAAGCTCGACGTCGCGGCGCCTGCGGTCGTCGCGCCCGCCCCGGAGGGTTCGGTCGCGGCCTCGCCGGATTCCAAGAGCATCGAGTTGGTTCTGGATCGGCACGACCCCGAGGAGTCCGAGGTTTTCAAAACGGCTGCCCGCACGCAGGCGGGGCGCGAACGGGTCCGGCTGCGGTTAAGCACGCTGGCGGCGAGTGATCTCTCGTCGCACCAGGCCGAGCTGGTACGGGAAGCGATGTCTCGCCGGCCGATTGCGTTGATTGTCGAACCCGCCGACCCCGCCGACCCCCGGCTCGCCCAGGCGGTCGCCGAGGCCAGCGTCCTGGTCCCGGTCTTCCTCCTCGATCGACCCCTCGTGGCGAGCCCCAGCGCGGGGGCGCCCAAGCCCGCGCCAGGACGCGTCACCGTGGTCGCGCCTCCTCCCTTCAGCGAATCGGCCGGCCGGCTCGTCGCGTCGGCCATTCGCTGCGCCAAGAACGCCAGCCTCGATCCGACCGCGGGCGCGATCCTGGTGATCAACACCGTCAGCGACCCGTTCGTCGACGACCGAGCCGCCGCCCTCCGCGACCAGCTCAAGGCGGCAGGCGTCAAGCAGATCACCGAGATCCGGTTCGCGCAGAAGGTCGAGGACGCCGTGAAGCAGCTTACCGAGCGACTCAAGACAGACGCCAAGCCGTCCATGGTCCTCGCCGTCGATTCGCCGAGCATGACGGCGAGCCGCGAGGCGAGCAGCCAGCTCGTTGACGAACGACCCTTCGTCACCGCGGGATACACCGCTGAAGAGCAATTGGGACAAACCGCCAGGACCGGCGATCTCGCGGCGGTGGCCGAATTCGTTCCGACCCGGATCGTGCGCAGGGCCGTCTCCCTGGCCGCGCAAGCGGCCCTAGGCAAGCAGGTTCCCGAAAAGGTCGAACTGACGATCGTCTTTCACGATTCGCCGCTCGACGCGGGGTTGCCGCGCACGCAGAGCTTCTACAAGTCGCGCGGGAATCAGGCCCCGCTCCCGAGCCGGTCCAAGAGATGAGCGAGTCGAGCCCGGGAGTCGCCGGGATAGCTCTGGCAGCTCGGGAGACCCGCGGCTTTGGTCCGCGGGAAGAGGCGTGCTTCCGCGCGCTTTTACCACTAGCTCTCGAGGAAGACCTGGGGTTGATCGGCGACGCGACGTCCGTCGCCCTCATCCCCAACCGCGCACGCGGCGAGGGCTGGCTGGTCACGCGCGAGCCCGGAGTCCTCGCCGGGATGGCCGTGGTCGAGCGACTGGCCGCCCATTTCGAGCTCGAGCGGGGCTTTCGCCCCCTGGTCGCGGACGGCGGCCGGGTGCGGCCCGGCGATCGACTGGCGCGGATCGAAGGGCCGGTACGGTCGCTGCTCGCCATCGAACGCATCGCGCTCAATTTTTTGCAAAGGCTCTCGGGCGTCGCGACCCTCACCGACCGCTACGTCGCGGCCGTCGCCGGCTCCCGCGCCAGGATTCTCGACACCCGCAAGACGACGCCCGGCTGGCGCGCACTCGAGAAATACGCGGTCCGACAAGGAGGAGGGTTCAACCACCGCATGGGACTGTATGATGCGATCTTGATCAAGGACAACCATCTGGCCTGGCTCGAATCCACGGCCGTCGAGTGCGACCCCATCGCCGCCGCCATCCGCGCGGGCCGACTGGCAGCGCCCGCCGGCTCGCTGCTCACCATCGAGGTCGACTCGCTCGACCAACTGGCCCGCGCCCTGCCCCACGCCCCCGACGTCGTCTTGCTCGACAACTTCAGCCCCGACTCAGCCCGCCTCGCCGTCGCACTTCGCGATCAGATCGCTCAGGCGGTGTTGCTCGAGGCCTCCGGCGGCGTCACCCTCGAGACCGCGGCGGCCCTCGCGGCCGCGGGGGTCGACCGCCTCAGCGTGGGGGCCCTCACGCACTCAGCGCCCGCGCTCGACGTCGCCCTCGATTTCGCTCCGCCTCAAACCGTCGCGGCCGCCGGGTGAGCCAGTGTCCTTTCCCGGCGATCCACCACTCCTGAACATCGACCTGCTCATGCGGCTCAAGGCGGCGGGCGAGTCATTCGTCGCGCCCGACGATCTCGGCGACGATCCCGCGCAGGCCGCGCGCGACCTCGACGCCCTGATCGGCTTTGGATACCAGATTGGGCGCGACGACCTGGGCCGCTTCACTTACGAAGGCCCCGCCCCACGCCTTTGCCCTGATCAGATCGAACACGACCTGGGAACCCGCTGGATCGGGCGCAGGATCGCGGTCTGGAACAGGGTCTCGTCGACCAACGATCTCGCCAGCCAGGCGAGCGGCTCGACGTCGAACGAAGGGCTCGTGGTCCTCGCCGAGGATCAAACGCGCGGGCGCGGGCGCAGAGGCCGAGCCTGGATCGCCCCCACGCGGTCGTCGATCCTGATGTCGGTACTGCTCTTTCCTCCGCCAGGGCTGGTTTCCGCCGGCGATCCGGCCGCGGGCCTGGCATGGTTGACCACGCTCGCCGCGGTGGCGACGGCGGAAACCACGGCCGCCTGGACCCCGTGCGAACCCTCGATCAAGTGGCCCAACGACGTCCGCGTGGCGGGCCGGAAAATCGCCGGCGTGCTCGTCGAGCGCGGAGTCGCAGGCGCGGTCGTCCTCGGGGTCGGGCTCAACGTCAACATCGCTCACGACCAGCTTCCCCCCGACCTTCGCGAGGTCGCGACCTCGATCCAGATCGAGCACGGCCGCCCGGTCGACCGCTCCGAGGTCGCGCGGCGGCTCATCCGCCGGCTCGATTATTGGTATGACGCGAGCCTCGCCCAGGGCCCGCTTCCACTCACGAGCGCCTGGCGATCGCGGTGCGAGCACATGGGCCGTCAGGTCGAGATCGCGACCCCGCTCGAGACCCTGACCGGCGTCCTCGTCAACCTCGACCCCGAGACGGGCCTTATTCTGTGCTCAACGCCTGGGCTCGAACCCGAGAACTCGAGCGAACGAGGTGAAGGTGTTCTCACCACGATCCCGTTCGCGCAGGTACTTTCGATCCGCGAGCGGAGGGGCGATTGATCGTGGCGTGGCGACTCGCTCGGTGCTAGACTTGCGTGGAGTGAGACGCGCCCAGCGCCCTGGTTGGTCGACCCGCACGCGCGCGCCGCGGAGGGGTCGATTGGCCTTGTCATCCCCTCCCCGCCCGGTCGGCTCATCGCGCCAGCAGGGGTTGAACGAGAGGCGAGGCGAGTTCCGCTGGAGGAGACGGGCTGGGCCCGAGGAGTCAGCTCGTGAGGAATCCCCCAGGCGACCGTCCTCGCGACCGTGGCGTGATCCCGATCCGCCTGGCCCGGAAGGCGTCCGTTTGGATTCGCGCATTCGCATTCGCGGCCGCGGCGGCCGGCATCGATCCCGGTCGCGAGGCCGGGGCGTTCGGTCCCAACACGGAAGCCAGCTTTCGATCAAGCTTCGGAGTCTTGAGCATGGGTGAAGCGCACGGCAGTCCTCTTCTGGTCGTCTACTTCAATGCGTTTCTCGCCGACCGCGATCTGGATGCCTTCCGTGGCCGAGTGACCGCCCGCTATAGCGAAGGAACCCTCGACCGCATCCTCGCCGACTCACCCGACGCCCTGGCCCGGCGCGGGGCGGTGCTGGCGCTCGGGCTCGAGGGCCGGTTTGGGACCAGTAACAAGACCCTCGGCCGCGCCCTCCGCGACCCCGACCCCGGCGTGCGAAGCATGGCCGAGGACGCCCTCTGGTCGCTCTGGTTCCGCGCGGACACCCCCGAAAACAACGCCACCCTCGAGGCCGTACGGGACCTGATCGGCCTGGGACGGCTCGATCAAGCCGTCAGCCAGGCCAACCAGCTCGTCGCGGCCGCGCCCAGTTTCGCCGAAGCCTACAACCAGCGGGCGCTCGCCTATTACATGCAAGGCCGCCTGGCCGAAAGCGCCCGCGACTGCCGCGAGACGCTCAAACGCAACCCCGTTCATTTCGGCGCGATCTCGGGGCTCGCCAAGTGCCAGCTCGGCCTGAACCGACCCCGCGAGGCCCTCGAAACCCTCCGCCAGGCCCTGCGAATCACCCCCTACAGCGAGCCCCTCCGCGAAGCCGTCAAAGCCCTCGAAGCCGAAATCGGACCCGAGGGGGCGCGATAGTCAGTCGAGAATGCGGAGGGTCCATGATCTGTCTTCATCGTCACGGCGCTGGTCCCGAGCCGCTCGAACAGCGCCGCCAGCTCGTGCGAGATCGACGCCTTCCCGACGCGGAAGACCCGCCCGCTGTACTCGACGATCCGATTCTCGATCCATGGTTTGTGGTCTTTCGATCCTTCGTCAAGCAGGAAGGCTCGCCGCACTCGCCGCGTGGCGCCGTGATACCAGCGAGTGACCGAAGGGTCGACCGGGCGCGCGCCATCGTCCTCGGAAGGTCTCCTCGACAGGCTCACGCGTGCTAGCAGACTCCAACCAAGCATTCAAGTCTTCACTGCCTGGCCTTCCTCTCTCCGTCACTCCGCTGTTCCTCGATACCGGGAGCGAGATCAGCGATGAGCGACTCGCCTGGGTCGAATCGACCCCCGCCGTGGTCCAAGGCGAATGGAATGACGCCATTCGCCCTCTCAAATCAACCTGATCCATTGATTTGTACGCGGTTCCATGGCCTCTCACAGGCCCAAGAACAACTCGATGTTCTTGTAAATGCGTTGCAACCCCCGCTCGCGTATACCGCTGATGGTGAAATCGAGGTTCACGACTCGCTCGCGATGAGGCGCGAGCGCCTTGCCGCTAATCACGACGTCGCGATACGGCGATCCGTCGTTGATCCCGCTCGCGTTCGCGAGGGTTTCGCCCGGCGCGAGGCCGTCGACCTGAATCCCGATCGGCCCTTTCCAGGCGTGGCGGCTGGTCTTGTCGATCACGATCCTCTCAAGCGCGAGCTCGGTTCGCGCCCGCCCGTGGCGAATTCGCCGGATCTCATGCAAGGGCTCGCGATGGATGGCGATTCCCCGGCCGATCGCGACCGGGGCGACCTCGATCGGGTTGGTGTCGATCGGGGTCAGATCTCCTCCCACGGCGACCAGGACGTAGGTTCCCGCCATGTTCACCGAAACATTGGTGAATGTTGCCACGCCGTCGACCACGCGGACAGTCGTCGTGCCGGACAGAATCGCGCCCGCCGGCCCACTCGCGATCGCCAGTGTGACCAGTTGGGTGTTGTCGGTCACGACCGTGTTGTTCGAGTTGTCGACCACGTTGAAGACGAGCGCGGGGCTCAGCGGTCGTCCGATCGTGGCCGTCGCGGGCTGGGAGAGCAGGCCCAGTCCGTTGGGAACGTCGGTCACGAGCGTCAGGCTGCTGTCCAGCGGCGTGGCTTCCGCGATGCTGGGGCCGATCACCGCGGTATTGTCGATGTAGGTATTGTTCAAGGCCGCGCTCATGACCGAGCCGGTCAGGGTGAACTGGGCGACGCCACCGGACGGAAAGCTCGATCCGTCCGAGACGGTGACCGTGACCAGGCCCGCTTGACCGACGGCCGGCGCGTACACGGTCCAGCCCGCCGGAACGCTGATCGACTGGAAGTCGACTCCCAGCGGGAGCGTGTCGGTGAGGGTGGCGCCGGCCACCGAGTCCGGCCCGTTGTTGGTCGCGGTCAGAGTGTACTCGACCACCCCGCTGGCCGGCACGGACGAGGGCGCGCTCCCCGTGAGGGATAGGTCGTATTGATACTCGACGGCGCCGATATCCAGCCCGCCCTGCGTCAGCCTCGGCAAGCCGCGCTGATCGGTCGTGGCCGTGATCTGCTGGCCGAGCGAGGTTTGCAGATTCGAGATCTGACCGGGCGTGAGGGCCGTGTTGTAGATTTGCACACCTTCAAGCGCACCCATATAGTTATTGGTGGAACTCGGGCCGACGTCGACCGCGTCGCGGACGTCCTCGCCGATGTAAACGTGGACGCCGCCGATCAAGGGGACGGGCGTGCCGGTCCCGGACGCGGCGAGGACGCCGTCGACGTAGATCTGACCGGCGCCGTCGGCCTGCCGCTGGGCGACGATCAGATGCCACTGGCCGTCGTTGACCGTTTTGTTGGTCGTGAGATTGACGTCATACTGGGAATTGCCATACACCCAGAAGTTGATCTGTCCATTGACGAGGGCCAGCACGTACTCGCCATTGTAATTGTTGGGGTCGCGCTGGTTGAGGATGAATTCGGTTCCCGTCGTGCTGGTGTTCACCCAGGCGGCCACCGCGAAGGCGCCCGTGCCGACGATGTCGGGGCCCGTTCCCAGGTCGATGTAGCTCCCGTTTCCATTGAAGTTGAACGCCTGGCCGACGACGCCCGGGGTGTAGCCGACCCCCTGCGAGATCGTGCCGTTGTTGCTCCCCACGTTGTCGAGCGTGTTCCCCTGAGCGGCGTAGAAATCGGCCAGTCCAGAGGTGAACGGGGCTTGGTCGCCGGACGCGGCGGTGACGCTGAGAGCGCCGACCTGGGCGGTGGTGAGCGCGACGTTGTAAAAAGCGAAGTCGTCGATGGCGCCGCTGAAGTAATCGCCGCTGGGCGAGCTGGAAGCGCCAAGCACGAAGGGTTGTGACGTCGTGGCGTATCCCGTCGACAAGTAAGAAGTCGCGACGGGCGCGCCGTTGATGTACAGAGTCGCGTTGGCGCCGTCAAAGGTGGCAGCGATGTAGTACCAGGTGTTGAGCGAGAGCGGCACCGTCGAGGTCGCGGAGACGGCGGTCGAGCTGGGCGAGGCGAGAGTGAAGCTCGGCATCAGATCGCTGTTAATCTCGAGCGTCCAGCCGCTGCCCGCGTTGTCGGACTTGCCCGCCAGGACGGCGACGGCGCCGGTCGCGGGGGCGGATGCCACGTTGAACCAGCCGCCGATGGAGAAGGCCGGGGTGTCGAGCGAGGGGTTGTCGGCGATGGAGACGGCCGCGCTCGTACCGTTGAACTCGATCGCCTGGCCCACGATTCCAGGGCCGTAGGTGACGCTCGAGTTCGCGGTCGGGGCATTGGCGCCGGTAAGATCTTGCGCCGAGCCCCCTTGGACGCCGATCAGGCTGACGAGGCCGGGGACGCTGGTCGGACCGCCGGTCTGGGTGGTCGCCGCGCCGATCGAGCCCGAGACCTCCAACGAGCGGACCTGGAAGCTGGTGAGCGCGACGTTGAAGAATGCGAAGTTGTCGATGGCGCCGTCGAAAGAATCGCCGCTGGGCGTGCTGGACGCGCCCAGCACGAGCGGTTGCGGCGTCGTGGCGTATCCCGTCGCCAGCGGAGCGGTCGCGACGAGCGCGCCGTCGATGTACAGGGTCGCGTTCGTGCCGTCGAAAGTCGCGGCGATGTAATACCAGGTGTTGAGCGCGAGCGGCACCGTCGACGTCGCGGGGACGACGACGTTGTTGGGCGAGGTGGGGGTGAAGATCGGCGTGAGATTGCTGTTGATTTCGAGAGTCCAGCCGCTCCCCGCGTTGTCGGACTTGCTCGCCAGGATGGCGACTGCGCCGGTCGCGGGGGCGGAGGCCACGTTGAACCAGCCGCCGATGGAGAAGGCCGGGGTGTCGAGCGCGGGGTTGTCGGCGATGGAGACGACCGCGCTCGTGCCGTCGAACTCGATCGCCTGGCCCACGATTCCGGGTCCATAAGTGACGCTGGAGCTCGCGGTGGGGCTGTTGGAGCCGGTAAGATCTTGCACGGAACCCCCTTGGACGCCGATCAGGCTGACGAGGCCGGGGATGCCGGTCGGACCGCCGGTCTGGGTGGCCGTGGAGGGGCTGGCCAGCAGATTCATCTGAGCCGGCGTCAAGATGCGGTTGTAGACCGCCACATCCTGGATCGTCCCCTGGAAATAGCCGCCGTTGGGGTCGTGGCCGAGCCAGACCGGGGCGTTGTTCATCGCTCCGAAGTCAATGTTTTGCGTGGAATCGAGTTGGCCGTTGATGTAAAAGTTCAACACGCCGTTGCTGGACAGTGTGAAGCCGACCTGGGAAAAGGTGTTGGTCGGGACCGAGCCGTTGGAAAACACCGCGCTCGTGCCGTTCCAGAAATAGAGCGTCCCGTTGCCGTAGAGTCCGAACCGATAATTGACCTGATTGCTGCCTTCGGTCTTGTCAATGATGACGCTGTCGTTGGTCAGCGCGGTCGGGTTTACAATCGCGGAGACCGAAAAGTTCGATTCGATGGAAAGGTTGGCGGGGTTCGGGGCGGTTTGAACGTAGCTCGAAGTTCCGTTGAGGGCGAATGCGGTGGTTCCGCCATCGCCGGGTCCATAGGTCGCACCCCCGGCGAGGGTGGCGTCGTTGGCGCCGGTGGCGTCGTTGGCGTTGCCGTTGCCTTGCCAGAAGGCGGCCAGGTTTGGGATGGTTTCGGCCGTGAGGACGCCGCTGTCGCCGGCATTGATGGCCGGGCTGCCAGGAAGCGGAGGCATGGTCTCGAGCGGGCCGCCATGGTTGCCCAGAGGGGCCAGGTCGGCGGCGACATTGAGCACATCTCCATTCGCCGAGCTGAAGCCGCTGGCGCCCGAGGTGTTGTCGACCAGGTTGTGGTCGCTGAACGCGACGGTCCCGCTGAAATCCGGGGCGGTCGCGGTGGTCGACGAGCTGGCGAAGAGGGAATTCACCGCTTCGACGAGCGCGGGAGTGGTTTGCGAAACGTCGCCCCCCTGACCGGCGGTGTTGTCGGCGAGCGTGTCGCCGCTCAGGGTCAGCACGCCGCCGCTGGCGTCCACGCCGCCACCCTGACCGCCGACGGCCGAGTTGCCGGCGACCGTGCTGGTCAACAAGCTGAGATTGCCGGCGGCGAGGGCGATCGCTCCGCCCAGGGACTCGCCCCCCACCGCGGCCAGGGCGTCATTGCTCGAGAAGGTGTCGTTCGCGAAGACGCCGGTTCCGCCGAGGAAGGCGACGCCGCCGCCTTGCGCGGGCGTCGTCATGCTTCCCTGGGCGTTGTTGCCGCTGATCAGCACGTTGGTCAGCGTGACCGATCCGCCCGCGTCGTTGACGAGCAGGCCGCCGCCAGCGCTGGCCACGTTGGGACTGCTGGAGATGGCCGAGCCATTCTCGATCACGAGGTTCTGGATCGTGACGTCGACCCCGGCCGTGCCTCCCTCGATATCGAAGACCCGGCTGGCTTGGCTGCCGCTGATGACGATGGCGGGACCGCCGGTCGCGTTGGTTGGACCGATCAAGCTGACATCCTGATTGACCAGCAGCTCGCCGGACGTGAGCGCGATCGTGCCGGCCAATCCCGGTGCGAACCGGATCGTGTCGCCGTTCTCGGCCGCCGCGAGGGATGCGCGGAGCGATCCCGGCCCGTCGTCGTT
The DNA here is from genome assembly GCA_027459775.1 of Planctomycetales bacterium. Lineage (GTDB taxonomy): Bacteria > Planctomycetota > Planctomycetia > Isosphaerales > Isosphaeraceae > JAKBAP01. The sequence continues at coordinate 23,959 of DAIDHE010000284.1, read as the reverse complement.
CAGGTTCGAGACGGTGATCGTGATCGGATGCGGGCGCCTGATCGCCGTCACGTTCGTCGCGTTGGACGCCGGATAGACATAGAGATCACTCGAGGCCTCGACCGAGCTGGTCATCGTCGAGCCCTGAGTGCTCTCGGCCGCCTGCAGAACCAGCGTCAGGGTAGACGAATTCGCCCCCGTCGTCGGCAAGTCGCCGACCGACCAGATCCCCGTGCTCGGATCGAAGCTCCCCTGGGATGCGCTCCAGGAGACCACGCTCAAACCGGGCGAGAGTGCGTCGAGCACCTGGACGCCGGTCGCGTCTTGTCCGTCGGGTTGGTTGGGTTGATTGACCGCCGTGACCGTCAGGTTGAACTCGTTGGGGCTCGAGGGAATCGTGGTGTCGACGCTCTGGTAGACCACGATCGGAGTATTCGGGGTCAAAAGCGGAATCGATTCGCTGGCGGTGTAGGAAACGCCGTTTTCGGAGGTGTTGACGGTGTACGTCAGGGTGGCCGTGTTGGAGAAAGTGCCGTCCGCCTGGAAGATCAGCCCGTTCAAGGCGGCCACGGCGGCCGCGGCGGAGGGGTAGGTCGCCACGATCGACGACGCGGGCGCGGCCGTTCCCAGGACAAGGTTGCCGTTGGTCACCCCGAGGCTGACCGTCACCGGGGTCGTGAAATTGGTCGAGACTCCCAGCGCGGTGTTCGTGCCGGTGCTGAAAACCCCCGTCTCGATCCCGCTTACGCTCGCGAGCGGGAGATAGCTGGGACCGCTGAGCAACGGCGTCGGGCTGGCCTCGTCGAACGGCCCAACACTCGAGGTCATGACGGGCTGATTCTGCCCGTCGTTGATGATCGCGTAAAGATAATACGAGCCCGCCGGCAGATTCACGAGGCCCGGCCACGAGAACTGGTAAGACCGGGGACTACTCGAGCCGTTGTTCGTGAAGGCACTGTAATCGTAAGTGCTGATGAGCGTGCCGTTGGTCGCTTCATTATCGGTGGAATAGTAAAGCGACACGGTCGTCGAGGTGTCGTACGACAGTTGCGCGTTCGGGGTGTAAGCATTCGCGAGCAGCGTACCGCTCAACACCCCCGTCGGCGAAAGGGCCACCGAGCCGGGCGCGAACGAGACCGTGGGCGCCTGGTACAGCGTCTGCTCGCTGAACATCGGCTGTTGATCCGCCGGAAGCGGACTGTCGGAAATCAGCTTGATCACGTACTGCGTCGAGTTGCTGGACGACGACGACGACGAGCCGCTGGGGATCGGCATCTCGATGACCCGATTGGCCGGCGTGGCGTATTGGACATTGATCGCCGTTCCGTTGGGGCTGGAGGGCCAACTCAGCGACAGATAGCCTTCGCCGTCGGGGTAAACGCCCAGTAATCCGCTGACCGGTTGAATCGGGGGGTCGCCGTTGGGCAGGAAATGCAGGTAGCCGGCCGCGTCGAAATAGCCGCTTCCGAGCAGGGTCGAACCCTGATATACGGTGAACGAGACGGTTTGCGGAACCGCCGGGCCCGCGGCGAGGGTGTATTTGGTGACGACGTTGGACTGGTCGGTGTTTCCGAACACTCCCGGAACGGCGCTGGCCGAGGCGACCAGGTCGACCGAAGCGGCGGGTTGAGGCAGGTTGTTCGGCGAATTGGTGACCGGGTCGATCGAGTAATCCGCCACCAGCGTGCTCGCCCCGCTCGAGGAAAGCTGATCGAGCTCGAAATAGGCGCCGGCGACGTCGTAGTTCGCCGAGATCGAGCTCGATTCCCAGGTAATCGGCACCCCCCCCGCGAAATCGAGCTGGAGCAATCCATTGGCATCAAGCGTGGCGCTGGTTGGTACGACCGCCTGAGTCCCGTTGGGCGTGAACACGAATTGCCCATTGGAGTTAAAACTCCCATTCCCCAGATCGACGACCCCACTGGTGGTCGTCACGGTGAGTGTGAACGTCAGCGTCGAGAGAATCACGTCGGACTGGGGCAGACTGAAGTCCGCATACGCGAAGTTCTCGACGGCTCCGAAGTCGGGGCTCGAGACGTTGTTCGCGGTTTCGGGAGTGGTCGGGTAGGCGCCGTCGAGGATTGGCGAGCTCACGGCGATCTGCTCGATCGTGGGAACAGCGCCCGAGGATTGCGGCCCGGTGGGGACCGAGAAGGTGTTCTGATAGACCGAGGGCTGGTTCGCCGGCGAGGCCGCCGCGATGAAGCCCGCGACGTTGTTGCCGTTGACGATCGAGAGGTCGCCCTGGAAGTCGACTTCAAATCCAATGGTGAAACTATACGAGAGAATGCTGAAGGTCGTCCAGGCCGCCGCGACGTCCTGGGTCAGGGGCTGCCCCGGCTCGTATTGCAGGAAGAAGTTGATCGAACCCAGCGAATCGCCGCCGATGAAGGGGACTTGCGGCGGAACGTTGACGCTCGCCATCGCCAGGAGCGTGATGTCGCCCGCGCTCGTGAACGTCATGCTGCCGCCGAAGTTGAAGACCCCGTCGTACATGCTGAAGTCGCCCGAAACCATGTAAACGCCGGTGGCCCAATCGAGATCGAGCGAGGCCGATCCTTGACCGAGCAAGCCGGCCATCAGACTGACCGATCCCGTGAGATCGAGCTGGCTCGCGCTCACCGTGATGCTGCCGGTCGCGCTCACCAGGGCGGCGTTGGAGGCTCCCGCGAAAAACGGACCCATCGACGGAATGTTGATCCCAGGCCCAAACGTCAGGCTGGCGCTGGCCGAGACTTGAAGCTGCGAGATATTGTTCAGATTCTCCAGCGAGCCCGACAGGCTGTCGAGGAAAAAGCCCGTGTCCCCGATCGGAATCCGAGAATCCTCCGCGACCCCGATGTCCACGAGCTGACCGTTCTGAACCACGAGCTGGGTGAGGTCGACGCCAAACCCCCCCGGAAGCTGCACGTCGCCGCTGGCGCTGAAGTTCACCCCGCCCGACCCCTCACTGAAGGAAATCATCAGATCTTGAATCGAAAACGGTCCGAGGGTGGCGCTGGCGGTGATTTGCAGGCCGGTCGACGGCAACGAGAGCGCGCCCGTCGACGTATTAATGAACAGACCTCCCTGGGTGATTGCCGCCGAGACCTCGAACACGTTCGTGAAGTCGATCATGATTCCGCCCGAGATCTCGAGCTCGCTCGTGCTCTGCGCGTAACTGATCGACAGCCCGTTCGCCTGCACGTCAAAGCCGAACAGGTTGAAGCCGCCGCTCACCGCGATGTTCAGCGTCTCGAGCGTGGTCCCTTGAATCGTGATGCCCGGCGTTTGCTCGTTGCCGAGCTGGGTGCTGAAATCGAGGAAACTGCTCGAGATCGACACGCCGCCATAAACCTCGAACGATCCGCTGGCCTGATACTCGAACGTCAGGTCATTCGCCTGAAAAGTGATTCCCAACATGTCGAACATGCCGGTGATCGAGGCATCCAGTTGGGTGAGACTGCCACCAGTGATCACGATGCCGCCGGGGTCGGAGGCGCTATTGTCGCCGAGCGCGATGTCAACGGTCGCGCCGGCAGCCGCGAACGAAGCCGACCCCGAGATGACCAGGGTGTTTCCCGAGCTCGCGGAGGCATACTGAATTCCCAGTTGGTTGGTCGTGATCGTGAGCCCGGCGATCACGATGGACGAGGTGATCGACGCGTCCAGATCCTGCACCGACCCGCCTTGCATCACGAGGCCGGGCCCTTTGGCGTCGCCGAGCATGATGGTGACCGATGAACCGGCCAGAGTGAACGAAGCCTGGCCCGTGACGATCAGGCTGTCGGCGCTGTAATCGACGGTCAAGCCGGTGGTGGTGATCGTCAACCCGGCCACGGTGATGTCGGCATTCAGCGTGGCGTCGAAGCTCGTGACCGACCCGCCTTGCATCACGAGGCCGGGCCCTTTGGCGTCGCCGAGCGTGATTCCGATCTTTGAACTGGCGAGGGTGAACGTCGTCGTGCCCGTGACGACCAGGTCGTCGTTTGTCGCGTTGTAATCGACGGTCAAGCCGTTGGTGTTGATCGACATTCCGGCCACGTCGATGTTCGAATCGAGCGTGGCCTCGAGCATCGTGAGCGAGCCGCCTGAGATGAAGAGCCCACCTGGATTCGTCGTGGTTCCATTCCCAAGCATGATGTCGACATTCGAGCCGCCGAGCGCGAAGGACGCCGTCCCCGAGACCTCGAAATCCTGGCTGGCCGACTGGTACGCGATTGTCAGATCCTTGGCCGTGATCTGGAATCCGGCGACGGTCAGGTTCGTATTGACCGCCGCATCGAAGCTGACGAGAGCACCCGTGGCCTGGTCGATGACCAGTCCAGGTTGAGCCCCCGAACCGGTCGTGCCCAGATTCAGATCGATGGTTTCCGTGGTGCCGGCGACGTCGACCCCAAATGAGACCGTCCCCGTGACGGTCACGTTCGACCCGGCCGTCGCTTGCAGCGTCATATTATTGATTGTGAACGTCTGTTTTGCGATTGTGATGTCACTGGTTACAGATGCGTCGAGGCTCGCGAGCGCGCCGTTTTGAATCACCAGTCCGGGCGAGGAAGCGCTTCCCAGGGTCAGGTCGAAGGTAGTGTTGGCCGCCGCGAGGTTCGCGCTTCCGCTCAGGTCGAACGTGTTGTTCGTGGAGGAATAGGAAACTTGCAGATTGCTCGCGGTGAAGGCGAGCCCGGCCTCGGTGAACTTGGTCGGGCCGGAGATGGAGACGGAAAGGCCGCTGAGCGAGACGCCCGAGCTCGAGAGAGCGACGTCGTTCGTGTTGCCGACCGCGAGCGTGAGCCCGGAGAAGTCCTGGAACGAGAGATTTCCCTGGACGTCGAGCTCGGCGCCGTTGAACCGCAACGCCGTCACGGACAGATCGCCCCCCGCGACGCCGAGATTGGCGCTGTTGACGTCGGTGGTGGGCAGTACGTCGTAGCTTGAGCTGAGCAAGGCGGGTGCTTCGAACGTATGCGAGTGGGTGTCGAGCAGGGGAACGGTCGAGCCGCCGGCGTAGGCGCTGACCGCACCTCCGGTGGCGCCCGAGGGGGGCGTGGTGAACGTTCCGGTGGCGTCGGTTGAGTTGAACTCGACACCGCTTTGCAAGAGCACGAGTGGGGCGAACGAGGCGCTCGAGGCGGGTGACACGCCGACTTCGACGGGGCTGCTGGAAGTGACGACGTTGTTATTGACGCTGAACGCGCCTGAGGTCATGAACTCGAGCCCGCTGAAGTACTGAACCGCGGGCGCGATCCGGTCCTCGAGGGACTCGACGCGCATCCCGCGGTACAGTCGCTGCTTGGTCCGCAAAAGGGCACGCTGGCGACGAGAGCCGGAACGCGAGGGCGAGAGGGGGCGGTGCTTGAGCATGGGAGTCGTTCTTTCTCGATCAAGCGGACCAAGGTTGTCGTGCGAGGGATGCGCGGAGTTTCGTCGTTGATTGCGGTCGCGGTTGCCTGGCGCCGAGCGAGGAACTCGGCGGCGCCTGGGTGGGAGGAAAAAGCAGGGCGCGGATGTTGGGCGTCGGTTAGCGCCCCGTTCGGGGTCCGATTCGCGAGCGACGGATCGCCTGGTTGAAGGCTCTCGGGTCGCCAGCTCCACATACCCGTTAGTGCACGAGCGCAACACGACTTTCGTGGGTGGGAATCGCGGTGCGTGGGCTCAAGGGCGTGGATTAATCGACCAGGTCGCCGAGTTCTTGGCGCAATCGCCGCAAGACGCGGGATTTCGCCATTCGGACGGCATTCGCGGTGATGCCAAGCTCGGCGGCCACGGCCCCCGAGGTTTGGTTGTCGACCGCGGTCCGCCAGAAAGCCTGCCACGTGTTGGGCTCGAACTCCCCGCGAAGCTGGGCCAGAGCGCGCTGGACAAGCTCCGAGAAGTGGCGGGTTTCCTCGGGGTCGGCGGCCTCGGGCTCGGGTATCTCATGAAGCCGCTGCTGGGCTTCCGAGCCGCCGACGGCCGCCTGACGGCGATCTCGGTCTCGGCAAAACATGAGAACGCGATGCCGCGTGATGGCGCGCAACCAACCACGAAAGGTGTCTTCCGCCCGTTCGCGGCGGAAGGTCATGATGCTTTCGGCGGCGGCGTGGAAGACCTCTTGAGCGACGTCGTCGGCGTCGGCCCCGTCGATGCCCCATCGGCGGCACCAATAGCGCACGAGCGGCGAATAGAGCTCGACCACGCGATGCCAGCCGGAGTCGTCCCCTTTTTTGATTCGCTCCAGAAGGCTGAGCGATGTGTCGGACTCGTGGGTCACGCCGAGCACCCCCGACTAGGCCCCGGCCAGAAAGGGTCCGCGGCCGGTTGATCTCTGGTTTCGTTATTCTCCAAGAGCCCCGCCCAAGGGTCAATCGTGGAGTCCGGGATCGAGTCGTGTTACGGATCCAACCTATCTCTGATGAGAGCCGACAAGATCGGGCTCCGCCATCGTTGTTAGAATAGAGCCAGGTGAGCGCCGGGCGATTGATCGCGCGAGGGTAAAGGCCAAGAGAACGCGAATGATCGAGAAAAACTGCCCCAGCCCCGCCGAACTGTCCGGGTTCATCCTCGGCACGCTTCCGCTCACGGATCTCGAGCGACTCGCGCTGCACCTCGACGAATGCTTGGCCTGCGACGCCGCCGTCGAGGCCATCGAGAGCGTCAGCGACCCCGTCGTCGAGGCGATCCGCGAATCGGGGGCCGATACTCGACTCTTGGCTGGCGAGCGCGAGCCCGCCCGGTCCGCGCGCGCGCCGGAACTGCTGGGTGACTTTCGAATCGTTCGCGAGATTGGCCGAGGGGGCATGGGTGTCGTCTATGAGGCCGAACAGATCTCGCTCCACCGCCGGGTGGCGCTCAAGATCTTGCCCCGCCATGCCCTTATGGATCCCGCGGCGCTCGAGCGATTTCGCCGCGAGTCGCGGGCCGTCGCCGGGCTCCACCACACGAATATCGTGCAAGTCTTTGGCCTGGGGGAGCAGGATGGCGTGCACTACTTCGTGATGGAATTGATCCCCGGCGTCGCGCTTGACCGGGTCTTGAGCGCGCTCCAGCGGTCGCCGGGGGCTCGGCGACCGCCGGGGGCTGGCGGCCAAGCGGCGGTTCCCGACCCCTCGCTCATGGCCGTGGTCCGCGCGCTGCTGTCGGGGATCTCGTCCCGATCGGGCGCGGGCGAATCGGCGAATCGGGACGACCCGCCGGCTCCAGCCCCGGCCCCCGAGCCGCTGGAACCGACGTCCTCGAGCGGATCAGGAAGACCTTACTGGGTCCGCATCGCTCGGGTGGCCTTGCAGGTCGGCGAGGCTCTCGCCCATGCCCATGCCCGTGGAGTTCTACACCGCGACATCAAACCCTCGAACCTGCTGCTCGATTATCAGGGCACCGTCTGGGTCACGGATTTCGGGCTCGCCAAGACGGCCGACGAGGACCACGTGCTGACCCAGAGCGGCGATCTCATCGGCACCCTGCGCTACATGCCGCCCGAGCGTCTCGATGGCACGTCTGACGCGCGTGGCGACGTATACAGCCTGGGCGTCACTCTCTACGAGCTGGCCACGCTCCACGACGCCTTTCCCAACGTCGATCGCAAGGTTCTCGTTCGCGAGAAGCTCGAGTCCGAGCCACCGCGCCCGCGGCGGGTGAACCCCAGGATCCCCCCCGACCTGGAAACGATCATCCTCAAGGCGATGGCGCGTGACCCGGCCCATCGCTATCAGACGGCGGCCAAGCTGGCGGACGACCTCCGCCGGTTCATCGAGGATCGCCCCGTCCGCGCGCGGCGGGTCACCGCGCCCGAACGGCTCTGGCGCTGGTGCCGGCGCGATCCCCGCACCGCCGGCTTGCTGGGAGCGCTCTGGCTCGCCCTCTCGGCCGGGCTTCTAGGAGTCGCGATCGAATGGCGCCGCGCCGAGCGAAAGGCACGCGACGAGGCCGCCGCTCGCGTGCGCGTCGATATCGCCCAGGAACAGGCCCGCGCCGATCTCTACCTCAGCGACATCGCCCAGGCTCGTCTCGAATGGCGACTCGGCTCCGTCGCCCGCGCCAATCAATTGCTCGACCACTGCGAACCCAGGCGCAGGGGTTGGGAGTGGCACTATCTCCGTGGAGTCAATCGACCCGAGTTCGCCAACCTCGCCAACCCCGATCTCAGCATGATCTTCGGCGTCGGTTTCGACCCCAAGGGTCGGTTCCTGGCATACACTGGCTGGGATTATTATCGCAACAAGGGCAGCGCCCCAACCCCGGTCGAGATCTGGGATTTCACGACCGGCCAGAAACGGTTCACCCTGTCCGTGCCTGGAGTCGGCCTGCGCCCCACCTTCAGCCCCGACGGCCGCCTGGTCGCAATCAGCGGCTTGACGGCGCCCGTCTCGATCTGGAACCTCGAGACCGGAAAACGCACCCGCGCCTTCGAGGAACACGGCGACGCGGCGTTCAGCGCCGACGGCCGATGTCTGGCGATCGCGAACCAGGCGACGATCACCATCCGCGAGGTCGCCAGCGGCCGGGTCGCGCGCCGATTCCCCTCGACCGGCGGCCAGGTTCGATTCAGTCCCGACGGCGCTTCACTCGCGCAAAGCGGGCGCCAGGGCGTCCTGTTGCGCTCGATCAATACGGGAGATGAGCTCGGTCGCCTGCCCTCCCGACCAGGCGATCAGATGGATCTGTTCTTCCCCGAGCTCGGTCCCCAGATCGCCTTCTCGCCCGACGGCAAGCTTCTGGTCGTCGCGACCAGTCCAACCCGCGTCTGGGATGTTGCGACGCGCGAACCGCTCCACGTTCTCGCCGGTCACGTCGGCGTCGTGGCCAGCGTGGCCTTCAGCCCCGACGGGCGCCGGATCGCCACGGGGGGCGCCGACGGCACGGTCCGCCTCTGGGACGCGCGAACGGGCGCTGAACTCGCCGTGCTCCGGGGGCATATCGGCATGGTCTCGTGCGTGGCCTTCCACCCCGAGGGCTGGGCGCTCGTGTCCGGCGGTCGCCAGCCGGGGGACGTCAAGATCTGGGATCTGACCAGGCCGGTGGAGTATCAGGTTCTTGGCGGCGGGGGCGCATGGGATCTGGCCTTTGACGACCACGATCAGCTCAGACGTATCAACCATTTCGGTCGTATCCAGACGCACGATCCCGAGACCGGTCGAACCGAGCAAGGGCCGCGCGTGGACCTGATCCAAAAGTGGCTCTCGCCCGCGCGGGTGGCGGCCTTTTCCGGGGAAGGCCGGCGGTTAGCCACGGTGGGCTCCGATCGGCGGTCGGTCAAGCTGTTCGACGGGCGCGACGGTCGAGAAATCACCGTCTTCAACGGTCTCGAGTCGCCGCCGCGGCGGCTGGCCCTGAGCCGCGACGGTCTCCGCGTCGCCGCCGCGACAATGTGGATTCCCGGCCATGCCCCCCGTGCGGTCCGGGTCTGGGACGCGCGCTCGGGGGGGTTGCTCGCCGACTTGCACCCCGCCGCGCCAACGGACCCCAGCCGGCGACACGGCTCGGTCGCGCTCAGTAACGACGGTCGCCTCGTTGCCTTTGACGACTATTCAGCCGCCAGCGTCGCTAGGCCGATCGTCCGCGTCCTTGATGTGGACAGCTCGCAAGAGAAGCTCGTCGTCCAGGCCGGCGAAGGGGGCGTCGACTGTCTGGCCTTCAGCCCCGACGGGTCGTTGATCGCCGCCGGAGGCGAGGATGGTCGCGTTCTCGCCTGGGAGACGGCGACCGGCCGCCGCCGATGCTCGGACTACCTCGTGCTCTCGCCCCTCGAGCTGGCCTTCAGCCCGGACGGCCGACGGCTCGCGGCCGTTGACCGCGAAGTGGTCTCGATCTGGGACGTCCAGACGGGAAAAAGCATTCTCGCCTTGCGTGGATCGCCGCCACGGCCCACGGACCTCGCCTCGAACGCCGCCTTGGCCTGGAGCCCGAACGGGCGCTGGCTGGCCGCGGTGAACTGGGACGGCTCGGTGGCCCTCTGGGACGGCGACTGGTTCGAACGAGCCACCGAGCATGGCTGGTTTCGCCACGCGCCCCTCACTCGGATTTACGCCTGGCATCTGGACGAGGCCGAGGCGGCGCACGCCGCCGGTCAATGGGCGGCCGCCGCGTTTCATCTCGACCGTGTCAGCGCCCTCGACCCGCCCGATCCGTCGATGCGTCAGCGCCGCGGACGTCTGCGGTTGCTTCGGGGCGACTGGACCCGCGCCCGCGCGGACTACGAGGCGCTTTTCGATGCCGTCGAACCCGACTCAGCGAGGGCCTGGCTCGACCATGCCCGGCTGCTTGTGCTCGGCGGCGACCACGCCGCCTATCGTCGGCTGATTCCGCGCATGATCGCCCACTGTGGCGGCGTCTCGGACCTGGGCGATCCCGAACCGGAAGAGGTCCAGGCCAGCGTTCTCGCCCCTGGCGGCGCCGAGGATCCCAAGTCGCTCGTCCGCTTCGCGGAGCGCGCCTGGATCAACAGCCGTCGATCGCCGCGCTCGCTCTGGTCGCTCTCGGTGGCCCACTACCGCGCGGGGCGGTGGGACGAGGCGATCGCCAAGGCCAACGAGACGATCGCGCGCGGGGCCGAGACGGCCTGGCTTTCCTGGCCAATCCTCGCGCTTGCCCATGCCCGGCTTGGACATACCCAGGAAGCCCGCCGGTGGCTCGCCAAGGCGTGCGAATGGAGCGACCACGAGCGCCGGCGCCAACTCGCCGAGTCGGCCGGATTCACGACCCCGAAATGGACGGATTTCGAGATCCTCAAGCGCGAGGCGACGACCGCGATCGGTGGGTTTGAAAATCAGGGCCGTGAAGAATAAGCATCGCCCGCGCCTCTTCCCGCCCACCACCTCCTGCTCGCGAGAGTCGCCGGGAACGCCCCGCCCGTCCCCGACAGCGGCTCTCGCCCCGAGCCTCCACGCCCTCGTCGCGTGCCATTCTATAGTGATAGCGTGCACATTAAATCGGTCGTTGACCGGCGAGACCGCGCATGCCGGCCCGGTCCGCCCGATGACGCATTGCCCGTTGATCACGCGGCCCCGTCCAAGGGATCGACGCAGAGCAGCCGTCGCTTCACGACCCCCAGCGCTTCGTCGTCGGTCACGGACTCGCGAACCTGATCCTTCCGGCTCTTCGGCTTGTCGAGGGGTCCGATCCCAAAAAGGGGTGACGATGGCAGACCCCGCGGTTCATCGTGAGGACTGGCAGAGGCCAACAGCTCGGACGATCGACACTCGGGGAAGGATCCCGTCATGCATGTGCTTCTGGAGTCGGAAGAGCAAATAGGCCGGAACCAGCAGAAGGGAAGGGGAACGCGTGAGCGGCCCAACGGACCGTCGGCGACGTCGCCAGCCGCCGTGGCCGAGCAGACCGGGCGATTACTGGCCCAGCGCGAGCAAGAATGGCTCAAGCACCTGACTGCCAACCCGGCGAGCTTCGTCGCCGTCGAGCTCGAGTTGCACGAGCAAAGCCGATCTCGATGTCGCCGGCCTGTTGGCCAAGGCCAGTGAGCAGCCTGAGACTGCCCCACACGTTCACAAGATGATCGCCGAGGCGGATATTCCGCTTCGCCCGGTCGAGAAAAAGATGTTTTTTCGGCGGGGCTCCGGGGCGGTTTTCCCCCTGTGAAAACGCCTTGTCAAGAGCCCTTGAGCAAAGCGGCGACGTCGAGCGCCGAGCCCAGGGCGACGTGGGCCTCCGACTCGCGCTTGATCATCGCCCGTCGGACGACGCCTCCAGGGACGGCGCCTCAGTTCTTGCCGCCGCTTGACCCTGGGCCACGCTTTCCCAGGCGGGTCGAGAGCGGGCGGCGGAGCGAGGGCGAGTGGGGGCCGGCGAAGGCCGACGCCACCTCGGGCAAGGCCGGCAAATAAAGGTGCAACAGGCTGCCGACCGCGTGATGGTGAAAGAACCAGTCCCCCTCTGCCGACAGCACCCCATGGCAGGCCGGGCAGTCGAGCCCTTCGGTGCTCGGGTGCAGCCGCCAGCGCGGGCTGCGATAGCCGCGGACAGTGGTTCCGCGGGGCCCCAGCCAGCAGTCGCTCAAGAGGGTTCGAACGACGGGGACTGGAGGTCCGTGATTGGGAATAAACTCGGAATGAAAAGGCAGAATGCCAGCGCCCGGGACGCTCCGCCCCCCTACGATCATGGTCCGGCCGAGATAGGCCGTCCCACCCCCCTCGGAATAAATCCGCCGGCCGCCGCAGACGTGGGCCCTGAGGGCGGTCATCAGGCTGACGTTCGACGCCAGCTCGTCAAGCCGCTGGTCGGGAAAGCCGCAACCGATCATCACCAGATCGACCCCTGCCGGGAGTGCTTCATCGCGGAGCGGCGAAAACTCGACGAGCTCGGCGCCCAGGCCCTCGAGCGCATCGATCGTGTCGGGAAAATAGCGGCCGAAAACCTCGTCGCTGGCATAGGCGACCCGGCAGCCGCTCCGCCGCGCGCCTCGCTCGACCGGGGAGGGGTCGAAGGTTTCCGGCATCGGCCTCCGCCTGGAGAGTTCAGAGATCACGGCCAGATCGACGTGACTCAAGAACGACCGGGCCAGCCGATCGATCAGATCCTGGGGCAAGAACCGCTCGCGAGTGAGCTCGGCCAAGACCGAGCGGATCTCGGGAAGCCGTTCCACGGCCCCGATCACCGGCAATCCCGTCGCCAGCCGAGCCAGCCGCTTGAGCCCAGGCGCCTGAGACGGGTGTTCGACCTCGTCGAGCAGGATCGCCTCGGCCCCCTCCGGGAGACACGGCAGATGAAACGATTCCGCCCCCATGTCGCGGCAGGAAATCACCGCGACGATCGGCAAGTCGAGCGCCTCCGCGATCGGCGAAAGCGGTCCCTGGGAATCGCAGGCCATCGGCGCACGCATGCCCTCCGACGCCTCAAGAGACCCCTCGACCACCGCCAGGTCGCAACCCGCCGCGCCCCGCGCGAAAACGCTCCGGCAAAAAGGGTCGGGCATCAGCCATGAGTCCAAGTGCCGACCCGGCAAGCCCGTCGCTTGACCCACCACTTCGGTCGCCAGGGGACACGCCAAAGTTCGGAAGTGCTGAACTCGCAGTCCCTTGTGCGCAAGCCCAGCCATAAGCGCCAGCGACGCAGCCGAGGGCTCAGGCCCCGCGCTCGACGTCGACAACCCCAACCGCGGGATCATCGTCATACCCGCTCCTCGCCTGTCTGGGGCCGAATCCGCATCGTTCCAAAACTCCACGATTTAGCTAGTCGCCCGATTGTCGCCTAATACTCGCAAATCACCAGGGATGGTCGAATCTTCGAGCAGGCCAGAGCGCCGGATCGCGTGGCAGCGGTCACGACTCGCGAGCGGGCGGTGTGCGAAAGAGCAGGTCATTCTGGCAACAAGGAACAGAGCCGCCTCTCAAGTGCGATCGGGCTCCAAACGACCATCGTCGCGTCATCGCCGACAACCCGTGAGGGAGGGTCGCCGACCACGAACCAAGCGATGTTGACACGACGCATCAATCATAGCGCCGCCGGGGATCGGGTCAAGCCCCAGGAACTTCCTCGCGGCTCGTCAACCGCCCCGTTCCAGCAACCGACAAGTCTCGTGCTCGAAACCGGTTAGAAACGAGCCGACAGTCGCTCGAGAGTGGGCCAGGAGCACGACCGCGCCTGCCCGCGGATGACCAAAATGGAGTCAATAAACGTCTCGAAACAGTCAAGGAATCTCGACTTGTCGGGTTCCTCGCGGAGAGCTACCCTACCGCGCCCCGAGACGGTGGAACAACCATCGCGCGGCGGCGAGGAAGGAGCGGGTTGATGAGGAAGGGAATCCTCGGCTTAAAGAGACCGGCTCGGCGCGTGATCGGGGGCCCCGCGGCCTGGCTCGCGCTGGTCGCCTGTGTGGCCCATGGCGCGCCGGCGTGGGCACAGGACGGGCCGCCGGGCGTCTCCGGGACGGTCGTTCGGAGCGAGAACGCGACCGGCGCGACGAGCGACGCCACCGACTCCCTGCGTCGTGGCAAAGACGTCGACCCGGCGGCCGCCCGGGCCGACGCCAAGAGCGAGATGGAACGGCTGGCCGACCCGGCCAAGGGGACGACCAGCGCCCAGAAACCCGCGGCCGCCGACGCGCGGGGGGGCTCGACTGCCACGAGTGCTGCTCAGACCGCGGCTTTGAACAAGCAGCTCCGCGAACTGCTCGAGGAGCGCCTGCGACTCATCGACCTCTACGACCAAGCGGCGAAGGAATTCGCCGCCGTGAGCAAAAACGCGGCCAACCCCGATGACGAGCGAGCCGCGATCAAGGCCGACCTGGCGCGGATCACGGAACGCCTGACCGAGGCTCAGTCCAACCCTGACGTGCTCTTGCCCCCCGCATTTCGTGCTCTCGCCGGAGAAGGCTCGACGGCCCTGAGCCTCGAGCTCAAGGAGGCGCTCGACGCCACGGCCGCCCGGATCAAGGACGATCGGGCCAAGCTCGAGCAGGCGCAGGCGGAAAAGGAAAAACTCGACGGCCCGCGCGACCCTCGACGCGACGACCGCGACAAGTTGTTCCAGAAAGCTGCGGCTTACGAGGCCAAACGCAGCGAGTTCGAGACCGCGCTGGCAGCCGCCCCCACCGCCCCCAAACGGCGGCTAGCTCAAGAACGGCTCGCGAACTTCGACTGGCAGGCCAGGGTCGACAGAACCCGGCTTGCGACGATGGACGCCGAAACCGCGGGCCATGCCAATCGCTCGGACCTGCGCGAATGGGAGATCGAGCGGCTGAGCGCCCGGCTGCGGCTCGAGCAACGAACGCTCGAGATCATGCGTGAGCGGTATCGAACGGCGGCCGAGGATCGTCAGCGCGAGCTCAAGCGATTGGCGGCGATTGAGGACGAGAAGGCCCAGCGCTCGAACGACCCAATCGAGCGGTTTCGGGCACGGCGCATGGCCGAGATTCTGACGCTCGAGGCACTGGTGGTCCGTCACGAGCAATCGCTGGCGACCAGCCCCTCGCCTTCGCTCCACGAACAGCGCGACCTCGCGGATCGGGCCGAGGCTGACTTCGCCCATATTCGCGAGCTGCTCGACGACGGCCGCGTCAGCCGCCTGGACGCGATCCGGCTCAACAACGACTTCCGGCGCATCGGACCCGAACGCGACCGCCTGTCCCGCAACGAGCTCGCTTACGCCGAAGCCCATGTCCAGTACTACGAAAACCTGCTTTCAAGCGTCGAGATCGAGCTCCTGCAAGACTCGCTCCACGACCAGTTTGAGCTCGATTTCGCGCGTGAACGGCCCCCCACCGACCGCATCCAGGAAGGCAAGGCGATCTGGGCCGAGCTCGAGCAAAAACAGCGGGCGCTCCTCATTCGCCGCCGCGCGGTCCTGGAAAAACTGGTCGAGCGCGCGACCCAGATCCTTCAGCAGGTCTCCCGCCGGCTCGCCGTGCTCGACGAGGAATACGGGTTCATCAGGACCCACATCTTCTGGGTCCGCGACCAGGACCCTCTGGGCGCATGGACCGTACTCCAGATCGGCCGCGACCTGGAGCACACGATCGCAGGGGTGTTGGCGCTCGTGCGCGAGAGTTTGCAGCCCAAGCTGTGGGGCCAGCCGTCGGGCGAATTCATCGTGGCCGCGCTCGCGCTCGCGTCTCTTCCCCTGGGCCTGGCGCGGCTGCGTCGGGGCCTCCTCAAATTCATCGCCCACGAGGAGCTCGACCCACCCCCGCCTCCCCACGAGCCCGAGCTCGAGCCGCTCGACCCCGGCGTGAACGTCGAGATCGCGGCGGAAGGTTGATGAACCACAGGGTCCGAGGGTTCGCCGAACCAGACTTCTTCGCGCTTCCAAGGTTATATAAGCATGCGTACATTAAAAATGGTCGTTCTGGGCGTGGTGGAGTCGGTCGTTTGGCCGCTTTATCTGGTTCTCGCGGCCTACGCGGCGCGGGTGGGGCCCTGGCCGCGGGGGTTAGGCGCGCTGGGCTCGGCGGTCTTGTCGGCCCTGGCGCTTGCGGTACTGGTCTTTGAGCTGATCCGGTTGGCCGCGCGGCCCAGGGGATTGCTTGCATTCGAGCTCGACGTGCCGGTGCACGTCGCCCGGCAATTCGGCCGGGCCGGTCGGTTCACCGCCCTGGCCGCGCTTTTGCTGCTGGCGCCCGTCTATCTCATCGACCGCGGCCTGATCGCCCCGGAGGGACGCCCGGTCTCGGCGCCGACGTTGGCCAGGGTGCTGGTGATCGCATTCGAGCTGGTGGTCTGGTTCACGTGCTTGCGGTTGCTACGACCGAGCTCGGCTTTCCTGGCCTGGCTGGGCGAGGCGGCCGAGGCGGAATGCCAGAGGTGCCAGGGCTCGCGATTTCGCCAGTGCATGGGCTGGATGGGTAGGAGACGCCGGTTCGCCGCCTGGCTCGTGCTGGCCGGCATGGCGGGCGTGGCCGCCCTTGAGGTCCGCGGCTACAGCTTTACCGCCCGCCGGTTGGCAATCGGCGGCTTCGAGAGCGCGCTTGTTCTGGCCTGCGCGGCCGCCCTCCAGCACGCGCTCGCCCGGACGATCGACGACCACGCCTGGCGCTGGGCCAGCCCCAGCCGATCCTGGGCCCGCGCCTTGAAGACGGCCGTCGCGCTGGGGGGCGCGGCCAAGAGCCGAGGCGCCTGGTCGAGCACCGAGGTCCTGGTCACCCCCATCGACCCCCAGGCGGCCGACCTCGACCCCCTGGACGACCTCGAGCTCGGGCTCCGCAGGCTTGCCGGCGGCTTCAGCATCCTGTTCGCATTCCTGGCCCTGGCCTGGGTTTGGGATTTCAACCTGGCCCTCGCCCGGTTCTTGCTCGATCGACCCGTCTGGTCGTTCGACGAGCAGACGCCGGTCACCCTGGGCAACCTCTGCCAGGCGACCATCGTGATGTTACTAGGAGCGACGGCCTGGCGCTACATGAACACATTCTTCTCCGTGACTATTTTTCGCCGCATGCCCGACGATCCCGGCGTCCGGTTCGCCGTCGTCACGCTCTGCCGCTACGGCGTGCTTGGGCTCGCCCTCATCATCGCCATGGGGGCGATCCATCTCGACATGGCCCGGATCGGCGTCGTGCTCGCCGCCCTGGGCGTCGGGCTGGGCTTCGGCCTGCAGGAGATCGTTTCGAATTTCATCTGCGGCATCATCCTGCTGCTGGAACGCCCCATTCGGATCGGCGACGTCGTCACCGTCGCCGGCACCTCGGGCAAGGTCGACCGGATCAACATCCGCGCGACCACGATCATCAACGCCGACAACCAGTGCATGATCGTTCCCAACCGCGAATTCATCACCGGCAACCTGGTCAATTGGACACATAAAGATAAAATCATTCGCATTATGATCAAGATTGGCGTCGCCTATGGCAACGATCCCGACGCGGTGGCGGCGATCCTGCTCGAGCTGGCGCGGGCCGACGGCGACGTGCTCGAGACCCCCGGGCCCGGGGCGGCGCTCGAGGATTTCGGCGATTCCGCGCTGTTGTTTGGCCTGTCGGTGTTCGTGGCCGAGCCGGGTCTGGTGGGCAAGACGCGGCATCGTCTGTGCGCGGCCATTCAGCGCAGGTTCGCGGAGCTGGGGATCGTGATGCCGCACCCCACGCACGAGCTCCACGTCAGCCGCGTGCCACACGACCTGACCATGGCCTTGTCCGCGCCGGGGCGCCACGCGCCGGGCCACCGCGTTGACCCACCGGCCCACACCCCGCCGCATCCGCACGTGATGGTCGCGAGCACCAGCTCCGTGGCGCCCGAATCTGGGCCCCGCCATGCCACCGGCGACTGATCACGGCCTCTGCCCGTGCGCCGATCGTCCATCAGGAAATCAAGAATCCGAAGTATCCACGATGTGCTTCAGTCGCGTCGCTAGTCCCGGCGGCAGCCTGGTCAGCCACGAGGGATCGATCAGGCCGGCGGTGATCATGTCCTGAATGTGAACTTGATCTTTTCGCCGGTTCGACATGAGTTTCAGGAGAATCAATCCATTCGGTCCAGTACATCCCAGCCCATGGCGACGGTCTGGGCCGTCCAGCTCGATGCGAGCTCGCGCTCATCCAGGATCGGCTCGATCATGATCGTGAGTCCACCAGGCGCCGAGCACCGGAACGTGATGATCACGAAAAGCTGGCCATGAACTTCCCGTCGATCGACAGCACGGGGGATCGACCGTCAGCGTGGGAAAAGCCATTCGGGTTCTGATGTCGCGCCTGGGGACGGCCGACCACGGGGATTCCGTGACGCAGCATTGACAAATCTTAACGGCCTCGGAAACCGATCTGGGCTAGACCAAATCGGCCGATTGGCCTATTCTCGCCGCGTCACGTCCAGATGCGACCTTGTCTATCAGGTCGGCGGCCGGTTCCGAGGGATCGATCATGAACCACGGACGGTTTACCAGATTCATCCTCATCGTTTTGTTCCTCTCGGCGGCGTTCCAGGCAGTGACGCCGGATCCGGGCAGCCTGGCTTCGTTGAATGGGCTTTGGCTCCTCATGCCAGTAATCGCCCAGCCCGATCAACCTTTGGACGACGACGATTCGCCCGACGAGGTTTGCGAGCCGGCCGCGCGGCAGATGGACGCGATCACGGCACAAGTCGACCAGCTCAGATGCGGCTTTCATCTGCCCAGCGGAATCACGACCGCCGTGGCGCCGACTGGCTTGATTCCCCTGGAGGCCCGGTGCGCGGCCGCCGACTCTCCGATCTCGATCTCGCCCCCCCTGCTCTGTCGTTTTGACTGCTGAGAGCACGGATTTCGCCCCGTCCGCGACCTGGGCTCGCATCTGGCGAGAATCGTCCGACTCGATCGACCAACGTAATCCTGGTCGGGCTCGATCGGGCGAGCGCCCTGGCCTTGGTGGATTGGCGGCGACGGTCCTCCAGCGGCGTTTTCCTCGGTTTGTCCCATCGATTCACGAGGAGCGACATATGGGCGCTTGTCACGTTCTGTTGGCTTATCTTTCGCCGGAAACCCTGCTGCCAGCCACTTCGATTCTGGCCACGATCGCCGGGGTCGTGATGATGGCCTGTTCGCGATCGATGCGGCTGGTCTGCCGCTGGCTGGGCCGGGCCGTCGCGCGGACCCGGTCCAGGACCGCGATCCCCAGCCCGCATTTCCGGGCTCGTGGGGCGAACGAATCGTCGGCCTCGGGTCTTGGCTTGGAGGTCCAGGCATCGGACGCTTCGGGAGGTAACGAATCATGAGCGGGTTTTCGATGCTTCGAATGCTTCCCCTCCGTCAGCGGTTTCGCCGGCGCGACTCGATGGCCGAGCCCCGAGCGCGGCAGGCCCGGCTGCTTCGGCCGGCGGCGGTGATCGGGTTTTCGATCGGGGCTGGGCTGATCACAGGGGTGTGCGAGTTGGCGCTTCAGGAGGCTCGGAGGCTGTTCGATGGAACGGCCCTGGGCGCGCTCCATCTCAATCAGCACGCCTGGTGGATGACACCCCTTTCGCTGGCCGCGATCCTCGGCGGCGTCGGGCTGTCCGCGGCCATGGCGGCCTGGCTGGCGCGGGCGCGATGGCCCCTGGTGGTCGGGCTGGCTGTCGTCTGTTTCGCGGCGGCGTTTTCGCTGCTGCTCGTCTACCGGGGGCTGTCGAACCTCGCCTACGCAACCCTGGCCCTTGGCCTCGCGCTTCAGCTTGCGCCGGGCGCGGTCCTGCTGGCGCGCCAGCCGCGGCTGCTGGCGCAGGTTGGCCTGGCGGCGACGGCCGCGGCGTGGGCGGCGCTTCTCTTACTCCCCGGCGGGCGGGACCAGCCGCCAATCGAATCGACCAAGCCCGCCCCGGCGGGCGCTCCCAACGTCGTCTTGATCGTACTCGACACGGTCCGCGCCCAGAGCCTGGGAATCCACGGCCGCCGCCGCCCGACCTCGCCGCAGCTCAGAGCCCTCGCCAAGCGCGGGACGCGCTTCGACCAGGCGCGCACCCCGGCCGCCTGGACCCTGCCCGCGCACGCCGCGATGTTCACTGGTCACTGGGCTTTCGAGCTGTCAGCGCGGCTCGATCGTCCGCTCGACGACCGCCAACCGACGCTCGCCGAATACCTGGCCCAGCATGGATACGAAACCGCCGGCTTCGTCGCCAATACCATGTTTGGCAGCTCGTATTTCGGCCTCGACCGCGGGTTCGAGCACTACGAGGATGTCGCCGTCACGCCGGTCGAATTCGCGCGGAGCTCGCTGCTGGGTCGATTCCTCTTGAGGTCTTGCGTCCCCGCGCTCGCCGCGCGCGACCGTCCGAAGACGTACTTTTACCGCAAGGACGCCGCCGAGGTGAACGAGAGCGTGCTCGAGTGGCTCGACGACCGACCGCGTGACCGGCCGTTCTTTGCGTTCCTGAATTATTTCGATGCGCACGATCCCTACGTACCTCCCGAGCCCGCACCCGCGCGATTCGGGGCTGGTCCGCGGAGCGCCCACGACCTCGAGATCCTGCACGACTGGCATCGTATCGACAAGACTCTCCAGCCCAAGCGGATCGTCGCGCTCGCGCGTGATCGCTACGAGGAGTGCGTGGCCGCGCTGGATTCCGAGCTGGGGCGGCTCATGGATCAGCTCCAGGCGCGCGGGTTGCTCGAGAAGACGATCGTGATCGTCACGTCGGATCATGGCGAGCTTCTGGGCGAGCACGGGCTGTTTGGCCACGGCCAGAGCTTGCACAGCCAGGTCACGCGGGTGCCGCTGGTCGTGGTCGCTCCGGGACGAGCGCCCGCCGGACGCGTCGTTACCGAGCCCGTCAGTCTCACCGACCTGCCGGCGACCATCGCCGGCCTGGCAGGGCTCGCCGATCAGGCCCCGTTCCCCGGGCGATCGCTCGATCGGTTCTGGGAGACCAATTTGGCCGACGACGACGAGGACGACGAGTCGATTCTGCTCTCCGAGACCGTCGACGACGAGGACAGCGACCATCCCAGTTTGATCCAGACGCGGTCGCTGATCCACGAGGGCAAGGTGTATCTTCGAGGCAAGGACGGCCGCGAGCAGGTCTTTGACCTGGCGACCGACCCGCGCGAAAAGCACGATCTCTCCGCCGACCCTGCGGTCAAGCCGTTGCTCGAGCGGTTTCGCGCGATGATGCAACGTGTGGACGAGCGCGCCCGGGCCAGCTTGATCGCGACCGAGCTGGCGGGCAATTCCGCGCCCTGAGGCGGCTCTGGTCTCCGTTTACCGGCCGGTCGGCGCCGTCGCGGGGGCGGGCTTGGCCTGGGCGGGCGTGGTTTGCGACGGCGGTTGGTGGGCGTCGTCGTAGAGAACCTCGCAGATCCGGCCCAGGAGCCGACCGGCCTGGGCGGTCGCCTGGGAGACGCTCCGCTGGGGCGTGGGGGCGTCGAGCTCGACGTTGTTGATGAAGGCGGCGACCACCAGATTGCGCCCGGAGGCCGTCTCGAGATAGCCCGCGAGCGCCTTGCTCGTGAGCACGATCTTGCCGTCGAGCTCGTTCTCGACGAAAAAGGTGCCGGTCTTGGCATGGGCGTGGCCGCGGGCGGGGCTGTCGCTGGGAACGGCCTTGGCGAGCGTGCCGTCGCGGCCCAGGATCGGCAAGGCGGTCTCGTAGGCGCTCGCGTCGGGTCGGGCGGCCATGGCGTGAAGCAGGGCCACGGCCGCCCGCGGCGTCGCCATGTCGGCCCGAGCGCCTCCCGCGCCTCCCGCGAACGACGCAGTTCCAGGCGCGACGCCCAGTCGCGCCAGGATCGCCCCCTGCCTGCGCAGGCCCTGGCTCAGGGTGTGTTCATCATGTTTCGCCGCCAACAGGAGCGGCAGAGTGCTCGCGTGCAGGTTGTGGCTGACCTTGAGGATCACCCGCAGATTCTCGCGGAACGGCGGCGAGACATATTCCGCGACCTTGGGAAGTTTGAGCGCATCCGCGCGCTCCGGGAGGCCCGTCCGGTGATTCGCGGCCAGGGGCGAGGCGACCACGCGCACCCCGCGACGCCTGAGGGCCTCGATCAAGAGCGCCCGGGCGAACGAGGGGGGATCGTCGACCTCGTGGATCTTGACGATCGGCCCAGAGCCCGCTGGCAAGCGACCCTTGACGAGGAACCGCCGCGGCGCGACCGGCACGACCACAAGCCCGGGCCGCGAGCCGGCGGGCGTCGTCTCGACCTGGGCGTCCACCGCGACATACGTCGTGGCCGGACGGATTTCGACCACCCCCTGATCGCCGGCCCGCGAACCGGGCCGAGCGATCACGTCGACCACGTTGTCGTTGATCAAGATCGGGCTCACGAATCGCGGCCCGCTTCCGGTCGCTGGGGCGGCCTCGAAAAGCCGGTCGTCGACGACCACGTCGCCCGTGACTTCGCGGAGGCCGCCCGCGTAAGCCTCGCGCGCCAGATGGTCGAGGCCGGCAAGCGGATCGGGGGCGGTGATCTTGCTGTACAGATTGCCGCCGGCATACGTGTGGTCGTCGTCCTGGAAGACCAGCGAGCCGTCGGGTCCGGTACGCCCGCCCATGCACAGGTCGCCGCTCGCGATCAGGATCAGGTCGCCGTGCAACACCCCGTCTTTATCGATCGTCCCCCGCCGCGCCAGCGGCGTGTGAAATCGATAATCGGCGCCGAGCTCGGCCAGGGCTGCCGCCGTGCTGAACAGCTTGGTCACCGAGGCCGGAGCGAAAAGTTGGTCGGCGTCGCGCTCGTAGACGCTCTTGCCCGATTTGGCGTCGACCACGAGCAAGCCCCAGTGTGCATGCTCAAAACCCTTGGTCGCCATCACCGCCTCGAGCCTCGCGGCGAGCGTCGCGGGCGAATCGGTTGGAGAGTCCTGTCCCCAGACGACTCCCTGACCCCCGATCGCGGCCGCAAGCGCGACACCGGCCAACATCGCTCGCATCGCCCCGTCCCCGTACCGTCCCAAAGCTCGCATCGGAACCCTCCCTGCCGAAGCGCTGACGGGCGAGTTTCCCGCGCGGCCCTAGCAGTCGTCCAAATTCTGATGTTGTAGAACGCTCCGCTGATTCTTCCAAGGCGCGATCACGGACGATCCGAGTTCCTCCGGCGTTCCTCGGCGTCGTTCAGAATCACAACCAGGCGGGCGCGGCCTGCTCGCGTTGATCAAGGATAAACCCTCGCGCGCCCGCGATCGAGGGCCGCGCGACGTTTTTTTCGGCGCACTGAAGATCGCAACGCCGTCGCGCGGCAAGCGCGAGACGTTTGGCCGCTTGACTTTCTGGACATCGGACGCCGCCAAGCCCAGGACGGGTTCCAGGCTGCGAGGCGGCTTATTGGTTGACACTCAGCGCCTCCTCGTCCACAATCCCTGAAACAATCGCGGTGGATTGAATCCGCGTGAGGCGGAAGTTCGTTCCGGGGGAAGCAGGCATGGCCGAGGCGGGAATGAGCTTGCCGGTGGTCCGGCACTTTGGGGAAACTACGCGCCGCGATCGATGGTGGATCCAGCCCGTCGCGGTCTTCCTGGGATTCTCGGCCTTCATCGTCTACGCCACCTGGGCCGCGCTTCAGGGGGCGCACTATTCTCTTCCGGACCACAATCTACTGTCGCCGTTTTACTCTCCTGAGTTCGACAAGCCTGGCTGGTGGCCGTCTTGGCTGATGTTTTCGCCCGCCTTCTTTATCTTGTGGGCGCCCGGCGGTTTTCGATTCACCTGCTACTACTATCGCGGGGCCTATTACAAGGCGTTCTGGGCCGATCCGCCGTCGTGCTCGGTCGGGGAGCCGCGGAAAAGCTACTGGGGCGAGCGCAGCCTGCCCCTGGTTCTGCAAAACGTCCATCGCTTCTTTCTGTACGTGGCCCTTTTCTTCCTGGTGTTCCTGGCCCACGACGTCTACAAGGCGCTCTGGTTCAAGGATCCCGCGACCGGAACCGTCTCGTTCGGGGTGGGGGTCGGCACACTGGTTCTGGCCTTGAACGTCGGCCTCCTGAGCAGCTACACCCTGGGCTGTCACTCGCTGCGGCACCTGGTCGGGGGTTGCCTCGATCAGCTCACGCGGGCGCCGGCGCGACGCCGCGCCTATAACTGCGTGAGCTGCCTCAACAAACGGCACATGTTCTGGGCCTGGTGCAGTCTTTTCTGGGTCGGGTTCAGCGACCTTTACGTGCGCCTCTGCTCGATGGGCGTCTGGACCGACTGGAGGATCCTCTGAG
>DAIDHE010000277.1 GCA_027459775.1 Planctomycetales bacterium | reverse complement strand
CGGAGCGACCTTGGTCGGCGCCTGCGGGGCGGGGGCGACCTTGGCGGGCGCTTGCGGCGCGGGGGCGACCTTGGCAGGCGCTTGCGGCGCGGGGGCGACCTTGGCAGGCGCCTGGGCCGCGGGCATCACCTTGCCGCCCTGGGCCGTCGGCATCACCCCTTGCGGGCTCTGGCCGGACGCTCCCAGGGCAAGAATCAATACCACACTGGTCATCGCGATGTCCTCTGGTGAAGAGAGAGTTTCGGTCGACGTCTCGATCGAGTCGGTGAGCTATTTCCCCTGATGGTTCGGCGGGTCGATTCGGGACTACGTCCGATCGCCAACACCACCGCACCAGTTTCCAGTCGCGCGATCCCCTCGGTCAGGCGACCCACGCGGCGACATCCCCAACCCTCGCGGATCAGGAATGAATCCAAAGGCCTCGGCACGGCGGCGGAAGCCTCAAGCCGGTCTTCATGGCCGACTCTCGCTCTCCACCCCAGGGGTGGCCATTCCAGGTTATCGGCATCCCCCTTCCACTCGTTTACTCAACCTGGGAAAATCGATAACTTGCCGTTTTGACGAACTCTAGGGACTTTGACGAGTTTCAAGAGACTTGGGGCTTTGGTCGGCGAAATGGAATCCACCCGGCGCGTGCTGGGTGCCGAACCATGAAGGGTAACAGGAGGCGGCGCGACCACAGAGCCTTCGTCGTCGAGGATTCCGGTGATGGATCCCGGATTACTTGAAGACACACGCGCCGGCGTCAACCTTTGCTAAACTGAGACATTCTCTACTTGGGTATTTGGGGGGCAGCATGCGCATGGGCAACAGGCTCGGAGGTTCGGTGCTCGCGGCGTGGATCGCCATGGCAGGAGTGGCGGCCGCGGGCGCTCCCGAGCGCGTCACGTCGGTTCCGCTGGGGCAAGCGCTGGCGGGGCAGACGGGGGACCGTCATTTTGGCGTCTACGTTCCGACGCGATTTGGCGGCCAGCTCACGGTCAAGTCGAGCGACGGGCGGTTGGTCGATCTGAAGGGACCGAAGGGGGCGGCCTGGCTTAGCGGGCAAGAAGTCGGGTCGGACCAGCAGGGATGGTTCATCTTCAAGGTGGAAGGGGCCAAGGGTCCGTACACGGTTGAAGCCTCGTTCGTGCAAGTGGGCGAGAGCGTCAAGAAGCCCTGGAATTTCTATTATTGGCCGACCAAGGCCGACTCCATCCACGAGCCGTGGGCGGGTGGGAACGGCCGGGTCGACACGATGGAGGCCCGCGGCGACGACCAGATGCTGGCCGCGCCTGGATCCTACATTCCCCCAGGTCAGGACATCGTCTTGGCGGGCCCGAACGGGTTGCTCGAGACCCTGCCGGCGGCGGGCGACGACGCCACATGGTTTCCCAATATCTTTGACGACCTCACATGGCTGGGGCCCGACAAGGAGCACGGCAACCAGATCACCCGCTTTCAGACCCAGGCGCCGCTGCTGAAATACGACCAGATCTTCGGCACCGCCGCCCGCCAGTGGGAAGCGGCCTTCAGCCAGAATCGCGACATCTCGCGCTGGCCCGGCCACTGCTTGGGGGGCGCGGTCGCCTCGATCCTCATGAACGAGCCCATGCCCGCCCCCTGGTCGGGTATGACCAAGGACGAGCTGAAAGCGCTCTACGCCGAGCTCGGCGAAAACCACTACAACCACCGGATCGGCGATTACGCCAACGAGATCCCTCCGGGCCCGCCCCGGCCCGGCTATGACCCTTGCGACCTCAAGATCGCACGGGTCCACGCAATGTTCGAAACCCACATCCGCGGCGAGAAGAAAGCCGTGCTCGCCAATCTTCGCGCCTTCCCCCCCCGGGGAACGGTCAGCGAGGTCTGGAACCACGGCGTCTACAAATACATCGCCCGCTACGAATCGATCCCCGGGCGCGGTCCCCGCGCCGTCAAGATCGCGCTCGAACTGCACGCCAACTCGGGCTCGATGCTCAACGGCCAGGACGATAAAGACCGCGTCGTCAATTATGAGTACAGCCTGGTCTACGGGCTGGACGGACGGGTCGACGAGTCCAATCCCGCGGCGGCCGACTGGATCTCGGTCGGGGGCGAGGCGCTCTACGCGCCGCTCAACGTGCTGGAGCTGGTCGAGTCGCACTGGGGCGGCCACAACCCCCACGTCACCGAGGCCAACGTGCGATCGCTCGACCTGGCCAACGGCGGCGGCGAGCGCCCCCGGCGGATGATGGCGTCCGCGCCCATCTTCCGACCCGTCGCCCAGTTCGAGGCCGGCCGAGCACCCATGCTCGCCGATAGCGAAAGGCGCCCCCGCGGCTTCTTCCGCTCGTTTTTCGGCCGCTAGGTCGTGATCGGCCGCGTTTCGTTCCTGGGATATCGCCCGTCCCCGCCGCCGGCCCAACCGCCCGCGGCCAGGACGGGCGATCCCGTTCAAGACGAGAGCGCAGGGCCAATCACGACGATCGCAGGGGTTGTCTCACTTCCGCGGGATCGCCCGGTTCGTCGTGGGATTCCGGCCGGACAACCTGGTTCGCCGGGCGGTTTTACGTTCCCGGCATTTTCGTCACGGCTGTTCAAGTTTGACGGGGCCCTTGACGATGAAAGGGTTCGAGTCGAGGGGCTGTTCCCGGACGACGGGTTTGTCCCACTCGAGATTCCTGGTCGCGAGCCGCCCGAGGCGACGCCATGAGCACAAGCCACGCCACCACGATGCCGCGTCCGTCGCGAACGAATCCACCGCGCGTGAGCCCGATCGCGGTCTTGATCGAAGTGCCGGCGGTGGACCTGCCCCGGCGCGCCAGCCGGCGATTCGACGCGGCGGCGGCCCGAGCCCCGGCAAACCGACCGCGACTCGCGCAAACCCGACTCGGCGGCAGGCGCGGCAAGCGCAGGCTGCGTAGGGAAATCCGCGTGACGGCGCGGGTGTTCCTGGGCCTGGCGATCGTGATCGGATCGGGAACCCTGTACAACCTGAGCCGGCCAGGCGCGGCGGCGGCGACCGCGCTCGGGCGCGGAGGCCCGAGCGTCCCCCGCGTCGCGAACTCGAGCGAGCCCACGACCGTCGCGCCGACCGTCGAGATGGCTCTCCCCGTGATCTTCCCGGGCTATCTGCTCCCCGACGACGCACTGGAGGCGCGGGCCAATGAAGGAGGTTGACGCCGCCCTCGAGCGGATTCACGGCGAGCGTGGCCAGCACGATCGCGCAGCCGCCACCCCCCCCGCGCCGCACTGGGCCAGGCGCGCGGAGCCCCCCCCCGAGCACGGCCCTGGATCGAACCAGCGCCGCCGGCTCTCGACCCGACGATCGATCTCAACTGGCCCACCGTCGTGCTCGAGCTCGAGCGGCAGTGGGGCGATCGTTTCGAGCGGCTCGCCGACGCCCTCGATCAAGCCCGGATCCAAGCCCAGGCGCGGGTCGTGCTTTTCACGAGCTGCCACCGCGCCGAGGGGCGGACCACCCTCGTGCTCGCGCTCGCCCGGGCGCTCGCCCGGCGGCCGGAAAAGACGCTGATCGTCGACGCCGACTTGACCGGCCCCATGCTGGCTCGCCTGCTCGGTCTGCGCCCGGTGGTCGGGCTTGACGACCTGGTCCAGTCGGGGGCGTCGCTGTCCGACGCCGTGGTCGCCTCGAAGGGGAGCCGGCTGTCGATCTTGCCGCTCCGAAGCGCGGTCGCCGCCCCCCGCGATTTCCTGGCGAGCCCCGGCTGGTCGTGCACCATGGCCAAGCTCAGGCGCGAGTACGACCTGGTGATCCTGGACGGCGGCCCGCTCTTCATCGGGCTGTCGGCCGCGGTGCTGCATCGCTCGGTCGACTCGGCCGTCCTGGTGCGCAGGCCCGGCTCGAGCGGCGAACGCGCCGTCGTGCGCGCCCGCGAGGTTCTCGAAGCCGGCGGCGTGCCCCTGCTCGGCCTGGCCGAGACCTTCACCTGAGCCCAGCGACCAGGAGGAACGCCTTGTTCCTGGCCCATTTCGGCATGGCGTCGAACCCCTTTCGCGAGACGACGAACCCCGGTTCCTACGTCGCGCTCCCGACCCGCGAGTCCGCGCTCCGGCGGTTGTGCTACATCCTCGAGCACGACCAGGGCCCGGCCGCCCTCCACGGCCCGCCGGGCCTGGGCAAATCGCTGCTCGCCCAGCGGCTTGGCCAGGTGATGGAAGCGCGGGTCGTCGAGCTGAGAATCCCAATCATGCCCGCGCCTCAATTGCTCCAATTCCTCCTGAACGAGCTCGCGGCTGGTCCGGCGGCGATCCCCGCGCGCGAGTCGATCACCGACCTGCGTGACCTGCTGGCGGCGACCGCGCTCGCCGGCTCCCGGCCGATCGTCGTGGTCGACGACGCCCAACTGATCCGCGACCCCGAAACCATGGGGCTGCTCAAATTGTTGCACAACTTCCGGAGTCTCGGCCCTCCCGACCTCAGGCTGATCCTGATCGGCGAGTCCGAATTCTTGCTCGACATCGATCCGGGGCTGGCCGACCTGATCGCCTGCCGGGTGTTGCTCGAGCCCCTGGACGCCGCCGAGTCGGCGACCTATGTGCAAGGCCGGCTCGATCTGGCCGGCGCGACGCGGGCGATCTTCAGCGAGCCTGCTCTCGAGACCCTTCACTGGGCGGCCCTGGGCCGCCCGCGGCATCTGAACCGCATCGCCAGCCTGGCGCTCCTGATCGCTTACGCCCGCGACCTCGACAGCGTCGACGAAACCGCCGTCGCCCTCGCCGCCGCCGAACTCCCCATCGCCAACGCGGCATGACCATGGCGGCCGCGACGGAATGGATGCCCAAGCGCTGTCTCTACCAATTAATACTGAATCATATCACCCTGAGAGAATAACCACGGCGGCCTGGCATAATCGGCTATAAATTGGTATCAATCGACCCATGGATCCCATCACGAACCCCTTTTCCCCCGGCGCTGGCTCTCGACCACCCGATCTCGTGGGCCGCGATCCCATTCTCGAGCAGGCGCGGATCCTGCTCGGTCGCGTGAAGCAAAAACGGTCCGAGAAGAGCCTGCTCCTCACCGGGCTGCGGGGAGTCGGCAAGACGGTCTTACTCAATGAAATCAAACATCTCGCGACCCGCGAAGGCTATCGGACGATCTTCATCGAGGCGATGGACAACAAGCCGCTGGGCGTGCTGATCGCGCCCGAGCTGCGGCGAGTGCTGTACGAGATGGATCGAATCGCGGAGAAGGTCAAGCGCGGTCTCGCCGTCCTGGGCGGCTTCGTGGGCCGGCTCAAGGTCAGTGTGAGCGAGATCGATCTGGCACTCGAGGTCGAGCCCGAACGAGGGACGGCCGACAGCGGGGATATCGAGATCGATCTGCCCAATCTGCTGGTCGCCGTCGGCGAGGCCGCCGCCGATCGGCAAAGCGGCGTCGCGCTCTTTATCGATGAGGTTCAATACCTGACCGAGCAAGAGCTCGGCGCTTTGATCATGGCGATGCACAAGATCCAGCAGGACCAGCTCCCGATCGTGCTCGTGGGGGCGGGCTTGCCCAGCCTGCCCGCGCTCGCCGGGGACGCAAAATCCTACGCGGAGCGGCTTTTCAGCTTCCCACGCATCGGCGCTCTCTCGGCCGGCGACGCCGCGAAAGCCCTTCAAGAACCGGCCAAACACGCGGGCGCTGAGTTCGAAACCGCCGCGCTCGACGAGGTTTTCCGACTCACCCGAGGATACCCGTACTTCGTCCAGGAATGGGGTTATCAAGCCTGGAATCTGGCCGAATCGAGCCCGATCACAAAAGATCTCATCGTGCGAGCCACCGCGATCGTCACTCACCGCCTCGACAACAATTTCTTCCGGGTGCGATTCGACCGCCTCACGCCGGGCGAGAAGAACGTTTTGAGAGCCATGGCCGAGCTCGGACCCAGCCCCGAACGCACCGGCGACCTGGCCGACCTCCTCGGGATCAAGGTCGCCAGCCTCGCCCCCGTCCGCGCCAAATTGATCAATAAAGGCATGATCTACAGCCCCGGCCACGGCGAGCTGGCCTTCACCGTCCCGCTCTTTGACGAGTTCATGATCCGGGCGATACCAGATTTCAAACGCGCTTGATTAAAGGCACACAGGGGGCGAGGACCACGCGGCGGACTCAGCCGCCGTCCACTCGGACAGCGGAGTCAAGGTGCGAAATGGACTCCACCAGCGTCAGCGAGAGGCTGTCAAACCCCTCGGGGATGTCGGTCACGGATCCGTTGGTTCTGAAAACGATCAGCCAACTTCTCAAAACCTTGATCATCTCAGGATGGCGAACGTCAAAGGTTCGGCCGCTCGCCATGTGAATGCGAAACGGCCGAAAGGGCTCGGCCCTGACGTAATCGAGCACGGTCTGATGGTGCGTCATCCCGCGTATTCCCTTGCTGTCGACGGCAGTAGAGAGAGCCCTGGCGGCGGATCTCGCCGGGCCGATCACTCCCCAACCCATCATCGGTCTTCGGTCCCACCCTCGGCAAGACCAGTCGCCTCCCCGGAATGGGTCGCACGACAATCGAACCGCCGGCCACATTGACCGCGACACGAACGGCGATCCTGGTTAGGATTCCGCCCGCCCGCTCCAGGATCGAGGCGGGCGGACGCCAGACAGGGAGGCTCGACACGACGATGGCGCTTTTCAAACACCGGTTCGGGTTCGTTCTCGCGGCCGGCCTGGCCGCTTTTCCGCACGTTTTGGCATCCGCTGGCGGCGCTCAAGACCCGCCGCCCCCCCCGACCGACGCCCAGGCGCCCGAGACCGACGCCCAGGGCGGGGAAATCCTGACCCGAGGGGCGATCCACGAGGCCTTCGCCTCGGCCGTCGTCCACGACCCCAAGCCTGGACCTGTGATCCCCAAGACGCCCCCCGAGCCGATCCAGGAAATGCCCCCCGATCAAAGGCCCGAAGGGCACAACATTCAGTGGATCCCGGGCTACTGGAGTTTTGACTCCACGCGGAATGACTTCGTCTGGACCAGCGGCGTCTGGCGCGAGCCGCCCCCCGGCTGCCAGTGGGTGCCCGGCTACTGGAACCAGGTGGAGGGCGGCGCGCAATGGATCTCGGGAAGCTGGGTTCCCACCCCGAGCGACGGCGGCGACCCTTCCTATATGCCCCAGCCGCCCGCGAGCCTCGAGAACGGGCCCAGCTCGCCCCAACCTGGCCCCAACGTCGCCTGGACGCCAGGGTACTGGCAGTGGCAAGACTCGGGCTACGCCTGGAGGCCAGGCTTCTGGGCCGCCGTCCAGCCCGCCTGGATCTGGATCCCCGCCCACTACGTCTGCACCCCCGGCGGCTGGCTCTTCGTCGCGGGCTACTGGGATCTGCCCGTCGCCAATCGCGGACTCATGTTCGCACCCGTTTATTATCCCCAGCCAGTCTACATGCAGCCGGGCTTCGTCATGACGCCGACGGTCGGGATCGTCGGCGGGGCTCTGACCTCGAACCTCTTCGTCCAGGTCGGGACCGGCCAGTATCTCTACGGCGATTATTACGGCCAGAGCTTCGTGAGCATGGGCGTGACCCCCTGGTTCTCGTTTGCGTTCGCCACCGGCCCGCCGGTTTTTTACGACCCGATTTTCTCGTACTACTCGGTCGTGGAGGTCCGGCAAAACCCCCAGTGGATCGTCCAGGTACGCGAGCAATACCGCCTGCGGCGCGACAACCCCGCGCTCCGGCCGCCGCGGACCTTTGCCGAGCAAACCCGGCTGATCGAGCGGGAGACCCGCGAGCGCGGGTTTTCGAATCACCCGACGTACGCGATGCGGCTCGACAAGATGGCCGCCCAGGCCGAGGCCGACCGGGGCATGCGGATGGTCAAGGTCGCCGAGGCCGAACGCCAGCAGATTGTCCGGCAAGCCGCCCTTCTGCACACGTTTCGCGAACAGCGGCTGCAAGCCGAACAACGCGGGGCCGCCGCGCGCAGGGCCGGCGGGCGACAGGCCGACCGGCCCCGGCCGATGGCGCTTCCCCACTCCCCGATCGCCGCCCGCCCCCGCCCGACACTGGCGCGAAGCGAGGGACAGGCGCGTGCCGAGGGACAGGCGCGCGAAGGCGAACGAGCCGCCTCGCACGAACAGGCCATGAGCCCCCACGAGCGCGCCGGCCCCGCCATGCGCTCAAACCCCCAGGAATCGCTCCGCCGCGAGCCGAGCCAGGCGTCCCGCTCGCCCTACAACCCTTATCGCCCAGCTCCTGGCCGCGAAATCTCTCGCACGCCCGGCCGATACACTCCCCGCCAGCCCGCCGCCCGAACCACCAGGCCGGCCGCGCCCGAGCCCGAACGCCGCCGCGAACCATGACACGGCAGACAAATCCAGGCCGACCGAATACGATGTCCCGGACGGAGAAGACGACCGCTTCGACCAGGACCGAGACGCCGCTTGGATGCAAACCCCAGACGCCGACCCTGAACCATCGCCCGCCTCGGCTCGCTTGTTCGAGCCCGTGCGCGCCTGGTTCGACGCGACGTTCCCGCTCGGCCCCCTGCCCGCCCAGGTCGCGGCCTGGCCCCTCATCCAGCAGGGCCAAAACGTCCTCATCGTCTCGCCGACCGGCTCCGGCAAAACCCTGGCCGCGTTCCTGGCGATCCTCGACCGGCTCTACCGCGAACACGCCGCCGGAACCCTCCAGCAAGCCCTGCGCGCCATCTACGTCTCGCCCTTGCGCAGCCTGAATTACGACATCGAGCGCAACCTGCGCGCGCCCCTGGAAGGGATCGGCCGCGCGCTCGGCTCGCATCCCGTCAAGGTCGGCGTCCGCACCGGCGATACCTCGGCTTACGACCGCCGCAAGCTCCGCGACCACCCGCCCCATCTCTTGATCACCACCTCCGAGAGCCTGGCGCTCTTGCTCGCCCAGCCCGGGTGGAAACCGCACTGGAAAACAGTCCAGCATTTGATCATTGATGAGGTCCATGCGCTCGCGCCGACGAAGCGCGGGGCCGACCTGGCGGTTTCGCTCGAACGACTGGCCGGGCACGCGGCGAGCGACCCCGCTCGCGTCGGTTTGTCGGCGACCTGCCGGCCGGGCGACGCGGCCAGCCTGTTCCTGGTGGGCTCCCATCGCCCATGCCAGGTGGTCTTCGCCACGACCGCGGCGGGCGAAGAGCCCCCGCGGATGGAGGTCGAGAGCCTGATCGGGCGCGACCTCGCCTCCCAGCGGGGCAAGGCCCAGCGCAGGCTCATCGCCCGGTTGCGGGAATTGATGGAGCGGAATCGCACGACGGTGGTCTTCGCCAATACGCGGGCGATGACCGAGAAGCTCGTGCTCGATCTGCGGATGGAGGCGATTTCGCGTGGCGAGCCTGAGCCGCTCGTG
Source organism: Planctomycetales bacterium (assembly GCA_027459775.1). GTDB lineage: Bacteria > Planctomycetota > Planctomycetia > Isosphaerales > Isosphaeraceae > JAKBAP01. Next base: position 4,961 of record DAIDHE010000277.1, on the reverse strand, counting down.
GCCGCGCATCACTCAGCGCTCGACGCCACGCGGCGAAGGGAGATCGAGAGCGCGCTCAAGGCGGGCGAGCTGGCGCTGGTGGCGACCTCGACGTCGCTCGAGCTCGGGGTCGACATCGGGACGGTGGACCTGACGGTGCAAGTCGGCTTGCCGGGCAGCGCATCGCGCTGGCTGCAGCGGCTGGGTCGATCGGGGCGGCGGCGCGGCGCGCGATCGCGGGGAGTGCTGATGGCGGCAACCGCGGCCGAGCTCGCCGGCGCGATCGTGACCGCCCGAGCCGCCCGCGAGGGCCGGATCGAGCCGACGCGAATCGTGAGCGCACCCCTCGACGTCGTCTGCCAGCAACTGATCGGGATGGCCTGCCTGGGCGAGCACGCGGTCGAGGCGGCGTTTGACCTCTTCCGCCGCGCGGGCCCGATGGCGACGCTCGCGCGAGCCGATTTCGATCGTTGCCTGGCGTTCCTGGCCGGCGACCTGGCGGGTCCGGCGGCCGCGTTCGAGCCCGAGCCGGGCGCGGCCCCCAGGATGACCGCGCCCCGCTTGTGGCGGCGAAACGGTTGGTTCGGCGTGCGCGACCGCCGCGTGATTCGTTGGTTTCGCGGCAACGTGGGAACCATCCACGCCGAGCCCTCCACGCGCGTCTTCGTGAGCGGTTCGGCCCTGGGATCGCTCGAGGCGCCCTACGCCGATCGCCTCGCGCGCGGCGACCGGTTCGTCCTGGACGGCCGGGCCCTCGAGGTCACCCGCATCGAGTGCGCGACCATCCACGCGAAGCCGACTCACGCCGAGGCATCCCTCCCGCGCTGGACCAGCGACCGACCGGGCCTGTCCGCCGGCCTCGCCGCCGACCTCGCCGCCTTCCGCGCCCACGCCGGCCAGCTCTTGCTCGAGCAAGGCCCGACCGCCCTCCGCGGCTGGATCGCAGGCGCCTTCCCGCTCGACCCCGCCGCGGCGGAGATCCTGGTCGACCTGTTCGAATCCCAGGCAAGATACAGTGAGATCCCCGCCGCGGGCGCGCTCCTGGTCGAGATCTCGCCGACCGCGCTGGGCGACGCCGTGGTGCACGCCTTCCACGCCCCCTTGCACCGGGCGGCGTGCGAGCCGCTCGCGCGGGCCGCGGCCGCGCGCTACGGCCGCCGCTACGGGCGAAACCTCGCCCTCACCGTCGCCGATCTCGGCTGGGCGATCCAGATTCCCATCGAGGCCGAGCCGGAAGCCTCGGAAGAGTCGATCCGGGACTTGCTCAATGACGAGAACCTCGACGACGATCTGCTCGAGGGGCTCGACCAGGGCGAGCTGCTGGCCAAGCGGTTCCAGCGGGTGGCGGCGACCGCGATGATGGTGCTCAAGAACCCCGAGCCCGGGCGCAGGGTCCGGGTCGGCGGACAAGGCTGGGTCGCCACGCGACTCTATCCCCTACTGAAGGGGACGTGTCCCGATCACCCCTTGCTTCAGGAAGCCAGGCGCGAGGTTTTCGAGGATCTGCTCGACCTCCCCGCGGCCCGGCGATGGCTCGCATCAAGGCCGGCGATTCACGTGCGACCGCTCGACTCCCGATCGCCGTTCACCGCCGCCTGGATCGAGCCCGAGCCCGGCGAGGCGCTCGCATTTGAATCGCCCGCGGACGCGCTCAAGCGGCTGCACCTGCGGCTGATGGCGCGGGAAAGCGTGGCGATCTGATGGGGTCGACGCTGCTCGTGCACGATGACTGGCTGCTCACCCCCGAGGGAGCCGCGATTCATGCCGATCTCGCCACGGCCGTGGTGGCCGACCTGCACCTGGGCTATGAATGGGCGCGCGAGGCCGCCGGCGACTGCATCCCCGCCCATTCGCTCGCGGAAGCGCTCGCCCGGCTCGAGCGCGTGCTCAAGCACGCCCCCGCCCGTCGCGTGGTGGTCGCGGGGGATCTGGTCGAATCGCATCGCCCTTGCGCACGCACGCGGGCCGACGCCTTACGCCTGGCGTCGTGGCTGGCCGACCGCCAGGTCGAGCTCGTGGTTCTGGCGGGCAACCACGACCTGAGTCTCCGCGAGAGCGGGATCGACCCGCGGAGCGCGGCCCCGCTCGCCGAGGAGCTCGAGGTCGGGGGCTGGACGATCGCCCACGGCCACCGGCCGATCACCGGCCCCAAGTCGATCTCTGGCCACGTGCACCCGGTGCTCTGCTTTGAAGGCGCGACCGCCCCCTGCTTCGTCGTCGGTTCCGGGATGATCGTCCTCCCCGCGTTCACGAACAACGCGGCCGGCCGCGACGTCGCAAGCGCCCCCCTGCCCCACGCCTGGGCTCGAGCCCAGCCCCGTTGCATCGCCTGCGCGGGCGACCAGGTGATCGACCTCGGCCCGATCGATCGCCTGCGCCCACCCCGACGCCCGACCAGGAACGACCGAGAACGCCAAACCCGATCATGAATCGGTCAACAAAGACTTTGCTTATGCCAATCGAGGGCGGTCTCCCGGTTGCCAAACTTGCAGTATTTCGAGCGATTTACGATGTTCTACCAATCGCGCCCAAGAAAACGCGCGGAATCCCGACCGGAATCTTGATCTTGGCGGTCGGATTGGGTAGCTTTGATGTCGTCTGTTGGTGGACGGCCCAAATCAAGATCGACTTCGTCTCGGACGGCCTCGCTTGATTGCGCCAGCCGGCTCGCAACGTCATGCATTCGCATGCCGTTAAGCTCTTCTTGAACACGACTCTAAAAATGCATCCATGGAATGATTCAGCCGCCGCGTGGCTGGGTTCGCGATTTGTCGTCGCGGCTCTCGATGAGCTTGGCTGTCGCGTTTCGCGGCGCGGGGCCGTGTCTGTCGTCGGTGTTTGATCGGTTGTCGGCCGCGACGTCGTCGTCGCCGGCTTGGCGGCCTTTTCCGTCTTTTTTTTACCTGACTTGAGGAGTTCTCAATGAAGCAGTCTCATCGGAAGGCTCGTTGGGGTTTCACCCTGATCGAGCTGCTCGTCGTCATCGCCATCATCGCGGTCTTGATCGCCTTGCTCCTGCCCGCGGTGCAAGCGGCCCGCGAGGCCGCTCGCCGGGCTCAGTGCATCAACAATCTCAAGCAGATCGGCCTGGCGGTCCACAACTATTTGGACCGGACCAATCTGTTCGTCCCGGGCGCCATCGGACCTCCTCCGGGGAGCACGTGGGCGTGGGGCAACGACGCGGTCGCGTGGCGGGCCATGATCCTCCCCGACATCGAGCAAAACCCCCAGTACAACTCGTTCAATTTCAGCCTTCACATGGACAACGGCTATACCTCGCTGGCGTGGGCCACCGCGTGGTACACTGTCATGACGGTCTTCCTCTGCCCGTCCGACGGACTCAACGCCAGCGGATTCGTTCCCTACGGGCCACAGGGCACGTACAGCGTCATGTCCCCCCCACCCAATCCCAAGGGGGGTTCGGTCGCGGTTCCGTGCACGAACTACAACTACAGCTTTGGCGACAACTACGCCATCCTGCCGCTGTCGGGTCCCAACCCCTGGGAAGACACCCTTCCCTTGACCATCGCCCTCGGCCAACAGCGCCGGGGTTACGACGGCTTCTGGGGCACGACCGGCGTGATCGCAGGCGCGCCCTACAACGACAGCCAGACCATGCGTGGGTTCTCGGACTATCGCTCGGGCAACATCGCTCAGGTCGCCAGCGTGACCGACGGCTTCAGCAACACAATCCTGGCTGGCGAAGGCCTTCCCGACCAGGACGCGAACAACGAGATGTACGGCTTCACCGGCGCCGCCGTTGGCACCACACCGCCGATCAATCTCTTTACCGGCGCGCCCGGCCCGGTGTCGTACGGCACGACCGTATGGCAGTCTCGGTTCAGCTACGCCGCTCGCGGCTTCAAGAGCCGGCACCCCGGCGGTGCGAACTTCCTGTTCGCCGACGGCTCGTGCCACTTCCTGAAGTCCTCGATCAGCCCGTTCACCCTGAACGCGCTGGGCAGCCGCGCCGGCGGAGAAGTCATCAGCTCCGATCAGTATTGATCGAGCCCAGCAAGCCCGACCCGCGCCCTGGATGCGATTTCAGGGCGCGGTCGGGCCGCTTTGATCTCGACCAGACCCCCTCGGCGGCCGCCTTTGCGTCTTTGATTCTCAAGCGCGGGCGTGCATGACGCCCTGTTCGCTCGACTCCTCGATTCCCACCACTCGTATTCAGTTTAGGATGCGCCTCGATATGTGCAAGCAATCTTTCGTAACGCGATCACTGCTGGCGACGCTCATGGGCGGCTCGATCCTGTTCATCGCCGCGTGCTCGGGATCGGACGGCCTCGGCACCCGCTACCCCGTCAGTGGAAAAGTGACCTACAAGGGTCAACCCGTCGCCAAGGGTGTGATCAATTTCAGCCCTGAAAAGACCGGCGAGGGCCGCGGCGCGGCCGGCACGATCGAGAACGGCAAATACAGCCTGACGACCCTCACGCCGGGCGACGGCGCCTTCCCCGGCGCCTACTTCGTGACCATCAACACCCGCGAGATGGACGATTCCGCCGCCAAAAAGGCCACCGCGGACATGGCTTCCAAGAAAGGCATGCAAGGCAGTATCAGCCAGGTTCCCCCGGAGCTCCAGTCCAAACTCCGCGCCGAGGCCAAGGGAACCACGCCCGTCAAATACGAGGCGCAGAGCGACCTCAAGGCCACGGTCACCGGTTCGACCAGCTCGATGGATTTCGACCTGAAGGACTGAGCCCAGGGCCTTTCCCCCCCTCGAGAACATGATCTGCCGCGTCCCGCGTGGGCGAGACGCGGCAGGGTGTTCTTTGTTCGCTCAAGGCGCATCCGACCCAATTCGCCGCACCGCCTCGAACAGCCCGGGTGAAAGACGGCGCGAGGCAAGCGTCCCTGGAATCCCAGGGCTGCGCCCTGGGCTATCGCCTCTCACCCCGTTGGGGTAAAAACGAATCCATCGCGCCAGCGACCCGTTCTCAGTCCGAAGAATCCCAGGGCTGCGCCCTGGGCTATCG
>DAIDHE010000265.1 GCA_027459775.1 Planctomycetales bacterium | reverse complement strand
GCCTCCACCGATTCACCGTTGATCTTGGCCGTGAGCTCGCCGCGGAAAGCGTCGGGATAGTTGTCGGGTGGGGCGGCGAAGGGAACGCCGCCGGTCGCCCCCTTGGTCTGGGGCGTCAAGGCGATGGACGTGCCCTTTTCCGTGGTGCCGATCTTGACCGTCACGTCGGTCGGCGGCGGTGTCATTTCCGTGACGCCGTCCGCCTGATAGAAAAAGACCAGGAACGGCGTCTTGGCGGCCTTGGAACGCGCCCCCCGGCCGCTGCGCCCGCCGCCCTCGGTCCGGATCTCGAAAAAGCCCTTTTGATCAGGCAGGGGGAACATCGCGCCGCTGTGGGGCGCGACCGGAACGGGCGCGCTTGAGCCCCCGCACCCCACGCTCAAGGTGACCGGGCCAATCGCGAGAACCCAGGCGAGGGTAACACGTGTGGACGATCTTTTCATGCAGGCATCTCACGGGCAAACGAACGCCAGGGCGGGGCCGGGGCAGAGGCGCCCGCGACCCGCTCTGGTTGAAGATTCGGACGTCACACGGAATCGCTCAGTACTGGTCGGAGCTGATGACTTCGCCGCCAGCACGGGTCGAGAGCTTCTGGTAGACGCCGAGCTGGGCGGTGCCGAAGGAATAGTCCAGGTCGCCCGGATAGTACGCGTCGGGGCTCGAGACGGCGCCGTCGGGAATCGCGTCGCCGTAGGAGTCGGTGTTGCCCGTGTTGAACGACCACGACTGGATCGTCGACTTGATGAAGTGGACCGAGCCGTCACAGAAGGCGAAATTGGCCCCGCCAGGATGGAGGCTGTTCGCGGCCGTGATGGCGTAGTAACCGTACGGGCCGTTCGCGGCGGCTTGGCTGCCGCCGAGATTAATACTGATGGGGTACAGCGTAGAGAAGAGCGTGTCGTACCACCGCCCCGACTGCCATGAGTTGTCCGAGACGTAGTAGTAGGGGTCGTTGTTGACCGCCATGGCGTGGCTGTGCTCGGCGAACAGGAACGTGTTGCTCGTCCCGTCCGTGATCGCGGCCAGGCGAACCGTGCTGTCGTTATAAACCGTGCCGTTGTACATCTGGAACAGCGTGGGCCCCTTGTAGGTCGCGTAGCCAAAGTCCCACGTGCCGCAATTGCCGGCGTAGCTCGAGTAGCATTCCATCCAGTTGCCCGGCGGCGGTGTCGACGTCAGCAAATTGAACGACGCGTTGGGTGTGCCTACAAGCAAGGGGACCGGGTCGTTCTTGGTGTCGCTCGGGCAGGTCAACGAGCTCAGTCGCACCCCGCAAATCGTGATGTTCTCAAAGTTGCTCGAGGTCAGGTTGAAGTTGATCGAGTTGTACATCGGCGATTGCTCGGTGAACGGCAGCATTCGCACGAAAACGCTGAAATTCTCGGGAAAGTCGCAAGGGACGACTCCCGTTGCGCAGCGTCCCGCCGGCGTGCCGCCGTTGTAGTTTGAATAGGAGCCGCCGGGGATACTGCCGGCCGACGATTCATAATTGTTGGCCGCAAGGGCCAATTGCTTGAGATTGTTCGTGCACTGCGCCCGCCGGGCCGCCTCCCGGGCCGCCTGCACCGCGGGCAGAAGCAGGGCGATCAAGACCGCGATGATCGCGATCACGACTAACAGCTCGATCAAAGTGAATCCAGGCTTCCTAACCATGGGACGCGCAATCATGGAGATCCTCCAAGGTGTCGGGAACGTGCGTCGTTCCCCGCGAATTCAGTGGATAACGCCAGGAGCAAAACCCATAACAGGGTAGGGAGAGCTCGTTGAGAAATCGTTAAGATTCCATGAAAAATCGAGTTATCCTTCCATGAAGTTTCCTCGCAAGTCAAGCCTTTACGCGACAACTCGCGAAAGAGTTGACTCCGCGATCCCTGACCGTGCGGGTCAGGCAAGTTGTCGGCCCATGACGGCCGGAATGCAAGTCCACAGCCCGATCGACTCAAACCCTTTCGAGGGAAGAGGTTTGAGATTGTCAAAGTCATCCAATGAACCGATCTCGCAAATGTCCTGAGCCGAAGAGCCAGATCGTGACAAAAGACGCCTGGCTGGTTCCGGCCAACAGGAATTCGCTCCTTCGCGGTCGTACACGGCGAGCGTCGCCGAGCGCGGTCGCTTGAGAGTTCGCACGGATCGCGATAGAGTTCAAGGGTTCGAACGTCATTCGCCGAACCGGCCTTCCAGCAGGGCGCACCGTAGGTGAGGCAGCCATCGAAACACCATGAGTCAACCCAACCCGAGACGCGTCGCGATCGGCGATCGATCCATCAATCTGACTCAGGTTCTCAAGGTCGCCGGCCTGATGCAGAGCGGTGGCGAGGCCAAGTCCGTCATCGCCGACGGCTTGGTACGCGTCAATGGCGAAGTCGAGCTGCGAAAGAGGCGCAAAATGGCCGCTGGCGATCGTGTCGCGATCGAGGGAGGACCGACGCTCGTGCTCGAGGCCTGAGCCCCGTTGCTCAATCGAGCTTGGCATCGCCCGCGCGGACGCAGTCGAGATTAGCCAGCGAGGGCTGGCCCGCTGGAAGCTGAGCATCCTCGATCAGCATGTTCGGGATGTCGTCCTTGATCGCGAAGCGCGCCCCGCAGCGGGTGCACACAAGCATGTCTCCCTCTCTTTTGAGAGGGGCTTTACCCAACGGGCAGACCAGCAGGGCGAGCAGGTTTTCATTGATCATCGACCGTGTCCTCCGTTCCCCGCGAGACGACTCTCGGTCGGTATTATGCACCCCTGAGGACTTCGCGAACAGACGATTCCGGCGTGGGGGATCGGGCCGGGACGACGCACTTGTCAGAACGGCCAGAACTCGATATCCCCAAGGAGGATCGTCCACAGGCGCTGAACGCAACCCAGCACGGTTCAGCCTCGAGGCCTGGTTATTCGGCGGAAGACACTTCATGACAATAAGTTATGTCGTTCGATTCGGCCGCATGCGGCATCTTGGCGAGTTCACCGGTCTGCCCGACCGGGAGCATCGACGGGGAGAGCTCGTCGTGGTGCACGGTGATCGGGGCACCGAGCTTGGCGAGGTGTTGTGCCCGGCGACCGCGGTGACGGCTCGTTTCTTGCCGCCAGGTCCGCTCGGTGCGATCGCGCGTGTACCGAACACGGAGGACGACCAGTTCAAGGCCCGAGCGGCCGAGCTCGAGAAAGCGGCTTTCACAACCTGTCGCGAGCTGATCGCCGCGCGCGGGCTTCAGATGGACCTGGTCGACGTCGAGATCTTGCTCGGACGGGAACGGATCATTTTCTATTATCTCGCCGAAAAACGGGTCGATTTCCGCGAGCTTGTGAAGGATCTGGCGCGGGTCTTGCGGACCCGAATCGAGATGCGCCAGATCGGCGTGCGCGACGAGGCCAAGCTGCTGGCCGACTACGGCGATTGCGGCAAGCCGGTCTGTTGCAACACGCATCTGACCGAGATGCCCCCGGTCTCGATGAAAATGGCTAAAATACAAAAGTCGACGCTCGACCCCAGCAAGATCTCGGGGCGCTGCGGACGCCTGAAATGCTGTTTGCGTTATGAATACGACGCTTATCGCGAGGTCGAGCAAACCCTGCCGGCGGTGGGATCGCGGGTGCGAACCGCCCAGGGGGAGGGCAGGGTGACAGCTCAGGATATTCTGGCCAAGAAGCTGGTCGTTGAATTCGACGACCAGCGGCGGATGATCGTGGCCTCAGACGCGGTCGAGGTGTTGATCCCGGGCAAGAACCGTGGCTCGCCTCCACTGGGAGCGGGAGCCCGAACCTCGCGCCCGCCCGACGATGATCTCGGGCGCGCGAACCAAGAGCCCGCCGATCACAAGCCGATCCCAAGCGACGAAGGAGCGGAGAGTTGAATTTTCGCGACGAACTGGCCCGGGTCATCGCGCGCGATCCACGATACTCGATCGAGGCGTATGCCTTCGTGATCGAGGCGCTGCAGTATGCGCGGCGGGCCAAGCTGAGGAAAGCCAGCCGCGACCGCGAGAGCCGACGCCAGGGCCAGACCGCCAAGCCGCGGTCACGCAAGGCCGAGCGCGAGGCCGGCCATGTCTCTGGTCGAGAGCTCTGTGAGACAGCTCGCAAGCTCGCACTCAAGCATTATGGCATGCTTGCGGCGCTGGTTCTGAGTGCTTGGGGCGTGAACTCGACCTCCGACCTTGGCGACATCGTCTACAATCTGATCGCCGCGGGAGACCTGGAAAAGACTCCGAGCGACTCAAGGACCGACTTCGATGGCGTGTTTGATCTGAAGATCGAACTCGGGCCAGGCGCATGATGATCTCGCGAACGCACTCGAGCGTGGCGCTCATGTGGACGTTTCTCCGATTTTTTCGGTTCTTTCCGAGACTGGATCCGGCATGGCTTTAGCAACCCGCTCCCCCCGCATCCGCTTTGCCGCCGCGGTTGTGTTGTATTTGATCTGGGTCGCCGCGCTCGCCGTACTGGCCGTCTGGTCGGGCGCGCGGCCGCCGTCGGCGTCGCGAACGAGCGCGAGGGCGGACGGCCCGCGCGCCCCCGAGGTCGCGGCCTGCCCTTCGCCGACGCTGGGGTCATGAGAACGTCGGGTTGGTGAATTCCTGTTTTTTCTTGGAATTCATGGCTCGGTTCGTTCAGAATGGACATTACCTTGGTAGAGGGATGGAAGGAATGTGGTCCAGAGGGATCGACGCGGAACGGGACGGAGCAAACCTCAAGCGAGGGTTTATGCGATCGCATGGCCAGCGTGGAAGAGTAGGGGGTATGAGCGATGCCTTCCGACGGTTCCGTCACGCTTCTGATCGGCGAGCTCCGCAAGGGCGACGGCAACGCGGCTCAGCGGATCTGGGATCGGTATTCACCCCGCCTGGCCGCGCTTGCCCGGCTACGGCTGCCCGCGCGGCTTCGTTCGGTGCTCGACGGCGAGGAGATCGCCAGCCAGGCGCTCGAGAAGGTCGTGATGGGTCTCAACGAGGGTAAATTCCCCGACCTCCGCGACCGCGACGACCTCTGGTCGCTCCTGGCATGCGTCACGGTTCGAAGGGCGCGAAACGACGTCAAGCAGGCGACGAGGCAAAAGCGCACACCGCCTGGCGACCGGGTGCCGCTCGACGAATCCCTGGTCGCCCCCGACCCGCCTCCCGATCTCAACGTCATCGCCGCCGAGCAGTTTCAGGCGCTTCTGGATCGACTGTCGCGAACCGACGAGAGCCTGCGGATCATCGCGTACTGGCGGTTCGAGGGGTATAGCCGCGACGAGATCGCGGCGCGGATGGGCTGTTCGCTGCAAAAGGTGATTCGCAAGCTCGAGATCGTACGGAAGGCTCTGGCCGAGGAGTGACAGCCATGAGCGGCGACACCTCGGCGAACTTCGACGCACTTTCACTGATCGACTCCGAGCTCGTCGACCAGGCGTGCGACCGCTTCGAACGGGCGTGGCGGAGCGGCGAATGGCCCTGTATCGAGGCCTACCTCGACTCCGTTCAAGAACCGAGCCGAGCGATTCTGCTGATCGAACTCGTGAAGCTCGAGCTCGAGCTCAGGCGTGGGCTGGGCGAGCGACCCTCGGCCTCCGAGTATGCCATTCGATTTCCTGATCAGCGCAACGCGATCGACCTGATTTTCCGCCATGACGGGTTGGACACCGCCCGTTCGACGCTCCTCGACAGAGCGCAATCGCCCGCCGGCGACTCGCCCACGGTCGATATGAGCACGCTCCGGGAGGATCCTGAACGATACCAGGACATCCCCCTCATCGACGGCAACCTGGGCCGGCAGTTGGGCGACTATCTGCTCCTGGATCAGATCGGCCACGGCGGTATGGGGGTGGTCTATCGGGCGCTTCAGCGCGGCACGAGGCGCATCGTCGCGCTCAAAATCATCAAGGCCGATTGGCGGGGCGACTCGACGTTGGTCTCGACCAGCCAGGCCCAGAAACGCTTCCACGACGAGGCCAAGGTCCACGCCGCCCTCGACCACGAGCACATCGTCCCCCTCTATGACGCCGGCCACGAAGCCGGCTTGCTCTACTTCTCGATGCGGCTGATCAAGGGCCGCAGCCTCGCCCGGATGCTGCTGGGGGACGGTCCGCTCCCCCCGCGCAAGGCCGCTTATTACGTCGAGGCGATCGCCCGGGCGGTGCAGTACGCCCACGACCACAACATTCTGCACCGCGACTTGAAACCCGCCAACATCATGGTGGACGAAAACGACCGCCCCTACCTGATCGATCTGGGCCTGGCCCGGTCGCTCGAGGCCACCGATTTCACCTCGCTCTCAGGCAAGGTGCTGGGGACGGCCGAATACATGGCGCCCGAGCAGGCCCAGGGGCGGAGCGACGTCGACAAGATCGCGGATGTTTATGGGTTAGGGGCGACGCTGTTCGCCCTCTTGACGGGCCGGCCCCCCTTCACCGGCGACGACCCGATCGTCGTCCTGCGCAAGGTGATCGATGAAGAACCCGCCTGGCCGCGGTCGAGCGACCGGGCGGTGGGACGAGAGCTCAAGGCGATCTGCCTCAAGTGTATCGACAAGAATCGCGCTTCGCGGTTCCCGAGCGCGGGCGCATTCGCGAAAACGCTCCGCGATTATCTGGAGTATCGCCTGACCGGAATCGCGCCTCCCTCCCCCTGGGCGCGGCTGGAAAAATGGGTCCGCCGCAAACCGTGGCGCGCCGCCGCGACGGGGTTGGGGACCGCGGCGGTCGTGATTCTCGCGGCCTCGCTGGTCTGGAATTCCAGTCGTTCCCGCGCCCAGGCGGAGTCGCTGGCCCACGACCTGCTCACTCTCCCCGTGCTTCAGCTCCCCGACAAGCTCGCTCAAGCGACCCGCCAGCGCTCCTGGATCGACCCGCTGCTGCGCGCGGCCAAGAACAAGCCTAGCCGAGACACGGACCGCGAATTTCGGATCGCGCTCGCGCTGGTAGGCTCAGAACCCGAGCGCGCCCCCGAGCTCGCGCGCCTCATGCTCGAGACGGGTCCTGACGAGCTCCAGATCGCGGCCGCGAGCCTGAAGACTCATTGGGGCGAGATTTCGCCCATCCTTTTCGCGGTTTTAAGCGATCCCGCCGCGTCCACCCAGCGTCGAGCCCGCGCCGCCGCGGCCTTGATCGCCCTCGACGGACCCCGAACCCCGGAGGGCCGGGCCTATGCCGAGCTCAAAGCCGCGCCCGACCCCGCCCGCAGAGTCGCCTTGCTCGACTGGCTCGTCAAGGTACGCGTCGACCCGCGCATCCTCGCCGACCGGCTCGGCATCGAAACCGACGTCTCGGTCCAGGGCATGCTCATCCAGGCGCTGGCCGAAACCGGCGCGGACGCGCCGTCGACCGGGCTTTCCCAGGAAACCATCGCCCGGTTCGTCGCGCTCTACCGCGGCCATCCCGATCCCGGCGTGCACTCGAGCCTCGCGCGACTCCTCCGGCGATTTGGCGCGGGCGCGATCGTCGAGCAGGTCGATCAGTCCCTGAAGGGAGAGCCCCCCGCCGGCCGGCGCTGGCTGGTGACGTCCTGGGGCGAGACCATGGCGCTGGTCGGCGGCGACGACGACCAAACCCCGCTCACTTCGCCCACGGCCAAACGCCTGCCGCGATTCGCCATCGGCGTCGCCGAAACCACGCTGGCCGATTATCGCGCGTACGATCCCGACCACCCCGCGCGGAGGAATCGGCAGCGCGCGCTCAACGAATGGAAGCCCAACCTGCCCGCCGATTTCGTGAGCTACAACGACGCGGCCGCCTATTGCAACTGGCGCACCCTGCACGATGGGCTTCCTCAATCCGAGTGCTGTTACTCAACTGTCGTGGTCGGCAACCAATTGACCTTGGTCGCGAATTACGCGACTCGCCGCGGTTATCGTCTCCCCGATCTCGAGGAATGGGAGACGGCCGCCCGCGCGGGCACGATCGCCGATCGCTATTTCGGCCAGGACGCGACTCTTTTTCGGGAGTACGCCTGGGGCAGTTTCAACACCAGCTTCCACTCCGAGCCGGTCGCCTTGCTTCGTCCCAACGATTATGGCTTGTTCGACGTGCTGGGCAACCTGATCGAGTGGTGCCATAACCCGAATCCGCCGCACAACCCCACCTGTCAGTGCAGCGCCACGAGTGGGGGGGCGTGCGAGTACACGCGTCTGGTCTCTCATCGCGGTGGCTGTTTCTTCTACAGTAACGGCGAGCTTGTCGCGCGCCCGAACCACGGCCGGCTCGACGAGCGAAACGCCAGCGAGAGCTATTCCTATACCGGCTTTCGGATCGTCAAGCGCGTCCCTGGATAAGACGCCGTGTTGGGCCCGGAGTCGCCGTCCGAGCGGTCGCGATCGAGCCACGCTTCATTTTCCATGTCCGACCCAATGGTTCTCTCGCTTTCGGAGCCACGACGATGATGAGCAACAGCCTGGGAACGCAAACCGTCGACGGCATCCTTCATTCGATCTGCGGATCGAACGTGGGTTCGACGTCATGTCTCTGCGGATCATGCGAGTATGAGCTTCAGAATGGGATGTATCAACGCGTCGGAGCCGGGTCGTGCACGGGATCTTGCACCTGCCCCGCCTCGATCACTCCGCTGGCCGTCTCCTTGCTCGAGGCGGTCTGCCCCTCCGTGCAGGTCACTGGAGAAACCGTGATCCTCTGTTGCGGCGCGCCCTCGTTGGCCGAGACCGAGGGGGGGAAACTCACCGAGCTGCTCAAAGCCTTGCTCGCGGGGTACAAACTGTGGCGGCTCGTGAGCCTGGGCCTGGGAATCCTCGCGCTCGTGCTCGCGGGCGTCGTGGTCTACTTGCTCATGCGCGGCTAGGAAGGTCGCGGCCCCTCGCGCATCCGCCGCCAGCGCCGGGCGCGGGTCCAGTAAAACAGGACCGGCAGGAACAGGTCGATAACCTCGTCGGCGACCAGGATGCCGCCGAGAACGGGCGCGGTCATGGGGCCGATAATCTCGGAGGCGACGCCGCCGGCCCAGAGCATGGGCGCCAGGCCGACGACCACCGTTCCCTCGGTGAGCAGCTTGGGTCGCAGCCGATGAACGGCGCCGTCCAGGACCGCCTTTCGCAGCCCTTCCAGGTCGAGCCGCTCGAGGCCGCCGGCTTTCGCAAGCGCCTCGCGCAAATAGACCATCATGATAATGCCCGTCGACGCCGCCATGCCGAAACAGGCGATGTAGCCGATCGCGACCGTCACCGACAGCTTGATTCCCAGGATCCACTGGAACAAGAGCCCCCCCGCGAGCGCGCCCGGGATCGCCGCCATGACCAGCAGCGAATCGGCCAGATCGCGGTAGGTGAGATAGAGCACCAGGAAGATCAGCCCCAGCACCAGCGGCGAAACCATGACAAGCGTGCGTCGCGCCTGCGCCGCGTGCTCGAACTGGCCGGTCCATTCGAGCGCGACCCCCTCGGGAAGCTTGGCCTCGCGCTCTACCTTTTCCTGGGCTCTCGCCACCAGCGCGGTCGGGTCGATTCCTTGCGCGTTCAAGCGAACATAGTTGCGTAAGAGCCCGCGTTCGCTCCGGATCATCGCCGGTCCGACGGTGCGCTCGATCACCGCGACCTCGGACAACGGGACTGATCGAGGCGCCTCGGTGGAGATCGCCGGCGTGGCGCGGGTGGGGATCGGCAAGTCGGCGAGCTTGTCTTCGTCGCGCCAGGCGCGGCCCAGCCGCACGACCACGGGATGGCGCGCGCGGCCGTCGTGAATCGTCGCGACTGCGCAGCCGGCGAGAGCCGTCTCGATCGCCGCCGCGAAATCGGCGGCCGCGACTCCCTGCCGGCCGGCCCGATCGCGGTCGAGCCGGATCTCGAGCGCCGGCTTGCCGCGAACCGGGTCGGCCACGACGTCGACAGCGCCCGGCAGAGCTTTCAGCACCCGCGCGACCTCTTCGGACCCGCGCACCACCTGGTCCAGGTCGCGGCCCAGTACGCGGACTCCGATCGCCGAATTGACCCCCGTCGCCAGCATGTCGACCCGGTTCTGGATCGGCATCGTCCAGACGTTCGTCCAGCCGGGCGTCGAGACGGCGACGTCGAGCTCGCCGCCATAAGCGGTCAGGCCCCGGCGGTCGGCCTTCCAGAGCTCGAGCCCCCGCGCGAATCGCCGTGTGAGCCCGTCTCGAACCTCGTCGAGCGCTGGCACGGGCTCCGGGATCGCGACCGACTCAAGGGCGGAGACCGAATGATGGTGGCCGCCCGGGGCCATGCGATGGGGGCGGCTCGCAAGGGCGAGCCCGGTCGCACGCGCCTTGGCGGCCTCGATGCAATGGGCCTTCACGGCCGGGTCGAGGATCGTCGTCTGTTCGAGCAGCTCGTCGATAACCAGCCTCGTGAAGATCGGCGCGGCTCGCGCGGCCAGTTCGCGATCGACGGATTCGGTCCGTCTTTGCCAGGCGGGAACGGCCCGAGCTTCGGCCGGGTCGCTTGGTCGGGTCGAGCTGGGCGACACGCCTCCGGTGTCGCTCAAGACCTCTTGATAGCGGTGATAGGCGTATTCTCGGCTGGCGGCGTCGTAAAGCGCGAGCGCGGCCGACGCGGCCTGGTCGACGATCGCTTGCGCCTTGTCGAGTGTCTCGGGTGGTTGCACGAGTTTGCGCTCGACCAGGGCGTCGAGCACGCGCCGGCACTGCGCGCCGGCGTCGTCCGGTGCGATCTTGCGCCTCGGCCAGAATTCGCGCGGGCGAAAGTTGACCATCGTCTCGATCATGTCGATCGGGGCGGGGTCGGTCGGGGTGTCGGCTCGGCCCGCTTTGCCGACAACCATGTCGACCTCGGGGAACCGGCACAGAACCATGTCGCGGGCCTTCATGTCGTCGATCGTCTCGGCGGCCGAGGCGCGCGGAACCGTGATCGGCATGTCCATGACCATCCCCTCGTCGAGCGGCGTCATCGCCTCGCTCTCGAGCGGGCTCATCGTCGATTGGGCGACAAGCGCCAGCATGACAAGGCACGCCGGCCCCAGAACGGCATGCCGCGTGCGCTGAGCCAGAAGCGCGACCGCCGCGATTCCGAGGAACAGGCAGGTCAGAAAGATCGCCTGGTTTCCCAGCGGGGCGAGCCCGAGAACAAGTGTTGCGGCCACCACGAAGGCCATCGCCGCCGGCCGATCAATCAGATACGACAGCACGGGCCGGTAGACCTCGATCAGCCCGCGAATCAAGGGGTTGTCTTGTTCGGCCAGCAGCCGACCCTTGATCCCGATGGAGCAGAGCGCGGGCGTGAGCGTGATCGCCAGGACGCCAGTCGCGACCAAGGCCAGCGACTTGGCGACCGCGAGCGGATGAAACATCCGCCCCTCGAGCCCCTGAAGCGCGAACACGGGCAGAAACGAAAGCACCATCACGATGACCGAGGCCGTGATCGGCCCACCCACGGTGAGGCACGCCGACAAGACAACGTCGCGCGTGTCGCCGCGCACCGGGTCAGGGCCGAAATGCGCGCGCAGCTCGTGCATCACATTTTCCGCCATCACCACCGACGAATCGACCAGGACGCCGATCGAGATCGCGATCCCCGCCAGCGAGCTCGCCGTCATCGAGATGTCGAGCAGGCCCAGCCGCCGCAGCACGCTCATCGTGAGGAACGACGCAAGCGCGGCCAGGGGAAGCGAGGTCGCGACCACGAGGGCCGTCCGCGCGTGCAACAGAATAACGAGCACGCAGAGCGAGGCCGACACCATGGCCTCGACGACCGCTCCCGTGACAGTGCCGATCGCCCCCTCGATGAGCGCCGACCGATCGTAAAACGGAACGATTCGCACGCCCCTGGGCAAGCTCGACGCCAGCCCGGCGATCCGGGACTTGATCGCGCGGATCACGCCCAGCGGGTTCGCCCCGCGGCTCAAGAGGACCACGCCCCCGACGACTTCGTTTCCATCCTTCTCGAGAGCTCCCCGGCGAAAGCCGGGCGCGCGAGCCACGTCGGCGACGTCCCCGATCAAGACCGAGCCTCCCTTCGGCAAGGGAACCGGAACGCGCTCGAGATCGCGGATCGCGCGGGCGGAATCGAACCCGTCGTCGCCCGCGTGCGGGCTCGAACCGAGCCGGCCGAGGGCGTGAACGACATGCTCGGCGTTTCCCGTCACCACGACATGGCCGCCGGCGGTCGCGTCAGAGGCCGTCGCCGCCTCGACCAGATCCTGGATCAAGAGGCCGTGGCGCTCCAGGGCCGGCACGTCGGGCGTGATCCGGTACTCGGTCGGGAATCCGCCCACGCTCGCGACCTCGGCGACCCCTTGGACGGCGGCGAGCTGGGGCTTGATCTGAAAATCCTGGATCGTACGCAGCCGGCCCAGATCGAAGCCGTTTCCCTCGACCGTGTACCAAAAAACCTGTCCGGTCGCCGCCGCGTCGGGGCCCAGCTCGGGGCTCACGCCCTCGGGCAGACTCGTTCGTAAACTGGCGAGCCGCTCGCCGACTCGCAGGCGGCCGGCCGCGACGTCGAGGCCGTCGTCCAGGATCACGCTGATCATCGAAAACCCGACTTCGCTCGACCCCCGCACCACCTTCACGCCCGCGAGCCCGCCCAGGCCGGTCGAGACCGGCGCGGTAATCTGGTCCTCGATCTCGCGCGGACCGCGGCCTTTCCATTCGGTGAAGACGACGACCTGATTCTCGGAGAGGTCGGGGATCGCGTCGACGGGCGTCGTCCACGCGGCCAGGCCGCCGAGAATCGCGAGTGCAACCCCCGCCGCGATCACGAACGCTCGACGGCGGATCGAAAACGAGATGATCGCGTCGATCATGGCTTGGCGGCTGGTGGGAGTTTCGCGAGGTATTCGCCGGGGTCGCTCTGGAAGGCGTCCCGGCAGCCCTCGCAACAGAGGAAGACGGTCCGGCCTTGCGCGACCATGCGAATCGGGATCCCCATCGAGCCCAGAGCCTTGCCCGTGACGGGGCAGCGCGCCTGGGCCCGAGCCAGGGCCTGGTCGGCCGGGGCGAGCTTCTCAAGAGCGAGAGCCCGGCGATCGACGGCGGCCGGGGCGACGACTGGGAGCGTCGGCGGTTCGCGGGTGCTCCGGCCCGCGCCGAAATACGCCGAGGCCAACCCGGGGTTGAGCCGCGTCTCGGCATCCAGCAGAAACGCCCCTGAGGTCGCCACGCGAGCGCCAGGCGCAAGGCCCTCGACGACCGGGTAATCGTCGCCACAGCGTGGGCCAAGAACCACCGCGACGCCGTCGAACATACCAGGGGCGGACTCGACATAGACCACGCCCTTGCCGCCGACGTCAACCTCGACGACGGCCGAGCGCGGCACGGCCAGCACCTGGCCCGGCGGACGATAGACGACGATTCGCGGAACCAACCGCATCCCGCCGCACGCTTTGCAGACGGCCCCGGGCATGTCCGAGACGACCTCGGGATGCATCGGGCACCAGTACCGCACGCGATCGAACGCGCCAAGCTCCAAGGGCTCGAGCCCGAGCCCGTCGATCGTGCACGCGCCAGCCGCGAGCGAAACCGACCCTGGATGCCGAGGGCACGCAAAGACGCGCCTGGGCTCGGTCGGCGTGAGCGGCGGCGGATTCACGGGCAACGAGCGAAACGGCTCGAGCGAATCGACCGGAGCCGAGATCGTGATCAGCACCCGCAGGCCCTCGCGAAACGAGGCCGGCGGATCCTCGAATGCCGCGACAATCGTGAACGATTCGCGAGCCCTGTCGGGCCTGAGGGCGGCCGACAGCACCCTGGCCCGCGCCGGTTGCGAGCCGGGCGCCCCGAGCAAGATCGCCTGGGCGCTCTGACCAGGCGCGACCCACGCCGCGTGCCGCGCGGGAGCCTGCGCGACGACCGCCAGCACGCCCTTTTCACGGCTCAGCACCCCCTCGGCCTCGCACGCGCGGGCGAGCGGCCGGAACGAGACCGGCGTCGTCTGGATGTTCGCGAGTTCGATCCGGGCAGGCGTGAGCTGCATCCGTGCCACGACCCCGTCCGGCAAGGAAACGGCCTCGCCACGCTTTCTGCGCACGAGCCCCATGTTGCACACCCCGCACTTGCCTGGCCAAGCCGAGACGACGCCCGGGTCCATGGGGCAGAAATACTCGGTGTCGCCCGAGACCGCTCGATTCTCGAGACTCTCGATCGTCAAGCGCCGACCGACCGCGTCCCAGGCATTGCGAATCGAATCCCAGCGGCCGACGATCACAGCCGCCGCGACGAGCGCCACCGGAATGCGCAGGCGGAACTGGACGATCTTGAAGACCGTCCAGGCCCGCAGCGCCCGACCTGGGCTCGACCGGCCTTGATCCCCGGCGGCCGTGGTTGGCGTCACGTCGAACCCCTTCTCGAGCGCCCGGACGCCTTGCGCGTCCGCGGCGGCTCGGGGTTGTTGTCCATGTTCAAGGCGCGCTTGTAATCGTCCTCGCGAAAGACATAAACCGGTTCCAGGCCGTGCACCACGTAGCGGACGTCGCTCTCACGCGAGGCCTTGGCTTCTTTCATCGTGAGCTTGACCACAAACTGCTTGGTGCCGTCGCCCAGATCCTCCTCCTCGCCAATCTGGAACGACTCCATCCTTGCGCCGGCCTGCCACACCGAATCCACCGCATGGACCGGCGGCTTTCCCTCGACCGGACCGCACGGCTTGCCGTCGCGCCAGGCGGTGAGCGCGGCCTCGAGCGAGGTCCGCGCCACATCCGTGCTCGGCGTGAACCGCGCGTTGCCCTGGCCGCAGCCGGCGAGGCACGACAGAAGCACGCATGCCGGCAAGATCCGGATCAAACCTCGCGAAAGTTCTCGATTCATCTCCTGGCCTCCTTCACGATCAACGGGTTCAGTACTGGTCGGCCGAGATCACCTCGCCGCCGTTGCGCGTGCCCAGGCCGCGCCAGGTGATCAGATTGACCGAATTCTTGATGAACCGGCCGGACCCGTCGCCAAAGAGAGTGTTCACGCCTCCGGGATGCATACTCGTTGGTGGCACCTGCATCGACATGTTGGCCATGTTGCCAGGGAAGCCCAGGCCCGCGCAGGTCAGCGAGTTGGGCGGCGCGACGTGGTTGTAGGCGGTGCAGCAATTCTCGCCCATCACCCAGCTCATTCCCCAGCGGCTGGTGAGCGGAGGCGCGGTCAAGACGTTGGTCTGGGAACAGGTCAAGAATGTCGCGTCCATCGAGGTCTGGGCGGAATTCACCAGCATGTCGGTGCGGGGATTGGGGCTGCCGGTGCCTCGGATCCGTTCGCTGAAATAGGCCGTATTCGACAACCCGTCGGTCACCGCCGAAACCCGTACCGAGCTGTTGAAGTAAAAAATCCCCCGTGGAATCGCGTTGGGATCGACGGTGCTCGGGAAACCCTCGGACAGGTCGCAGGCCCAGGTCTGCTGGTTACCGGCGTAATTGTTGCCGCCGGGCCAGGTTCCCAGCGGCGGCTGGTCCGACGGACAAAGAAACATCGCGATCTGGGTTAAACAGGCCGTCATGTTCTCACGATTGGGATCTTGATACGGCGGCATGAACGGAACCGCCCCCGCCATCCCCGGCGTCTCCGGCGGCAGATTGAAGTTGATGCTGTTGAACAGATTCCCTTGCTCGATGAACAGCAGCAACTGGCTCTGCGCCGACCAGCGCGCGTACACGACCGCGCCGGGTACATTTGTCGTATAGCTCAGCCCCTTGCCAAAGGGATAGAGCTTGAAACCGGTCTCGTAATTGGCGATCGCGATGCCAATCTGCTTGAGATTGTTCAGGCACTGCCCGCGCCTGGCCGCCTCGCGAGCGGCCTGAACGGCGGGCAACAAAAGTGCGATCAAGACCGCGATGATGGCGATGACGACCAACAGCTCGATGAGCGTGAATCCGGAACGCCTGGACTTCATGAATCGACTCCTCGAATGATCGGGAAGAATGAAAAGAGCGAAGCAACGATGCGAAAAACCGAATCCCAACAAGGGACGACGAGGGTCGCCCGGATGGTGGTTGCCGCGGATCGCCGCGTTCGCGGTCGACGCGGGCCATACCCCGTCTGAAAGGGAGATCGACTGTCGACCGAGGATGCCTGGACTTTGCAGTAGCCGAAAGGCGGGCAAGAAGCCTGCGCGATGAGCGCCAGCAGCGGCACGGAGCAGGGGCGGATGAGCCCGCTGGAAGATCCGCGCGGAGACCGCCACACGCTCGGAAAAATCAGGCGATCGGGCCCCGGGGCGGGCGCAGAATCGACGACGGCCGCGTGCGAGGACGGAGATTGGCGGGAGCGTCGGCGAATCGGCGCGCCGTGTCGGGGCTGGCGACGGACTCGAGCATGTTCGCCCAGACCTCGAGCCGGTCGAGCACCGACGGAGTTCTGGCCGGCGGAGGCAGGGGTGCGGCCGGCGCACAAGCGCCTCGAGCACAGGGGCTCGAATCGGTTGGCTGAGGGCTCGCGGGGGAACTGTCGCCCAGGACCACGGGATCGATGAACGTGGGGCTCATGTTTCCAGGCCGAGCGGCCGGATGAGTGCAGCCCGCGCGAACAGGGGGCGCAACCAGACACACCAAGGCCAACCCGAACAGGGCGGCCCATGGCTGGCGTCGCTGGATCTTGAGACACTGCCCCATGACGATCGGTTCCCGCGGAAACGCGAGCGCGAAGAGATAGCGAACAGACTTCTTTTTCCGATAGACTATTTATGCTAGCCGCCGCGCGACGGTTTCACAAGCACTCTCGAGCCCATTTCGCGAAATCATCGGGCCCGGTGAATCGCCCATGAGGTCGACCGTGGTTCGAATCCGACTCATCCCGCTGACGGTCGCGTGCGTGCTCGCGGCCGATCTGGGCTGCTCGGCCTGGAAGAACGACTCTCCGCCTGGTTACCTGCCGAGCTGGGACGAGGCCCGCCAGGCCCTGGATTGGGCGCTCTCGGCCTGGCGTGATTCCAACTCGCCCCCCGAGCGCATCAGCTCGCCCTCGGTCCAGTTCGTCGATCGGCAACGGCGACCCGATGATCGTCTCGCGTCGTATCAGATCCTGGCCCAGACCGACGTCGAAAACGCGCGCCAGTTCACGGTGAGGCTGAAGCTCAAAGGCCAGGAGTCGCCCCAGCTCGTGCGCTACGTCGTCCTCGGTCGCGATCCCGTCTGGGTGTTCCGGTCCGAGGACTTCGACCTGATCTCGCACTGGGAGCACAAGATGGACGACCCGGATCAGCCCCCGGTCGTCGCCCCCAAGGCCCCGTGATCTCCCCGAATCACGGCGCCTGGGAAAAGGACAGGCCGGGGTCGGCGGCGGCCGCGCCAGGCGGTTTCATCGTGAAGTGGGTCGCGTCGTGCCAGGTGATGTTCCCCACCAGGGGAGCGCCCTGGTCTTGAGCCAAGGTCAAGATGCCATTGCCATGGGTCGATTTGCCGGACAAGCTCCGGTTCTGCCCTTGGTGGGCGATCTTCCAGGTGAATCGGCCGCCGTCCTGGAAGGCCAGCGTGATCGTGGTTTCGTCGTCGGGCTTGGCGACCCATGTCCCTTCCAGCCGCCCCTCGATGGCCGCGGTTGGGGTCAAGGCGGGCGCGGACCCCGCGGTTGCCCCAGCAGGGCTGGGGGGCGCGGAGGGCGCGGAAACACCCGCTCCGGCGGATTGCGGGTCGAGCTCCTTGACCAGCCGGCCGGCCAGGTCGTCCTTGGGCTCAAGCACCACCGTGCGGCGAAGCTGCGTCAGAGCAGCGTCCAGATGCCCCTCGGTCAGATAGTGATACGCCAGGAGGAACCGTGCGGGCGCGGAGTTTGGGTTCTGGCGGCAATGCGCCTCCAGATCGCGAAGCTGGGCGGTATAAACCGCCACGTCGGGATAGAGGCCCACCAGCGTGGGCCAGTCCCAGCCTGGCCCCACCGCCAGCACCGAGTGCAGCACCGCCGCCGCGGGGTCGTATCGCCCCTGCGCGAACAAGACGAGAGCCCGGAATTCATGCAGGGCCGCGTCGTTGGGCATCCGGCCGATCGCCTGATCGATCAATTGAAGCGCGCGCTCGTAGCCGCCCGTCTTGAACGCCTCCCGGGCCGATTCAAATTCCTGATTCGCCTGGTCGACGACGCCGGCCTCGGGGGCGGGCGCCTGAGTGCTGATCGGCTGGGAATAGTCATAGCCTACCGTGGCCAGGCTCGTGGGTGCATAAATCACGTAGGGATTCGAGTAACTCGAGTATCCCCAATCATAGAGCGACGACCCGTAAGGCCACGATGACAAACCATAGCCGCCGTATCCACCGTATCCGCCGTATCCGCCGTAACCGAGGCCGCCGTAGCCATAGCCGCCGTACCCACCATACCCGCCATAAAGGCTGCCCAGGCCAAGCCCGAGGCCAAAGCCGCCAAAGAAAGGCCAGAAACCGCCCAGGCCGTATCCGCCGTATCCGCCGTATCCGCCGTATCCGCCGTATCCGCCGTATCCGCCGTATCCGCCGTAGCCATAGCCCCTTCGACCCCAGCCGTATCCGCCGTACCCGCCATACCCGCGGCCATAGCCGCCATATCCCATGCCCCAGCCGTTGCGGTTGATATTCACATTTCGATTAATATTGACGTTGCGGTTGAAGTTGGCGTTGGTTGCGAGGTTGGCGCCGATCGAACGGTTCGACCCCAGAGCGCCGTTCATGGTCGTCGGGCGGACACCCATACCGCCTCGGGCACCGACGCCGTAACGGCTATAATTGGCCGTGCCCGGAAAGCGCCCGGCGGTGTTCAGCCCCGGCCTCGCGCCAAACCCATACGCGCCTCGAGCACCCGCCATGCCGCCCCCCGGCGCCATCGTCCTGGGCCCGGCGGTCCCCCCGAGGCCGCGGTTCATGGCCGCCCCGCCCATGGTGTGCGGCCGGCTCATCGCCGAACCGCGAAAACCGCCTTGCATGCCGCCATAGCCGGGGCGAGCGCCCCCGAAGCCTGGATGAACCCCGCCCCCTCCAAATCCGCCCATGTGGCCGCCGCCGCCACGATAGCCGCCGCCGCCACCATGAAAGCCGCCCCCGCCGTGACCGCCCCCCCCATGGCCGCCGCCGCCGTGACCGCCGCCGCCTCCGTGCGCGGCCCGCGCGATGGATCCGCAGGGCAAAAGCAGGAGCGAAACCAGCGAAATGATGCGAATCGATTTGGCCATCATGACTCCCTCCAGTCCGCCATCGTAAGTGCAACAGAGTGGGAGCGGGTTATCGAGGCGTGATCCCGGGGCGCGGCGGTTACCTGGATCTTATCGTTTGAACGAACTTCGCGTCCGCCGCCCGTTCCTTATTTTCTACGCCGGCATTGGGCGATGTGTGCTTTCGAACCCCGTTTTTTTTGAGTTTCGCCGCCTGGATGACGCACCTGTGTGGGTTTTCAGGCCTCGGCCCGCGTGCCGGAGCACGCTTCCCCTTGTAGAATAGCGGACGTGCCAGACCGTTCCGCCGGCGCGCCCGGGAGGCCCAAGCCATGTCCGTCACGAGTCCACGATCCAAGCCCGCCCCGGCCGCGCCCGGAGTAGTCGTTCACGCCCCCGTGATCCCGCCGCTCGAGAACGGCGACCGGCTGACGCGCGAGGAATTCGAGCGCAGGTACGATGCGATGCCGCGTCTCAAGAAAGCCGAGCTCATCGAAGGAGTGGTTTACGTGCCTTCACCGGTCCGGCAGAGCTACCACGGAAAACAACACTCGGTGTTCAACGGCTGGCTCTTTTCCTATCTGGCGCGGACGCCCGGAGTCGAGTCGGGCGACAACTGCACGGTACGGCTGGATGATGACAACGAGCCGCAGCCGGACTGCGTCTTGTTCATCAAGTCCGAGCATGGAGGCCAGGCCGTCATTGATGAAGACGGCTACCTGAGCGGCTCACCCGACTTGGTCGCCGAGATCGCCTCGAGCAGCGTCAGTTACGATGTGAGCGTCAAGCGCGCGGTCTACGAGCGGAACGGAGTTCGAGAGTACGTCGTCTGGCGGGTATACGATCGGGAGATCGATTGGTGGGTTCTGACTCAGGCGGGTTACGAGCGGCTCGTTCCTGGTTCTGACGGCGTCTTGCGGAGCGTGATTTTCGCCGGGTTGTGGCTGGATCCGGCGGCGCTTTTGCGTGAGGACCACGCCGCGCTCTTGGCCGTCCTGGAGCGTGGGCTCGCCTCGCCCGAGCACGCGCGTTTCGCGGACGATCTCCAGAAAGTCCGCGTCAAGCCGGCGGGCTGACGAGCCGGTGCCACGGCCGTGCGTCCGCGGTCTTCAGGTGACGAACCGCCTGTGCCGAACGTGTTCAGCGCGGTGGAGCGGGCTGGGGATTGACGGGGGGTGGGGCGAGGGCGAGGCGTTCGGCGAGGCCGCGGAGGCTGGGGTCGTCGGGTGCAAGACGCAAGGCGCGGGCGGCGACCCGGCGGGCCTCGGCGGGTTGGCCGTCGCGCTCGAGCGCGACCGCCAGGTGATACAGGCCCTTGGGCAGATCGGGATAACGCACGAGAAACGCCTGGAAATCGGCCACCGCCCGCGCAGCCAGACCCAACCGCAAATTGGCGAGCCCGCGGACGTCCCGCGCGAGCGCGTTCTCAGGCGCCTGCTCCACCACCCGGTCGAGCCGCGACAACGCCTGATCGGGCTCGTCGCGAGCAAGCTGAATCATCGCGATCCTGAGGCTCACGTCAGGATTGTTGGGATCGTATTCGAGCGCGCGAAAATACGCGGTCAGGGCCGAATTCGGCCGGTTCATTCGCTCCAGCAGCCGCCCCATGGCAAAATGGGCGGACGGCTGAAACGGATCGATCTCGATCGCCGTCTCGAAATGCTTGAGCGCGCTCGGCGAATCGCCCCGGTGGGCCTCGACCTCGCCCAGCCCAACCATCGCCAGCGGGTAATCGGGGTCGCGCTTGAGAGCTCCCCGGAACGACGTCTCGGCCTCAGCCCATCGGCCCTCGAGCTTGAGCACCGTCCCGAGTCGATAAAGCGCCTCGGCCGAGGTCGGGGGCAGATTGGTCAATTCGACCAGATCCACCCGCGCCGCCTCGAGGTCGCCCCGGTCAAGGGCCGCCTGGGCGCGTTCGCTCAAAGCCTTCACACGCGCGGCCCGCGCCGTCGCCTCGGGCTCGCCCGCCGAACCACGGCGCGCACCCAGACCGGAACACCCCCCCGCGATGAGGAGCGGCAAGACCAACAGCCATCGCCCGGCGACCCATCCTAGGTTCACCGCGACCGTCCCTTCCCTGGGACCACTCCATCCACCAAACCGCCGACGCGGCGAAACTTACGGCAGTTCGCCCACCCCGTCAATCGAGGCTTTGACGGCAACAACGATTCTGACGATTCCACACCCCTTGCCGATTCCACCGTCAAGTTCGACACGCCGTTCGCCGATCACTGAATCATGTCATCGTCTCTTTCCGACGCGGCGTCCGGCCGCACTCCCTCGATTCCGAGGGATCAACAATGCCTTCATGTCGCCGATGCCTGCATAATTGCAAGCCTGATGCGACGGTTGATTCTCCCCTCGGGGGATGATTTGGGCTGATGCGCAAGGATTCGCGCCACGTCCTGTTGCTTGGACTCGCTCTCTGGTGCGGAGGCGTCGCCGCCGCCGCACAATCGGACGGAGTGCGCGAAGAAGTGCGGCCCATGGACGACGTGGTGGTCCTCACCGTTGAGATCGGCTGGGGGATCCAGGATGAATCGGGCAAGGGAAACGAAGGCGCTGGCGAGATCACCGCTCAGTTGACCCAGGGCCATCTCGTGGATGTCGTCCGGTGGCCGCGCGACGAGATTGGGACAAGGTCGCGG
The DNA here is from genome assembly GCA_027459775.1 of Planctomycetales bacterium. Classification (GTDB taxonomy): domain Bacteria; phylum Planctomycetota; class Planctomycetia; order Isosphaerales; family Isosphaeraceae; genus JAKBAP01. The sequence continues at coordinate 8,288 of DAIDHE010000265.1, read as the reverse complement.
GATTCTGGCGAAGATAACCCAATTGCAGTGAAAGAGGGGATGTGGAGAATCGGACGGGGGCGGCAGGGGCGGGTGCGGGCGCGGATTCAGGCGCCTTTGAAGGCGACTTTGCTTGTTCGAGGCGGCGACCAGACGGTGAGCCTTCCCCTGATGGCGGTCTTGGATAAGCCGCAACGCACGCCGGCGAAGTCGCCACTGCAAGTGAGGGTGGAGCGGCTGCCGTGGGATGCCCTGGTCGTCGACTTGATCGGCGATCCAGAGCGTGGGATTGTGGGACCAGGAGCTCGGGCGCGGGTTTCGGTGGGGGTCAATCTCATCTGGCCCGAGTCGACGAGGATGACGGCGCGTCTGACCGGCGTTCTGCACTCGATTCGGAGCGGGGAAGAGCTCTGGCGGCACGAGCAGCACGAGGAGGTCGAGGCCAATGCGCCTCATCCCGCCCTGTGGGTGTGGGACGTGCCCGCGCCGGCGATCGAGGGAACCTACATCCTTGAAGTGAAGGCGACCTGGGCGCCGGCCGTGCAGGAAGGGACGCGGATCGGGCGCTTGATCCGCCGCCGTTGGCCGCCGGCGTCGACCTCGGCGACCCGGCGGGTCGTCTTGACGGTGCTGGACCCCAAGGGGCGTGGGGCGACGGCTGGGGCAGCTCGCGAGACCGAGGTCGACTCGCTCGATTTCACGCGGGGGCGCGGCCACCGGCTGCTGGCGTCGGGGCGCGCGCCGACGGTTGCCGGAAGGTCGACATGGCGGGTTCCCGCCGAGGCTCTGATCGAGCCTTCGCGTCGCGACCGGCTGCGGGGCTGGATCTTGCGAACACTCGCCGAGGCTGCTCGGCTCGAGCCCGCGGATTCGTCGGGGCTTGCCTGGTCGGCGGTGGGCCTCAAGGTCATGCATCCCGAACGTCCGCACCGATTGACCGTGACGATCAAGGGGGGCGAGCCGTCCGCGCTTGGCGTGGCGCTCATCGAGCCCGGCGGCGCACAGGGCGGGCCTCGGCTGGTGCTCGACGCCTGCGCATCGGGCCCGACCCTGCTCGAGGACGGACCGCCGGCCGTCTTTCATTGGCTGGTCTGGCCGAGCGCGACGGAAGAAGTGCTGGTGCTCGTGAATCGGGCGGGCGAGGGTCCGGTCCGGTTGGGTTCGGCGTCGCTGACCGAACTGGCCGACGTTTCTGGACCCGCACTTGAGGGCGAAGACGTCCGGCCGGCTCGGGTGCTAGGGCTGTACCTCGCCGGGGAGCGCGCGCTGGAGACCTTCAGCGTGCTGGGCGGTCGCGATTTGCTGGCGACGGCGGGGAACCTGGCGGATTACTTGGCGGCTTGCGGGGCGCGGGCCGTGGTCTTGCCCGAGGGCCTGGCCGATCGATCGCGACGGCGGGCGCTCTCGGGCCAGCTCGAAGAGGATCCCATCGGCCCCGATCAGCTCGATGTCGTCGAGCGCGTCCTCGAGCGCAGGGGCGTCGCCACCTGGCTCGAGGTCGACCTGGGCGGCCCCGAGCCGCTGCCAGGATTACCTCCCGCTGATTCACTCGACGCCGCTGCTCGCGGCCTCGTTCGCATTGACCAGGAGGGGCGCTCGCTTCCGGTTTATCACCCGCTCAATCCCGAAGTCCGCGCCGCCATGAAAGCCAGGATCACTCGGGCTCTCGACCATTCGGGCCGTCCCCCCGCGGCCGGCGTCGTGATTCGTCTGGGCGCGGGCGCGACCCTGCTGGGAACGCCCGACACGGGTCTCGACGACGCGACCTTCGCCCGGTTCATCGACGAAACCTACAGCGGGCCGACCGCCGCGAACATCCCGGGGGCCGGGACGGCCGGTCCGGATCGGTTTCTCGCCCGGTCGCGATACCTGGCCGGGCTAGGGCGGATGCCCTGGCTCAACTGGCGGTCGCGCGCGATCGCCTCGCTCTATTACGAGCTGGCCGAGACCGTCCGGACGGCAGCTCCCGGCGCACTTCTGGCCGTGGCGACCCCGAGCCTTGATGACGGCCTGGCGGGGGCCGAGGCGCGGCGAGTCGACCGGGCGGGGCTGGCGCCCAGCCAGGCCTGGCGCGCCCTGGGCCTCGACCTGCAAAACTGGCCCCGTACCGATCAATCGCCGCTCGTGCTTCGCGGGCTCGGACTTTCGACCGAGCCGCTCGCCCACGATCTGGCCGTGAGCCCCGACCTCGATGCACTCGTGGCCGACCGCGAGGGGCGAGGCGTCTTGCTTTCGGTCGACGATCTATCGCCGGGCACGGATGCGATCCTGGACGCGGAAGGGCCGCTCACCCCCGGCCCGGCGGGCGAGACGGGTTCGCCCAATGAATCGACCGTCGCGGGTCATCCCGCCGCGAGTGCGCCGGTCTCCGCACGGGGCAGGGCGGTCATGCTGTCGGCCTTGCCCCTGGGAGAAGGGGCGGCGGCCGACCTGCCCCTGGCCCACGCCCTTGCCGCGCTCGATTCTCGCTATGTGTTCCTGGATGCCAAGGTGGTCGCCGGTCATGAGGACCGAATCCGCCGCTACGCCGCGGTCCTTCGCGCCCTGCCGGCGTGGCCGGCGACGACCGTGGACCCGGTCGACCTTGCCGCCGTCCGTCCCTTCGGCGTGGTCGCCCGGACCATGACCGACCCATCGCGGACCTTCCTCGAGATCGCCAATGATTCGCCGTTTCCGGTGCGGCTCGCCGGCGTCATCGACGGACCCACGACCGCCGTGGTCGACGATCTGGGCCGAGGCGCCCGGCTTTCGCCCGAGGCGGCGCCTGGCGGTCGTCAGCTTGTGCTCGACCTGTTACCCCACGGCGTGGCCGCGATCCGAGTCGGGACCGCGGGTGCGCGTTTCCTCGGTCTGACCCCTTATCCTTCGCCGGCCGTGCTGACCGACATGCGTGCGCGATTCAACGATCTGTCGGCTCAGCTCGCCCAGCTCAATCGGAGCTCGGCCGCGCCGGTCGTGATGACGAGCGGCTTTGAATCCGTCGCCACGGGATCGGATGCGGCCCCCGACAGCCCGACGGGTTTCAGCACCAGCGGCCCGGGGGCGGCCGAGATCGCCGTGGACGGCGACAATCCCCACGCCGGGCAGGGATCACTACGGTTCAAGGTCGATCACGGTCCAGCCTCGGCGACGAGCGAACCATTCACGACCCGCGGCCAATCGAGCCTCACGCTGACCGTCTCGCTCAGGGGCTCGACTCCGGATCTGAAGGCTCGAGTCTGGATCGAGGGCCAATCCGGGGGGCGACCCTATGTCAGATCGACCGAGCTGGCCGTCGCGACAAGCTGGACGAGGCAAGCCGTTCGCGCGTCCGAGATCCACGTGGCGGGCCTCGAGTCGGCGCGGGTTCGTTTCGAGCTCGCCGGCCCGGGAACGCTCTGGATCGACGACCTTAAGATCGAAGGCGAGCCCAGCCCCCGCGGCGGTCGTCAGAGCGCCCAGCGGGCGCTTCTGGCCGCGCTTCAAGCCTATCGCGAGGCTCGTTACGCCGACTTCGCCCGACTCGCCGAGTCCCACTGGATTCGCGAAACCGCCCCCATCGCCCGGCTGGCGCGGACGAATCCGACCACACCCAATCCCGACCCGGAGAAAACAACCGACGACGAGACCTCGTCTCCTCTACCCCGCAACCGTGCGCTAAGGTAAGATCCCCTGGCGTCAGGGAGCGGCGGAGCTCGGGGTGCCACGGACGCACGCATTGGCCCCAACCGCCCCCAGTATGTGGGGTACAAGGAGGCGCTGGATGTTCGTCGCATGCAGTACACTTTGTTTCGCGCGCGAGCCGCTGGAGACGGCCCTGCGACAGATCGTCGAGCTCGAGTTTGATAAATATGAGCTCGCCCTGATCGAGGGGGGCCGGCACATCAGCCCGTCCGAGGCCGGCGACAACCCCGACGCCGCGCTGTATCGGTTGCGCCAGGGGCCCAGCCTCATCGCCTCGTCGCTGCACATCGATTTTGGACCGATCAACTGGTCCGACGCCCGCACGCGCACGCGGTTCGACGGCCTCTGCAAGCTCGCGAAATTGCTCTCGGTCGCCGTCATCACGATCCCGGCGTCACCCCTGGGAACGCCCCTCGACGACGAGATCAAACGACTCGCTGCGCTCGTCGCCCAGACCATGAGCGAAGGGCTCGTCCTCTCGTTGCAGACCCATTCCCAGACCCTGACCTCGCTGCCCAAGACCGCCGCCGAGCTCTGCCGGGCCGTTCCGGGCCTTGGGCTCACCCTCGATCCCAGCCACTTCATTCAGGCGGGCGACCCCAACGTCGATTTCAACGTTGTCTACCCCTATGTGCAAAACGTCCAGCTTCGCGACACCGGTCCCGGTCCTGGCGAGTTCCAGGTCAAGGTGGGTCAGGGTAAGATCGAGTACGCGCAGATCGTCGCCCAGCTCGAGCGCTATGGTTACAACCGGGCGCTTTGCGTCTCGATCATCGACCGAGTCGAGAACAATTTCGACCGCGAGGTCGAGATCCGCAAGCTCAAGCTCTTGCTCGAGACCTTGTTGTAAGTCGAGGGCTTCAAGGACCGGATGCGTGAGTCTATCCCGATCCCGGCCCGGCCAGCCCGAGCTCGATGAGCTCATGGTTCAGGGCCTCGACGTCCCAGACCTCGACCAAGAAGGGCTCGAACCCGCTCAACGAGGCGATGCGCCGGCCGTTGGGGTCGAAGACCAGGCTGGTCACCATGCCGCGATGTCCCGGAAGCCTGAGGCCAGGAGCCCTGGAATTGGTCCGGTCGACGGGCCAGAGCGAGACTGCCCCCTGCTGGGAGCCGACGGCGAGGGTTCGGCCGTCGGGCGCGAAGGCGAGCGCGAACACCTGGCCTTCGGCCTCCGGGGAAGAGGGAGTCAGCCGGCCGACAACGCGGAAATCGACGGTATCGACGAGATGGACGACTCCGCCGCGATCCGCGATCGCCAGCATCGCACCGTCGGGGCGGATGGCGAGCGCACTGAGGTTCTCGGGAATCGACGAGTCGGCGCCGATTTCGCGGATTCGAGTTTTGGCCGAGTCCTCCTCGAGTTCCCAGACCCGCAAGGCCCCCTTGTCGTCAATCAGATAGATGCGATCGCCTCGAGGGGCCAACTGGATCGCCTGGAAACGAGAGCCTGGCGGCTCGGGCGGTCCGCCCCGCCGCGATGGCGGCGGACCTCCTGGCGGCGGTCCGCCCCGCGTGGGGCGATTCTGGGGACGGGGCTCTCGTTTATCGGCCGGGCGCGATTCACCGGGTGGCGACGCCAAGGGCTCGACCTGCCCGGCGGTCTCGGCCCGCCAGAGATAGACTCCCCCTCCGCGCAAAAGTGCGATCCGACGGCCATCGCTCGAGAACGACATCATGAGCGGATTGATCCCCGGGGCCGGACGACCGCCGGGGGATGGCAGCGGAATCAGGACGACCCCCTCCGGCTTTGATTCGGGGTTCTTGGACCAGATCCTGAGTCCCTGCCGGTCGTGTGCGAGGAGTCGGCCCTGGGGGTCGAGGGCGACGGAGAGGGCGTCCGGGAAAAAAGCCCGCATCATGCCCCCGCGCTGCGGGCGCCCGGAGGCGGCCTGGGGAGCCGGCGTGGTTTTCACCCGGCTCGACACCAGGGAGAGGCACCGCCCGCTCATCCAGCTCCAGATGTCGCCGTTCAAGTCGCCGCCGACCAGAACGCCGTCGCCGCGGAAGGCCAGCGAAGTCGGCCGGTAGTCGAAACCGGATATCTGCGCTCGGACCGCCGAATCGAAAATGGTCCAGACCTCGGTGATTTCGCCCTGGGCTCCCCCCGCGGCCAAGGTCCGCCCATCTTGCGAGAAGGCAATCGACATCGGCTGGTTCGAGGTCCGAAGCGCGGCCACAAGGCCGTGCGCGGCCGGATCCCAGATCTCAATCGGTCCCCAGCCGACCAAGGCCAGAAGGGTTCCCTGGGGACTGAATCGCATCTGCCCGATAAAGCCCTGGTTCGGCGGAAGACTTCCCAGGGGAGCCATCGTGTCCAGATCCCAGAGCCGAACCACGGTGCCATTGCCGCTGGCGGCTTCCTCGCTTCGTCCCGCGACGGCCAGCAGCGAATTGGGCCCGAGCGCGATCGCGAACGGTTCGATCTTGCAATCGACGCCGTCGCGAGGGGCGGAGAGCGGCTGGCCGTCGGCGGCTGAGAAAAGTCGCACCACGGAATTGTTGATCTGGCGCTGGACCAGGGCGACCGTCTTGCCATCGGGGCTGATCGCGACCAGCGGCCCGCCGCGGCCGCCGCGCGGGAGCGGGACTTTCGCGATCGGCGCGTCGAGCCGCTCCAGATCCCAGAAGGTCAACTGCGAAACATGGGCGCCGCCAGAATCCGGCCCAACGCCCCCTTCCATCGCGGCATCGAGATACGATTCGTCGACCACGGAGTCGATCGTGATCAGGCGCCGACCGACGGCGTCGGCGTGGAGTCCGCGGACCTGGCGGTCGGGGTCGATGATGGTACGCAGGGTGGTCCCCGCGAGAGAATCGATCAACCGGAAGCCCCGGCCGTCGTCGAGAACGGCGATGAGATACCGCCCAGACTGCGTCAGCCGGGGATGACCGAAGCCCCCGAACCGGGGATTGGGCCCGGTTTCGGCTCGCGGCATCCCTTGTGGCGCGCGCGGGCCGATCGGCGCTTCACCCGCGCCGACCCACTCGCCGGCCGCGTCGGCCCGCAGGAAATGCGACGCCACTTTCCGATTGTGCGTCAGATCCCAGAGGTCGATCGAGTCTCCTTCGGCGGAGAGCGCCGCCATCCGATTGCCGGTCGGCCCCAGGGCCAGTCCCGACACCCGTCCCGAGGCGACCGCCGGCCGAGCCTCGACGGCCCTCAAGACCAGGAATTCCACCGCCTCGTCGCGAAGGTCGGCGACCAGCGATTTCTCGGGCGCGAGCGCAACCGCCTGGCGGATGAGCTCGAGTCCTCGATCGCGCCGATCGGGCAGGTTCGAGGCCCGCAAAAGCGCCGCCTGTGACTTGAACTGGCCGACCAGGGCGGCCTTGGTTTGCACGTTGGCCTCTTCGGCCTTGTGAAGTGCCGCTTCCTTGTCGCTCTTCGCCAGAAGGGCCTGGTCGCGCTCCGCCACGACTCGCACGTAGGCGTAGCCCGCGATCGCCAGCACCGCCGCGGCGGCCGCCGTGGAAACCCCCGTGATCCCCGGATGTCGCCGCGCCACCCGCCAGAGCCGCCCCGCCAGGCTGATCCGCCGCGCCTTCACCGGCTCGTGATCGAGAAACCGCCGCAAATCCTCGGCGAACGCCGCCGCGGATTCATAACGATCGGCGGGCCGCTTCGCGAGCGCCTTCAGAATGATCGTCTCAAGATCGCGGGGGATCCGGGGATTGATCGTCCGCGGCGGGATCGGCTCGGCTTGATTGATCTGGTCCAGGAGCTCCGCCGCGGTGCCGCCGTCGAAGGGGGGCCGCAGGGTGGCGAGCTCGTACAGGGTCGCCCCAAGACTGTAAATGTCGGTGCGGCCGTCGACCATTCCCGAGCGGGTTTGCTCGGGGCTCATGTAACGGGGCGTGCCCAGCATGCTGTCGTGCTGGGTCATGCCAGGGTCGGCGAGCCGGCGGGCAAGGCCGAAATCGGTGACCCAGACCGTGCCCCGCGCGTCGATCAAGAGATTCGAGGGCTTGACGTCGCGATGGATCACCCCCTGCTGATGGGCGTGGGCGAGTGCATCGGCGGCCTGGAGCCCGGATGCGGCCGTCCAGCGATAATAGGCCGAGCCCTGGGGAGGGTTGTAGGGAGGCGGTTCGGGGGTCCGCCGCGGATCGTGAAACGGTCGGGTCGGCGGCTCCGCCAGCGAGACCCCCGTTCCCGTGGCGGCCAGCGCGGCCCGATCGCGTTCCATCGCCAGGCCGCCGGGCGCCCAGGAGCCGGTCGATTCGCCAAATTCGCCCGAGTGCCCGGTCGCGGTGTCGCCCCAACCATCCTCCGGCCCGCGCGGCCGTCCCCGAGAGCCGCGATCGCCGTTCGATCCATTCCGCCACGGCCAGGAGGAGATTCGCCCCCACAGCCGCGAGAACCGCGAACCGAGCAATCCCCCGCCCGAATCGCTCCCCGAGGGGCTTTCCCCGGCCGACTCCGCCTGGCCCGGCTGGCCTGCCCCCTGGGGGCGCGACCTGCGCAGATGGCGAACGACCCGATCGAGCCCGCTCCCCTCGATTCGCTGCATCGCGTAGTAACACAGACCCCCCACCTGGCCCACGTCGAACACGGGCACGATGTGGGTGTGATGAAGCCCCGCGGCCGTCCGGGCCTCGTTCAAGAACCGCCGCCGCGCCTGGGAGTTGGGCGCGGCGTGCGC
>DAIDHE010000207.1 GCA_027459775.1 Planctomycetales bacterium | reverse complement strand
GGCAACTTTTCCGACAATCACATTGATTTCTCGGAGAAATCGCTTTAAATAGCCCTTGTGTTCGCCCGGTGTCTAGCGTCGTGTGGGGCACTTGAGACATCGTCGCTCAGTGGCGCGTTCGAACGTGGGATTCAAGTCCATGGCACGTCGGAAAACTCTCCCTGAATCGGTTCGAGCCAAGCACGCCCTGGCCGAGCGCCTGGCGGCGCTGCGGGCGGAATTGCACGGTGAGCGCGGTGGTCCCGAGATGGCGCGGCGGCTCGGGATTCCGGTGCGAACTTGGTATAACTATGAGGCAGGCGTGACGGTTCCGGCCGAGGTGATCCTCCGCGTCATCGAGCTCACGTCGGTCGAAGCAACCTGGCTGCTGTCGGGTCAGGGGTTGAAGTTTCGCCACTCCCGGCCGGTGCGTCACGAGGGCCAGGCATCGCCGGCGACGACGATCGGCGCGCTTCTGCGGACGGCGCTTCAACTCCTGGAAAAGGATCGGGCGCCGGGGGATCAGGCGTCCGGCAGCTTAGACGAATTAGAAAGCGAGATCGAGCACAGGAGCAATGGTTCGAGTAACGGCGAGATCCGTTTCCGCCACGCTGCGCGGGAAGTCGCCGTCGACTACGCGGCGTTCCCCAGTCGAGCGCGGGGAGAATGGGAAGAGGCCGAGCGCGACGATCGGCGAATGCTCGTGCAGGGAGATGCCATGACCCCGATCGTGGCCGATGGCGCGACGGTCTATTACGCCAAGATCGAGGAAGACGCGCGTCAGCTCGACGGCAAGCTGATCGTCGCCTGGCTGGACAACCAGCCGGTGGTTCGCTGGTTCCAGAACTGCGGCCGGTTCGCGCTGCTCCGGGCAGAGAACCCGTCGACCGCGCCCCACCAGGTGCTGGTCGATCTCGAGGATCAGCGCGCTCGACCACGCTTTCGCCGCGTGCTCTGGATCAACACGCCTCACTGACTGCCGCGTGCGGCCGTTTTCCCTGGCGCGTCCGCCTCAGCCAAGCGGACGCCAGGCGAGATGGATTGGATGACACGGCACGACCAGGATCTTGCCGTCGCCAATCCGCCCGGTTCGCGCTGGGCCGGCGATCGCGCGCACCGCGGCCTCGGCGTGCTTTTCCTCGACGAAGACGGTGAACTCGACCTTGGGCACGAACGACGAGTCGTACTCGCTCCCCAGGTAGCGTTTCAGCCGGTTCTTCTGCCGGCCGTAGCCCATCGCCTCGCGCACCGTCCCCCCCAGCACTTCCACCGACTGCAAGGCCTCGAGCACCGCGGCGGCGCGAAACGGCTTGACGAGCGCGATGATCTGGACCACCGGTCCTGTCCGGACCGGGTCTGGATTCGCGCCTGGGCCCCCGGCCGAGCCGGTTGTCTCGTCGGCTCGATCCATCTCCAGGCTCCCGGGATCGACTCGCGGCCTCGCGCGCCTTGACATCAAGAGCGATCGCCACGAAGATTCAGCATTCATGATAAACGCGGGTCGCGCTTTAGTCTCCAGGGGTCAATCGATGAAGCGGGCGTTGGCGATGCTGTTGAGCGCGGGCCTCATCCTCGGCATGGGCTGCGGCAATTACGATTACCGACTCGGCAAGACCCTTGAGGAGATGCGCTATCGCAAGAAGCTCGACGACAACCTGATCCCGGCCCCGACCAAGGGCCGTCTAGAACAGCTCGCCATCTACGTCCGTCCGCCCCTGAATCTTGAGGGGCCGACCCAGACGTTCGCCATGGCCACGCTCGAGCCCGGGCGGTTCGACGTCGAGAACAGCTTCATTGATCAAAACAAGCAGGAGAGCCTGCACCTGCTCGCCCGCGTCAAGCAACCCAAGAGCCCAAACGCCAAGAAATCGGCGAGCACCGCGGCCGAGGCGGCCCGCGGCGACTTCAAGACCGAAGTGGTCGAGATCGTGAAGAACATCTACGGCGCGGATCTCGAGGTCAACCAATTCAAGGACGAGACCAAGCGACACGGCAATCGCTCAAACACCTTCAAGACCAAGACCCTCGACCTGGCCGCCAAGAAGGTCCAGATTTACTTTTACGGCGACAAGAACTCGCCCTATGAGGTCGCACTGGTCTTTGAATACCCGACCGCCGAGCATGCGGCCATCAATCCCCGGATCAGTCTCTGCCTGGAATCGTTCGCCCTGGGCGAGGCCGGGAAAAAGGCGTTCGCCGGCGGCGGCGAGCTCGAAGGAGGGGGCGAGGAAGGCGATGGCGCTGGCCCGCCGATCTGAGCGGGCAGCATGCGCTGACTCTTGATGAGGCCCGCGAAAGCGATCCACGGGTCGCGCTGTTCAAACCGCGCCTTCAGCCAACCGACCAGAGCGCCTCGGCCAGTACGGCTTGACCGGCCTCGACCTTCTCAGGTTCGATGGCGGTTAATTCGTCGCGCAGAATCGAGACCTCCGCCGGAGCGTCGATTCCGATTCGCACCTGGTTGCGATCGATTCGCACGACGGTGATCGTCACATCCTTCCCGATCAGGATCCGCTGCGAGGGCTTTCGGCTCAAGACCAACATATCTACCTCCTTGGATACCGAGGATGCTGTCGTGATCGTGTCACTCTCGTTCCCACGGCCGACTTTAAGTTCTTCGAAGGCCGCCGGCTGAACGCGACACCAACTTGAGTCATTTTTCGTCAATGACGGCCCCCGGCCGCTCCGCTCGTCCCGATCCCCGTGCCTTGTTTCTCGAGCTTGGCCGCTTGAACGATGTGGATGGCGCTCGGGATCTGCAAGCGCAGGCTCTCGGGCAATCGGGGCTCGATCGGACGAGCTCGATCCAGGAAATCCCGTGCCAGGCGGACCGAATCCTCATTGCGCCCCGCTTTTTCGTAAGCCAGAGCCAGAGCGCAGGCTGTCGCCAGGGCATCGGGATGATCGCGACCCAGCCGGGCCTCGCGCAGCGCGAGGGTGCGTTCAAAGAGCGGAATCGCCTCGGGCAAACGATTCGCTCGAGCCAGAGCCCGCGCGAGCCCATGCATCGACGTCAGCGTGGTTGGGTGGTCTTCATGGAGTTTCGTTTTCAGGAGTTCGAGCGTCTTCTGGTGCAGGGAAATCGCTCGATCGACCTGGCCGGCGGACTCGAGAGCGCGACCGAGGTTATTCAGGGTGACGAGGGTGGTGGGGTGGTCTGGGCCCAGTTTTTCCTGGAGCATCGCGAGGGTCTTTTCGTGGAGCGGGACGGCCTTTTCGGGATGGCCGGCGGCGGCCTGGATGACCGCCAGGTTGTCCATGATCGTCAGCGAGTCGAGATGGTTCTCGCCCAGCTTGGCCTGGACCATCGCCAGGGCTTTTTCCTGGAGCTTGACGGCCTCGTCGAGGCGGCCGATTTCCCAGTAGGCGACGGCCAGGTCGCTCTGCGATTCGATGACCGATTCGTGGTCTGGTCCGAGGACCAGGGTTCTGCGAGCGAGCGTGTCCTCGAGGATCGGGACCGCCTGATCGAGCCGACCGGAGTCCTCGAGCGCCTGCGCCTTCCCGTGGAGTGCCTCGAGGGTGTCGGGGTGGTCCTCGCCCAGCAAGCGGGCGCGAGTGGCATGGGAGCGCTCGAAGACCGACAGTGACTCGGCCGCCATGCCCAGGCCGGCGTAGGTTTTGCCGATCGCGGCGAGTAGAGTCGCGCCCATGAGCGGCTGGTCGCCGGTCGACCGATCGAGATCCTGGACGGCCTGGTCGAGCAGGTCGACGACTTTCAGAGTCCGGCCGTCGACGGTCGGGTCGGGCTTGCGAAACGCGGCCACCAGGAACCGAAGGGCCGATTCGGCGCGATCTCGCTCGTCGGCAGCGGTTCTCTCATGCGCCTGGGCGAGGGCGTGTTGTTGTTTGGCGTTGTGCCAGGCAATCGACAAGAGGGGAACGGCCACGGCCAACGAGAGCAGGGCCGCGCCGGCGGCGGCGGTGCAACCCGCGACGAGCGAATGATGCCTGCGCACCCAGCGGCGGGCGCGCACCGACCATCCGTCGCGCCAGGCCGAGACGGGCTCGTCGGCCAGGAACCGCTCGATCTCGACCCCAAGCGCCTGCGCGGTCGGATAGCGCCTGGTTGGATCGATCGCCATGGCGCGAAGGCAAATCGCCTCGAGCGCGACCGGCACGCGGCGATTGATCGCGCGCGGGGACGGGAATCGCCCCTGGTTGATCTCGTCCAGAACGTCCTCGATCTCGCCCGCGAATGGCCGGCGGTCGGTGAGCATGACGTACAAGGTCGCCCCCAGGCTGTAGACGTCGCTGGCGGGGCCGACCGCGGTCGCATCGCCGCGAGCCTGCTCGGGGCTCATGTAGGCAGGCGTGCCGACGGCTTGCCCCACCATGGTCTCGGGCCGACCCAGCGGACCGTCGCGGACGATGGTTTCGTCGGAAGAGTTCTCGTCCCCCTCCTGGCCGTCCAGTAGATCTGGCCCCCGCATGGGCCGGGCAACCCCCCAATCCATGACGAGGGTTTCTCCATAGGGACCCAGCATGATATTGCTGGGCTTCAGGTCGCGGTGGATCACGCCTCGGCTATGGGCGTAGCCGATGGTGTCGCAGACGTCGATGAAGCGCCTCAGGAGCCAGCGAAACTCGAGACCGCTAAATTCCTTGATCGCGGCATGAAAGCGATGGACGGCGGTCGCGAGATCCTCGCCGTTGATGAACCGCATGGCGTAATAGGGACGTCCGTCAGGATGGACCCCCATGCCATGGACGGGCACGATCCCGGGATGCTCGAGTCGACCCGTGATCCGGGCCTCCGCCAGGAATCGCTGGCGGCTCGTGGCGTTTCCCGCGTGCCGCGGGCGGATCTCCTTGAGCGCCACCCGCCGCCCCAGCTCGGCATCCAGGGCGAGATAGATCTGCCCCAGCCCGCCCTGCGCGTGCGGGCGCAAGATCTGATACCGCGATTCCCCCGCGGGTTCCACGCCTACCGCCGTCGGTTCCCGAGAGAGGCCCATCGACGCCGTCGATCCCTCCAGCGGCCCTGATCCGCGAACGTCAAGAAACCCGCACGCGGTCTCTCGGGTCAGTTCGTCCCACGACCTCGATTCCCAATCACTTTCATCGAGCTTTCGTGCGACGGCATCGCGCAGTGCGCCATGATCCGACGCGGTCAGCGCACCCTGGTCCACAAGCACCGAACCCAGGCTGCCGTCGCCGTCGTCGAGCCAGGCCCTGAGCGCCTCGCCAAGGGTCTTACGATCCACGATCCCACGTTCCAGAGCCGCGACCCCCAGCAGCAGGTCGCGCTCGGTTTCTTGACCCGTCATGGCTTCACCACCCATGGCCGACCTCACAATCCCTGGCGATTGACTGTTCACCGGCGGTTCGTTCCGCCCCGAACCAAGCCTAGAACGAACCCACGCGATTGGCCGAGCCGGTGATTCTCATCCCGCTTCGCCTGGCGTGGTAGGCGCGTATTGCTTATGGTTTCCCGAACCCGAGCAGGGGGCGGGTCGAAATGCCGAGCCGGCGATTTAAACATCCCCATCCACTTTTATTCGCCGTCGTCCTGGGTTGCCTGGGATCGGCCGGTTCGTCGAGAGGGGATCTCGTCTATTTTCGGGGCGGGTTCCAGATTCAGGCGCCGGCCAAAATCTCGGGCGACCGCGTTATTCTGAGCCTGCCCAGCGGTCAAGCCGAGTTTCCCCGCTCGTTCGTGGTCGAGATCGTGCCCGGCTTCTGGCCCGAGACCGAATGGCCCGAACGGCTGCGGCAGGCTGGGAACGATTTCAAGCCCCGGTTCGACGCGGTCTGGTGGGCGATCGAAAATGGACTGTCGCTCGAGGTCGAGCCCGAGCTCAGGAAGCTACACGCACTCGACCCCGCCCATCCCGCGACGGCACGGATGGTCAAGGTCTTCGACCGACTCAGACGCCCGACCACGGACCCTGAATTCGAGCGATTCCTGCGCTCGCTGGGGGTCGAGTGCAAGGTCGCGCGCGGGCCGCACGTCTTGCTCTTGCACGAGCACGGCGACCAGGAGGCCGCCGAGCGAATCGCGATGCTTGAGCATGTGATGGCGGCTTACTATCTGGTGTTAGCGGCGGCGGGAATCGAGCTCGTCGTTCCCGATGCGCGACTGCCGTCGGCGTGGTTCGCCAGCCAGGACGACTATCTCGCGTTTCTCAAGCGCGAAGATGCCGCGGGGTTCGTGACGACCAGGGGCTATTGCCACCCGACGTGGAAGGCGGTCGTGGCGTTTGACTCGCGGTCCACGAAGGACGACCAGGCGCATCGGGCCGCGCTCGCCCGCCGCCGCGAGGAGCTCGCGTCGGCGCGTGACCGCTTGAAGGCCGCGCCGCCGCGGGCTCGCATTCGGATCCAGATCGGGGGCGAAAAACCGCGCGTGGTCGGCCGGCAAGACGGCGATCGGATGCTCGATCAACTCACCGCCGAGGCCGACCTGCGCGAGGCGCTCCTGGAGCTCGATCGCCGCGCGATCGACCTGGGCACGGCGGCCCACGAGATGATCCATCAGCTCTCGGTCGCCACCCGGCTCGCTCCCCGCCACGACGCCTTCCCCCGCTGGCTGCACGAAGGACTGGCCGCCCAGTTCGAGGTCATTCGAGGCGGGCGCTGGGCCGGCGTCAGCCGCGCACACGACCTGAGACTCCCCGACTGGCACAAGCTCTCCACGCCTCCCCAGCTCGATCGGCTGGTCCGCGATGGCGGGTTCGCACACGGCTATAGTCGCGATCCCTACGCCCAGGCCTGGGCCCTCGTTTACTTTCTGCGCACCCAGAAGCCCGCCCAGTTCCTCACGTTCCTGGACCTGCTCCGATCGCCCCCACCCCTCGAGTCGGCTTCGCTCCCCGTCTCGGATCGAGCCCAAGCAGCCTTCGAACGCGCCTTTGGCTCGGACCTGAAGGCACTCGAACGCGACTGGATCGGATTCATCGATCATGCCCAGACTCCCCTTGAACAACACCAGCCCTAGTCGTGCGAAATCGACGATCGACGTGAATGGTCCGGAGTTCGTGACCGGCCGCCCACCGGTGTGATTCCGTCATAAGATCGAGCGCAGCGCGGCGGGCGAATCGGCAAAGACCTGTGCGCCCGCGGATCGAAGCTCGTCAGCGCTTCCATACCCATAAGTCACCGCCACGACGTCCAGTCCGCACGCGATGGCCCCCGCGACATCGAACTGGCGATCGCCGACCACGACCGTCTCGGCGGGCTTCAAGCGGCGAGATTCGAGAATGTGGCGGAACAGATCGGCCTTATCGTGACGCCGACCGTCGGGATTCGCGCCATGGATTCCCGCGAGATACGGCGACAGCCCGAAGTGATCCAGGATCGCCTCCGCGAACGGCGTGAGCTTCGAGGTTCCAATAAAGAGCGATCGACCTCTCGATTTCAGGTTTTCGAGCAACTCATGGACGCCGTCGTACGGCCGGGCGTTATATAGGCCTATGCTCGCGTAGTACTGGCGATAATACGAGACGGCCTGGATCATTCGGTCGTCGGCATGGGGCGCGAGCAGGTCGCGCATCACATGCTCCAGGGGAGGTCCGATCACCCAGTCAAGACCTGTCGGGTCGGGGAGCGGGAGCTTGAGCCGGGTCATGGCGTGCGCGACCCCGGCGAAGATTCCTGGTCGCGAGTCGATCAGGGTGCCGTCAAGGTCGAAGATAATATTGCGCATGCCGTGCTTGGCTCTTGCTCCGTTCGATCACCAGCTTGAGATTCGGCCTGGCAGCCACGAGCGGCGGTCTCGAACGCTCGCCGATCCCGTTCTCCGGTGCTCCCTGAGCGCCAGAGCGGATGCTCCGAGAATCACGACGAGCCCGCTCAGAGTTCCTGGCTCGGGGTTGGCTTCGTCGTCTTCGGGCCGCGCGGGCGCGGGACGCGGCGGAGCGGGCGGGGGTGCGCCGTCGGTTTTTTGCTTCTCACCGCTCTGCCCGGGAATCGCGGCGTCGGGCAGGGCGGGCAACGGCGGCGCCATCGGCATGGCCGGCACAGGGGCGTCCGAACTCGTCGAGGAAGGCTGGGCCGTGCTCTCGTGCACAATTCCGCCTGAGCTCTCGGTCGTCTCCAGAATCAGATCGGAAATCGCCGTCTTTTCCCGCGCCAGCCGGTTGGCGTCGAACGATGTCGCCGGACCTTGCCCAACCGCGGTCGACGAAGCGGGGGACGCGCTCGCCGCAAGCGCCGTCGCCTGCGCCGCAAGCGCCGACGGCGATGATGAAGATGTCCCGGAAGACGACGACGCCGTCGCCTGACCGGTCGAGGCCGCGGCGCCCGCCGTCGTCGCGATCGAGACCGTGCTCGCCGCCAGTCCGCTCGCCGCCGGCGCCGCTCCGATCGAGGTCGTGCTCGACCCGCCCGTGCTCGACGTCGTCGTACCCGACCCGCTCGTCGGACCAACGCTCACGATGTACTCATGAGTGGAACTGACGACGGTGACGCTCACAATCGCCGTGCTCTTGGAGGCGACGGTTGAGACGCCGTTCGCGGCCAGGATCCCCGAGACGACCATGTTGGCCTTGGGGCTGCCAAGCCCGGTGACCAGGTCGTACCCAGGCGTCGCGGAATAACCATTGGATCCAGACGTGATGTCATGAAAATCTGTGCTGGGAAGGTTGTAAAGCTCCGTGGAAAGCTGGGTTGTCGAGAGCGTTCCCTTGCCGGCCGCGGACAGGCCCTGGTCGGCGATCGCGACCAGGCCGGCCCACGCTGGAGCGGCCGCGCTGGTGCCGCCAACCTGGAACCAGCCCGACTGACCGCTGTACGAGGTCGAATCATAAACGGCCACGCCGGTGTTGGGGTCAGCGTTGAACGAGACGTCGGGCGTGGTTCGCACGCCGTAGTTCAGGCCCCCCGCCGCCTGCGCGGCCACCTGCGCGGTCGTCGCCGGCTCATAATAATAAAAGCCGTTGTCGGTTCCGCTGAAGCCGCCGGTGCTTCCGCTCCAGCCCGTTTCCGAGCCATAGCTGTTCTTGGCCCCAAGGGTCAAGGACGTGCCGCCCACGGCGAGGACATTGGGCGAGACCGAGGGATACATCGGCCCAGACCAGGCGCCGGAATCGCCCGACGAGGCGACGTAGGTGATGCTCGTGTGGCCGGCCGGCGTCGTGAAGATGCCGTCCAGGCTCCACTCGCCCCAGAATTCCGGCGTGCCCCAGCTCATCGAGACCACGCTCACTCCGGGCATCTGGCTCGCCGAGCTGACCGCTCCAAAGAGCGAGGTGAGCGACGACGAAGCCGCCTCGACCAAGACGATGTTGGCCTTGGGCGCGAGCGCGTGCGCCCATTCCACGTCGAGCGACGTTTCGAGAGCCCAGCCTGCATTGGTCGTGGTCGCGCCCAGATTCTTGACCACGAACGACGGCGGCGCGGACAGGCCGAATTGCGCGTCGAACTTCGCCAGATCGGCGGCGATCGTGGGATCGCTGTAGGCGTCGATGATCGCGATCGTCTGGCCCGCGCCCGTCCCCGACACCGCTCCCGAGAGCTTGATCTGATTCACCCCGTACGCCGTCTGGATCTGCGTGGGTGTGTACCCGCTCGGACCCGTGGAGGCCATGGGCAGAACCGTCAGATTGGTCTGGGCCGTGAGCTGCGAGAGCGATCCGAGCGCCAGCGACGCCGTCAGCAATTGCCGCGTCTCGAGCGATTCCAGCACGGGCGCCGATCGCGAGCCGCGATGCTTGCGCGAAACTCCAACGCCACGAGCCCTACGCGAGGGTGCCAGAGGAAGCATGTTCCACCTCATCGGGGTGCCAGTCAAGGTGCTGAGGGAAGACGAGTCCAAGCAAGATCACGCGGGGAAGAACGCCTTCAAGAGTTCATTCGGAAGGCGTCTCCGAGAGCCGACGCTCGCGTCGGACATTTTCTTGATTCTAGAATGCGCCAAGGCGGTGGCCCGTAGGATGCGTTGTGCATGCCGATCGCGCCCCGGCGTTTTTTTCGCCGCCGTCGATGGACCAACCGCCGCGCCTTCCGATTCCGAAACCACCCTCGATCGTTGGTTGTGATACGCAGGGCGAGACTTGCGCAATCCAGGTCGACTGGAACGGCAATTGCCTTACAGTGGCCGGGGCCGCCGATTCGTTCCATGGAACCGAGGGGGGGAGATTCCGCATGCGAGCCGTCCAGAGAGGATTCACGCTGATCGAGCTCTTGGTGGTCATCGCGATCATCGCGGTCTTGATCGCCCTTTTGCTTCCGGCGGTCCAGGCCGCGCGCGAGGCCGCGCGGCGGGCGGCGTGCGTGAACAACCTCAAACAAATGGGAATCGCGCTTCACAACTATCACGACCAGGTGCTGGCGTTTCCTCCAGGCTACATCGCGGCCGCGCCATTCCTCGACGGCGAGACCGACACCGCCCCGGGATGGAGCTGGGCCTCGATGATCCTCCCCCAGCTCGAACAGTCGTCGCTCTACTCCTCGCTGAACCTGAACCTGCCAGTCCAGCACCCCGCCAACACAACGGGAACGAGAGTGACGCTGAGCGGCTATCTTTGCCCCTCGGACGCGGCGGCCGTGGGGCCGTATCCGGTTTACGATGGGATCGGCGACGTGGTCGCGGTCGTCGCGCCCAGCTCGTATGCCGCTTGCGCCGGCGACGACGCCTCGGACGTCGCGCTCGGGCTCGCCAATAACGGCATTGGCCGCGGTCTCTTCTTCCGCGACAGTGCCATTCGAATCGCGGCAATCACCGATGGAACGAGCCAGACGGTCATGCTCATCGAGCGTGCCTGGGGCATCACCGAGGGAACCTGGACGGGCGCCATCGCGGGAGGGTTCGTCACCCGCGGTCCGTTCAATCCCACGCCGATCTGGGCCAACGCCACCTATCTCGCGCCCTGTCTGGTTCTGGCGCACTGCAATCAGCTCAACTCCAACTCCGACGCCGACAGCGGCCTCGACGACGGGTCGAGCTTCCATCCTGGCGGCGCCAATGTCCTTTTCGCCGACGGCTCGGTCCATTTCGTGAAAAGCATCCTCAGAAGCGTCATCGGAGTGAACGCCAACGGCTCGACCCAGTACACCCCGGCCAGCCTGGTCTGGCAGGCGCTCGGCACCCGAGCCGGTGGCGAAATCGTGAGCGCCGACTCGTACTGACGCAAGCCTCGCGCATTCGTGCAAGGATCGCCCCGACATGCAACGAACCGCCTCACGACATCGCCTCATTTTCCTGGTCCTCTATTTGTCCCTACAGGGATGCGGAACCCAAGAGAACGCGCCCATCCAGGCGGGCGGGCGCGACGTCGCCTCGCTGGTCGAAGAGCTTCACCATCGCGACCCCCATGTGCGCCGGCAGGCCGTACTCAAGCTCGGCAACATCGGCGACGCCGACCCCGCCGTCGCCCCAGCCCTGGCTGGGGCCCTCGGCGATCAGGATCCCCTTGTCCGCCGAGACGCGATCTTCGCCGCGGTCAAGCTCAAGTCACCGCCCCAGGAGATCCTCGATCAACTCGCCTCGATCCGCGAACACGACCCCAAGCTCCACGACCTCGCCGCTCGGGCTCTGGCCAAGATGAATAGGAACCCTTGACCGTCGATCCGCCCACGCACCCGCCTCTGATCAACCCTCGCTCCAACTCGGCGCCCGTCGCTCTCACACCACAAACGCTTGACATCGCCAGTCACGGCCGCTATCCTCCCTCATAATGAGACTGAGTCTCAATATCGATCAGGTCGTTCTGGTGTTGGTCCCACCGGTTTCGATCATCTCCCGGAATCTGGCGAATCCCCAATGCACCTGTTTGACGACCGGCTTGGCGGTCGCGGCCTGCGCCGCGGTCTGGGTGGAGAATGCGCTCGAACATCTTTCTCTGATACAACTTACGAATCTCAGGAATCGCCTCTCCTGTCACTCGAGCGGGAGGGTGGTGATGGTGCGACCGCTGGAGGGATCACGTCGCCGATGGGTTTGGCGTTCGTGGGACCATCCCTCCACGGCGCGCCTTCTCTGGGTGACATCGAATCTCAAAAAAAGTCCTCGAAGATGCATCAATGCCCGCGTGCTGGCTCGTGTCCGCGAAAGTGCCATCGGTGTCGGGGTTTCACGCTGATCGAGCTCCTGGTCGTGATCGCGATCATGGCGGTCTTGCTGGCTCTTTTGCTGCCGGCGGTCCAGGCCGCGCGTGAGGCCGCCCGACGCATCCAGTGTACGAACAATCTCAAGCAGATCGGCCTCGCCCTGCACAACTATCATGACGCGATTGGCAGCTTTCCCATGGGCTACTGCGCCTGGCAACCCTTTGTGGACGGAGCGTCCGACACCGCGCCGGGATGGAGCTGGGCTTCGATGATCCTCGGGCAACTCGAGCAAGTGCCTCTCGATAACGCCCTCAATTTCCAGTGCCATGTCGAGAGCCCCGCGAATGCCACGGTCATTGCCACAACCCTCACGACCCTGGTCTGTCCATCGGACCTGACTGGAGGACCGTTTCCGGTGACGAACGCGAGCGGTGCGATTCTCGCGATGGCGGCCCCGGCCAGCTACGCGGCCTGCGTCGGAGGCGATGAGACCGACACGGCCACGGGGATCAACAACGACGGGCTCGGGACCGGCATCTTCTCACGCAACAGCAAGACTCGACTCGCCGATGTCCTTGATGGCACAAGCTTGACGGTTTTGATTGTCGAGCGAGCATGGGCAAACGCCCAGGGAATCTGGGCCGGCGCGATCGTGAACGGGGTGATCCACCGCGGAACGTCGAACCGCTGTCCCACGACTGGGGCTCTCTATTATCCCGCCGCGACCTTGGTTCAGGCTCACTGCCACTTGATCAACACCAACACCGATCCCGACGGCGGGCTCGACGATTGCTCGAGCCTTCATCCCGGCGGGGCGAACTTTGTCTTTGCCGACGGGTCGGTCCACTTTCTGAAGACCATCCTGGGCGATGGAGGCGCGACCTCGATCGGCACGCCGGTCTACACGCAACCCGAGCGGGTGTTCCAGGCGCTCGCGACCCGGGCGCGGGGCGAGATCATTTCCGGCGACGCCTATTGAACGCTGACAATGCATGGACGCCCGGAGGGGTTTTCGGCCCCTCCGGGCCGTTGCCTATTAACGACTGCTTGAGCGATCAAACGTGGATCGAGAAGCCCCTCCTGTAGTGGCGGCGAATGTACTGGTCGGCGGCGGGCAGGTTCTTGGCCTTCATGCCGGCCGCGTCCCACTCGATCGCCGTTCCGGCCTTGAGCGCCACCACGCCCAG
>DAIDHE010000242.1 GCA_027459775.1 Planctomycetales bacterium | reverse complement strand
GGCGACAAGGGGCACCACGACCCCGCCGACCGGGCCGCGCAAATCAAGCCCGTCCTCGCCAGCCGCGGCCTGGACGTCGACTACACCGAGCGGATGGAGGATCTGAACCCCGAAACCCTGGGCCGATACGACGCGCTGCTGATCTACGCCAATACGACCCGCATCGCCCCCGACCAGGAAAAGGCGCTGCTGGATTACGTCGAGGGGGGCGGCGGGTTCGCGCCGATCCACTGCGCGTCGTATTGCTTTCTCAACTCGCCCCGGTACATCGCGCTCGTGGGGGCGCAATTCCTGCGGCACGGCACGGGGGTGTTCGAGGTCAAGGCGGTGGAGCCCGCGCACCCGATCATGAAGGGGCTCGCGCTCTTTCGCACCTGGGACGAGACCTACGTCCACCACAAGCACAACGAGAACGACCGGACGGTGCTCGAGACGAGGGCCGAGGGCGCGGGCGCGGAGCCCTGGACGTGGGTCCGCACCCAGGGCAAGGGGCGGGTGTTTTACACGGCCTACGGCCACGACGCGCGGACCTGGCAAGAACCGGGCTTTCACGACCTGCTCGAGCGCGGAATCCGCTGGGCGGCGAACAAGGGTCCCGTCCTCGACAGCCGGCCCAGGGTCGCCGCGGGCGCTCCGGCGTTTTCCTATGAATCGGCCCCGGCCGACATCCCCAACTATCTCCCCGGCCGCCAGTGGGGCACCCAGGGCGACGCCATCAAGCGCATGCAAAAGCCGCTCTCGCCCGCGGACTCGCGCAAGCATCTGGTCGTGCCCGGGGGCTTCGAGCCCCAGCTCTTCGCGGCCGAGCCCGAGATCAAAAAACCCATCTGCATGACATGGGATCATAGGGGACGGCTCTACATCGCCGAGAGCGTCGATTACCCCAACATGAAAGGCCGATCGGGAGCGCCCGGGCGCGATCGGATCACGATCCTCGAGGATACGGACGGCGACGGCCGGGCCGATTCGTTCAAGGTCTTCGCCCTGGGCCTCAACATCCCCACCTCGCTCGTGTACGCGAACGGCGGGTTGATCGTGCTCCAGGCGCCTGACACCCTGTTTCTCAAGGACGAGGACGGCGACGACAAGGCCGACACGCGTAAGGTCTTGTTCACGGGATGGGGCACGGGCGACACCCACGCCGGGCCCAGCAATCTGCGCTATGGTTTCGACAACTGGATCTGGGGGATCGTGGGCTACTCGGCCTTTCGCGGCACGGTCGGCGGCGAGCGCCATCAGTTTGGCCAGGGGCTCTTTCGCTTCAAGCCCGACGGGTCAAAGCTCGAATTCCTGCGGAGCACGACCAATAATTCGTGGGGCGTCGGCTTCAGCGAGGACGGGCTCGTCTTCGGCTCGACGGCCAACGGCTGCCCCAGCGTCTATCTGCCGGTCCCCAACCGCTTCTATGAAATGGTGCGCGGGCTCGCGCCCCGGGCGCTTCAGAGCATCACCGCGACCAACCAGTTTTATCCCATCACCGACCAGGTCCGGCAGGTCGATTTCCACGGCGGGTTCACGGCGGCCGCCGGACATGCGCTTTACACGGCCCGCGCGTATCCTCGCGAATACTGGAACCAGACGGCGTTCGTGACCGAGCCGACCGGGCACCTGGCGGCGACGTTCACGCTCGAGCGCAAGGGGGCGGACGTCGCCGCGTATTACGGCTGGAACCTGCTCGCCAGCGACGACGAATGGACCGCCCCGATCGCCGCCGAGGTCGGCCCCGACGGCCAGGTGTGGGTGATCGATTGGTACAACTACATCGTCCAGCACAACCCCACGCCCCACGGCTTCAAGACCGGCCGCGGCAGCGCCTACGAGACGCCGCTCCGCGACCAGACCCACGGGCGCATCTATCGGGTGGTCTACAAGGGCTCGCCAAAATCGCCGGCCCCCAGGCTCGATCCGGCCCGGCCGGATTCTCTGTTGTCCGCGCTTGCATCCGACAACCAGTTCTGGCGGATGCACGCGCAGCGGCTGCTGGTCGAGCGGGGCCAGGGCGACGTCCTGCCGGCGCTCGCGGACCTGGTGAAAAACAGGGCGGTCGACGCGATCGGCCTGAACGTGGGCGCGATCCACGCCCTCTGCGCGCTGGCCGGGCTGGCCGGGGCGCCCGGCGGCGAGCCGGCCTTGCGCGCGGCGGCGCTGGGGGCGCTTGGGCATCCCTCGGCCGGGGTGCGCAGGATGGCGCTTCAAGTGCTGCCGCGCGATGAACAAGCCGCCGAGCGGATCGCGAGCGCGAATCTGCTCGACGACCCCGACGCCCAGGTTCGCCTGGCCGCATGCCTGGCGCTCGCCGAGTCCGCCCCCAGCACGACCGCGGCGGCCGCGCTGGCCCAGGCGCTCGTGCACGGGTTCGCCCGCGGCGATCGCGTGCTCGCCGACGCGGCCACGGCGGCGGCCGCACGCAACGACTTCGAATTCCTCAAGATCGTCGCCCACCCGGCGAACGGCAGGCTCGATGGAGAGACCCGGCTGGTCCTCGCCCGGGTCGCCGAGCACTGGGCGCGCGGCGCACCCGTCGACCGAGCGCCCGCGCTGCTGGCCGCGCTTTCCCAGGGCGACCCGGCCATCGCGAGCGTGATCGTCACGGGGCTCGCCAAGGGCTGGCCCAAGGACCACCCCGTCGCGCTCGACCGCGCGAGCGAAGACGCACTCGTCAAGCTCTCGACCGGGCTCGATCCCGAGGCGCGGGGGCGGCTGGTGCGGCTGGTCGGGCTCTGGGGCAACCAGTCGCTCGACCGCATCGGCGCCGAGATGGCCCGCACGCTCTTGACCCTGGTCCAGGACGCCGCCCAGTCGGACGCCAAACGAATCGACGCCGGCCGGCAATTGGTCGAGCTGCGAGCGTGGGACGACGCCCTGGCCCAGTCGATCCTCGAACAGGTCGGCCCGCGGACCAGCCCCGCGCTTTCAGTCGGCCTGGTCGAGGCGGTCGGCGCGGGCAAGGCCCCGGGCGCGGGCAAGGCCCTGGCCGCGCTCATCCCGACGCTCGCCCCGGCCGCGCGGGCCGCGGCGATCAAGGCCCTGCTCACCCGCGCGGAGTGGACCGGGTCGCTCATGACCGCCCTCGAACAAAACCAGGTCCGCCTGGCCGAGCTCGACCTCGACCAGAAACAGGCCCTCGCCGCCCACCCCGACCGCACGATCGCGCGGCGGGCGAGGCGGATCATGGCGCAGGGCGGCGGACTGCCCGACCCCGATCGGGCGCGGGTGATCGAGGCCCTCGCGGCCCAGGTCTCGACCGGCGGCGACCCCGCCCGCGGCAAGGTCGTCTTCAAGGAACAATGCGCCAAGTGCCACCGCCACGGAACCGAGGGAGGACAGGTCGGCCCCGACCTCACCGGATCAGCCGCATTGCCACGCAATGAGCTGTTGATCCATATCCTCGACCCCAGCCGGAGCGTCGAGGGGAACTTCGTCCAGTACTCGGTCGCCACCGCCGACGGCCGCGTGCTG
>DAIDHE010000213.1 GCA_027459775.1 Planctomycetales bacterium | reverse complement strand
CGGCGGGCGTCTCTCGTGTGAACAGGTGCATGACAATCATCGAACGGCTCCTTTGAGGGATTTGAGATCGAGCTCCAGGCGTCTCGTGCGCCTGACGCGGTCGGGAAGGTTGGGGGGGAAATCGGCTCGGACGGTGATCGTGCGGCTCTGGTCGCCCGAGGGCTCGACCTTGATCGCGACCGAGGCGACGGGTTTCGCGTCTCGAGCCGCGCCTGGGCGGTCGAGGTCGGCGGCGGTGAGGTTCCAGGTCTCGCCCTTGTAGGCCTGGTCGACGGCGAGCCGGCCCAGGGCGCGCCCGATTCCGGATTCGGCGAGCCAGTCGGCCTGGGCTTTGCGCTCGAGCTCGCGAGCGACCAGGCGGCGGGTGGCCGCGACCTTGAGAAGCACGCCGGCGAGCATCAGCAGCACGACCAGGCAGACGATGACGGCGACGACGGTCAGCCCCTTGCGGGGGACGGGCCGAGGTGCGGTGATCGGGTCGCGGCGGTGGGTGCGGGCGAGGATCATTTCGCCTCCTTGCGCGCTGGGGCGGCCGCGGGCGAACTCTTGCCGACGGCGGCGAGGATCTCGAACGGCGGGGCGGTCGAGCCCGACTTGTCGGCCGGGAGATGGACGATCAAGGCGACGAATGTCCGGCCGGTGATCACGCGGGTCTCGAAGGTCGCGACCGCGCCGCGGGCGAGAACGCACTCGTCGCGGTCGACGACCTTGCCCGCGTGGTTTTCTTCTCGGAGGATTCGCGAGCCGTGCGGCCGATACGCGACGCTCAGGCCCGGCCCGCGCTCGACGATCAGGCGATCGCCCGCGCCGGCTTTCTCGATCTTGCACTCGGCGGCGGCGTGGGCGTCGGCGCGAAACTCGCGCGACAGCCGCTCGAGCGCGGTCGAGGCCGCCAGCCGCGCCTGGTCGTCCGAGCCCAGCCGAAGCATGAGCTGGATCAGGAGCGTCGACAGCCCGAGCGCGACGGCGACGCTGCTCATGACCACGACGGTCTCGAGGATGCTCATGCCCTTGCGCTTGTTCATTGCACGATTCTTGATCATGGCCGGCCTCCCGCGCGGTTGATCCACGAGACGAGGACGACGGGGCTCTCCCATTCGCCCGACCGCGCCCGGTAGCGGAGCTGGACCGAGATTCGCCTGGAATCCTCGGGGGCGTCCGAGACCGCGATCCGGAGCTCGGCGCTCGGGAGCGCGTGTTTCGCCCCTTCGGACAGGTTGATTGATTTCGCGAGCTCGGGGGTGACCTGGTCGAAGGGGTGGGCGGCGATCTGTTCCATCACGTTGCCGACCTCGATCCGGGCGCGGTCGCGGCGGTCGGCGGCCCTGCGTCCGCCCGAGGCCGCGCCCAGGATCTGGACGGTCAGGGTCATCGCCATCACGAGCATCAGGAGCGCGACGGACGACTCAATGAGGAGCGAGCTCCCGCGGCGCTTTCCCGGCCCGTGGCGCTGGGTCCGTTTTCGCATCATAGCGTCGAGAGCTCCGAAATCAGCTTGACCAGCGGGGTGAAGAAACCGAGTACGATCACGAACACGACGAATCCAATCATGAGCAAAAGGATCGGGAACAGGGTCACGAAGGCGATCTGGACCCGCTGGGCGAGCCGGCGCTCGTTGCGCTCGGCCTGTTCCTCGAGTGCCCAGCCCAGGTTGCCCACGGCCTGGGCCGAGCGCAGAACCTCGGCGTCGGCCGGGCGAATGGCTTCGTGGCGTTCGAGGGCGGTCGTCCAGTCGAGGCCGTCCTGGACGTCGCGGCTGGCGCTTTTCACCCGCGCGCGAAACCAGCGGACCGGGTAGGCGTCGCCCACGAGCGCCAGCCCGCGGGCGATCGGCCGGCCGGCGGCGACGTACAGGGCGAGCGCCCGCGCCAGGAGCGCGGAGTGCCTGCGAACGAGGAACCGATCGATGAGCGGGACGCTGAAGGAATTGCCCCAGCCGGCCAGCGACATGGGCAGAAAGCACAGAAGCACGATCTCGCCGACAAGGAAGGGAGAGAACAGGTAGAAGTATTTAATGATCGTGTGGCTGAGATCGATGACGAGCACGGTCGCTTGCGGGAGCGGGACGCCGAAATCGCGGAAGATGGCCTCGAACTTGGGGACGATGAAATAGAGGATGAATGAGACGATGGTCTGAAGCGCGACCAGGAGCGCGAGGATATAGGCGAACCGGCCGGCGATGGCGAGCCAGAGGGGGAACTGGTTCGAGCGGCAGAGGGCGGCCATGCGGAGGGCCTGGGGAAGCATGTTGGAATCCTCGCCGGCCTTGATCAAAAGGACGGCGTCGCTCGAGATGAGCCTGGGTTCCTTGGTGAGTGATTCCGAGAGTCCGCGGCCCTGGGCGAGCTCGCCGGCGAGCCACATCACCCGCCGCCGCGCCCGGCCGCGATCTTGATCGGCGAATGCGGCCACGGCGGGTGCGAGCGGCATGCCCTTTTCGGCGGCGATCGCGAGCGCCTGCAGCAGCGCCCCTTGCCGCGCGATCCGCGCCCGGGCCGCCAGGATCCCCACCCCCACGGCGATCACGATGTGGATCACGATCCCGCCCAGAACCACGATCACGCCCAGGATCGTCACCAGCCAGAGCAGCACCCCCTCGGCGGCGATCAGCCCCATCAGGTTGCGCAGCCGCCAGAAGCCCCCGATGGCGCGAGGGTCGAACGACATCGCGTCGGGGTCGAGCGTGAAGTCGAGCGGGTCGGCCGCGGCGGGCCGCAAAGTGGGAGGTTTAAATCCAGCGGAAAATGCGTCCAAGATCGGCTCCTTTGCCTCGTCCACGCTGCTTTTTCAGGTTCCGGGGCTCTTCAGGATTGAACTACAGAGGCACAGAGACACGGAGAAAACAAGACAAGAGAAACGACGAGGAGAGAAGAGAGGGCGGCGCGTCGACGAGAAGCTCGATGGTTCTCGGACCGATCGCGGCCGTGGTTGAGCACGGGAATCCGCGGCGAAAACCCCGAAATCGGATTGCGCCGCGGCGCTGCACCCCGCTTTCTTGGTCCTCTCTTTGTCTTCGTCCGCCTTGCATCCGTCTCTGTCTCCCTGTCCATGTCTGTCTGTCCTCATGTCCTTGGTTCTCATGTCCTTGGTCTGCTCATCCTTCTGCCTCCGTGGTCCATCCGTCCGCTTGATCGACCCCTGATACCGGCGCTGTGACGGAGCACTATCCCGACAACCGGCTGATCAGGGTGATGAGCGGCAGGAAGAGGGCTGGGATGACAAGAAGCTGAAAGATGACGAACAGCGTGCACGCCCCGACCGCGATCACGCCCACGATGGCGGCCTGGGCGCGGGCGCGGGCCTCGAACATCGAGCCGGCCATGTGCAAGACCTCGGGGAGGCTCATGTGCTGTTCGGCCCAGTGGATGAGCCGGGGCAGCCCCGGCGGGAACAGCCGCGCCTGGGACATCGCCCGGCCGAGCGACTCGCCGGCCGCGACGTCGCGCGCCATGGTTTGGGCGGCGCGGTCGAAGTCGGCGTCGCGCACTCCTTCGGCGGCGAGCGGCAGGGCCTCGGGCAAGCTGAGCTTGCTCTCGAGCAAGAGCCCGAGCAAGTGGCAGTACTCGGCGAGCGTGATCGTCCGCCACAGCGACCCCGCCACCGGCAGCCGAGCCGCCAGCCGGCGGCGCATGGGATCGCTCAGGGCCAGCCGGCCCAGAATCCAGAGCCCAACCGCGATCCCCGCCACGATCAGCCCTGGCACGAGCATGATGGTCACGAACCGGGCAACCTCCAGAAGACCGACCGTGAGCAACGGCAGAGGAATGTTAAAGTCTTTATAGATTGACTTGAACTGCTCGACGACGACCAGGCAGATGAACAGGAAGATCGAGAACGTCGCGAGCAAGGTGAGGAACGGGTACGCCAGCCGGAGCTTGAGCGAGCGCTTGATCTCGTCTCCGACGCCGATATACCCCGAGAGCTTGGTCAGGGTTTCGCCCAGCCGGCCGGTGCGCGCGCCGGCGATCGCCAGCCCGCGCAGATGCGGGGGAAAGCGGTGCGATTGGGCGCCGATCGCTGATTCGAGGCTTTGCCCGGATTCGAGCGAGCCGGCCAGGTCCAGGAACGAGGTCCGCAGCCGGCCGCGGGGGAGCTCAAGCGCGAGGGCCTCCATCCCGCGCCCCAGCGGCACTCCGGACCTGGTCAGGCTTGCGACGTGCCGCGCGAGCTCGTCGGACTCGGCCCCGCTCAGTCGATGCGTGCTCATAACGTTACCCTTTGCTCTCTTCTCGATTCATGTGTGATCATCCGAAGCTGAGCTCCTTGAGGAGCTCGACCAGGGGCAGGAACAGCGACAGGCCGTAAACGAGGGCCGCCCCGCCCCCCAGGACGACCAGCAGGAGCGCGGGCAGGAAGATGCGCATGGATTCGGCCCGGTGCCGAGCCCGCGAGCGATAATGGTCGGCCATGCCGGCGAGCGATTCCGGGAGCGAGCCCGAATCGGCCCCGGTGCTCATCGCCCAGCGGATCATGGGCTGAAAGACGCCGGGCCTCACGTTTTCCAGGGCCGCGCTCGGACTCTGCCCGCGCTCGAGGGCGGCCGCGATTTCCTGGGCGGCCGCGGTCATCGGGCGGTTGCCCGTCGCCTGGGCGGCCAGCAGCACGGCCGCGGGATACGGCACGTTGTGCTCGAGCAACAGGGCCAGCAGTTCGGCGAAATTGGCCGTCTCGTAATCGGCCATGAGCCGCTTCATTCCGGGCATCAGCCGGGGCAGACCCCACGCCCAGCTCTGGAACCGGGCGGCCCGTCCCGACACCGACCACGCGATCCCGATCCCGATCAAGACAATCGGCCCGACCGGCCACCAGAGATGGCTGGCCTGGCCGATGCGGTTGATCCAGTCGAGAGTCCACGGCAGTTTGAGCCCCAGCGACGGAAACGCCTCGGCGAACTTGGGGGCGATGAGGGTGCTCATCCCCAGGAAGAGCCCATAGGCGATCGAGCCGATCAAGAGCGGATACCAGAGCGCGATCCCGATCGCGGACCGCGCCTCGGAATAGCCCGGGACGTAGCGCGTGAGCCCCTCGAGCGCCGACGGCAGCCGGCCCGACCGCACGCCGGCCTCGACCACGGCTCGATAGAGGGGGGGAATCGCGTCGCGCTCGTGCTCGAGCGCCGACAGAAAGCTCTCGCCCTGGCTCATCCGCCCCGAAAGCGCCTGTGCGATCCGACCCAGCCGCCCGCGCACGTCGCGACCCGCCAAAAGCAGACCCCGCTCGAGCGGCGTCCCCGCCCGCACCAGGGCCGCGATCTCTTGATTGAGGAGCAGTAGATCGTCAACCGAGATCGCCCGCGAAACCCCCTCGCCCGCCATCGCACGCCCCTTCCCCACGACCCCACAACGACATTTGTATTAGCCAAGTACACCACACTTGTACGAGGGTGTCAAGGGGAGCGCGGCCGGGTTTCTCTTCTTTGGGGCCGCGGCTGTGTGATCAGAGGCTGAAGCCCAGGACGCGGCGGACCTCGGCGGGCGAGGTGAGGCCGGCCTCGACGGCGGCCAGGGCGCGGCGGCGGCCGTCGATCAAACCCGAGGCGCGGGCTTCGGCCTCGAGGCCGCGGACGTCGGTGCGTTTGAGAATCGCGTGGGCGATGCGGTCGTTCTCGGTGTCGAGCATCTCGGCCAGGAGGGCGCGGCCGAGGTATCCGGTGCCGGCGCAGCGGGGGCAGCCGGCGGGAACCCTCGCCGTCGCGACCTCGAGCCCCAGCAGATCGTCGGGCCCCGCGGCGGGCCGGGCGCAGTCGCAGAGCTTGCGCACGAGCTTGAGCCCGATGACGGCGCGGAGGCCGCTACGGATGGCGTAGGGTTCGAGGCCCATGTCGAGCAAGCGGCCCAGAACCTCGCAGACGCCGCCGGAGTGGAAGGTGGTCAGGATCAAGTGCCCGCTCAAGGCGGCCTGAAGGGCGACGGCGGCCGTGGCGGGGTCGCGGATCTCGCCGATCGCGATGACTTCGGGGTCTTGCCGCAAGAGCGATTTGAGCCCGAGCTCGAGAGTGAAGCCCGCGCTCGCGTTGACCTGGGTCTGAGCGGCCCCGGCGACGATCGACTCGACGGGGTCCTCGAGCGTGACGAGCGCCCGCGCGCCCTGGGTGCGGGCGGCGATCTCGCGGAGGCAGGCGTAGAGCGTGGTCGTCTTGCCGCTCCCGGCGGGGCCCGAGATCACGATCGCGCCCGAGGTCATCTCGAGCGCCCGCGCCAGGAACGCCGCCACGTCCTCGGTGAGCCCCAGCTCGCCGAGGGTCAGATACCGCCCGGGATCGGCGAACAGCCGCACGACGGCCTTCTCGCCAAAGACGGTGGGAAACGTGCAGAGCCGCATCTCGAGCGCGCCCGGGGCGGTCTTGATCCGCCCTTCCTGGGGGATGTCGGCGCGGTATGTGAGCAGGTCGGCCAGAACCTTGAGTCGGGCGACGACGTTGGGCGCGACCCGGGCCGGCAGCGTGGCCGCATGATGCAGGATGCCGTCGATGCGAAACCGCAGGTCGAGCCCCCCCTCGCCGGGCTGAAAATGCACGTCGCTCGCCCGCGCCTCCCGCGAAAACGCCAGAACCCGTTCGACGACCTCGCTGGCATAGCGCGGCCCCGTCGGATCGTGATCCGCGATCGCCTGGGCTAGCTCGGTAAAACGCATAGAGATGCTCTTTTGTGGTTAATCATCGTCTTGACCGCGCCCTTCTTGAGCATGGCGGCTTTGTTCCTCGAGGCCATCGTCCGTTCGTAAAAAAGGGTCGTGATTTGCCGCTCCA
>DAIDHE010000175.1 GCA_027459775.1 Planctomycetales bacterium | reverse complement strand
GGTGAAGCGCTACGAACGCAAGTTGATCCGCGTCTTGACCAGGCTCGTTCGCGACCCCGAGCAAGCACGCGATCTCGCTCAAGAGACCTTCTGGCGCGTCTATCAACGGCTCGATCAGTTTGACGCCTCACGGCGGTTTGGCCCATGGTTGTTCCGGGTCGGCGTCAATCTCGGCCTGGACTGGCTACGGCGGCTGAAACTCGAAAACGCGGTTCTTTCGAATCATCTGGGCGCCATCGGTCGTGCGGGATTCCATCCCGCCGACCCCGATCCCTTGGTCCGGGCCGAGTTGGCCCAAGAGGTCCACTTCGTTCTTTCGCGATTGCCCGCGAGCTACAGGACGATCCTGATTCTGCGCGACATTGAGGGCTTCACCACCTCGGAAGTCGCGGCGATCGTGGGACGACGAGAACCAACCGTTCGCTGGCGGTTGGCGGTAGCCCGGCAACGATTTCGCGAGATCTGGCTGACGAGGCAGGACGGTATCCCTGATGCGTCAAGGCACGACGACTCAATGCGTGAGCCCAATAATGACTGATTCCCGATGCGAATGGGTGAGATCACGACTGCCGCTGCTCGCGACCGAGCTGTTGGACGAAAACGGCCGCGATCAAGGCGATTTGACCCCTGTCGAACGAGACAAGATCCACCGGCACCTCGAACAGTGCTCGGATTGTCGACAATGCGAGGGTTCGCTGGGGCAGGCCGTCGAGACCCTGGCCGCGGTCGGACGAGAGCCCTCGGCGACCGTTCCCTCCCTCTGGCCGGCCTTGGAGCTGCGAATCCGTGGGAAAGAATCGCCCTCGTCCGGGTGGCGCGGGCTAACCCACCGCTGGTCTCGTTTGATCGGGCCCCTGCGCGACGAACTTCCCTTGCGAAACGCCTGGAATCACGACACGATTCTTGGAAGCAAGGCCCTGCTTGAGCGGTTCCAGCCCGAGTCCCGCCGGACCGTCCGTCTGACCGTCTCCCTGGCCGCCGCGGCCGGGCTCTTGATCGCCGTGGCGCCGTTCCTTGGTCGAGGCCTCATGGTTGATCCACCCGTGGCCGCGCCAATCGTTGATCGAATCGAGTCGCCCGTTCCAGGCAGCCAGGATCTTGTCCTGGACCAAGACGGCGACGACGAGACCGAAGCCGACCCCCCGGTCGTGCACGCCGAATCGCCTCGCTCGGGTACACCCTCGGGGATCGCCAGTAACTCGCCAGTGCGGCCGCCAGCGCCCAGCCGGCTCAGCAACGACGTCGACAGTCCCAATCCCCGCCCGATCGATCTCCGCGACGCCAAGCCAGCCTACTGAGGCCCGCGGCGCGAAGACCAAGCTTCAAACCACCTACGACGCGCTCGATCACGCAAGGCGATAATCCGCCGTCAACGATCTTGGCAATCCGATGTCGATCACGGCGACCCGACCGGTGTACTCGCTGGCGCCTGGCATCAAGAAGCCGATCTTGGAAGCCGCGAACGTCGCCGTCGCGGTCGCCTTCACGGCCGCGCCCAGCGGTCGCCCCATATCGGCGTCCATTCCCGACGGCAAATCGAGAGCGAGAATGGGCTTTCCCGAGCGATTGATCGTCTCGATCAGCACCCGGCTTGATCCTTCCACCGGCCGGGACAATCCGGTTCCGAAAAGGCCGTCAACCAGCCAGTCGGCCCCGGCGAGCAGTGGCTCGAGGGAATCGAGCGATCGAGCGGGTTGGTCACCGTGGAGGTCGAGCCAGAACATCTGATTGACGCCCGATCGCTTCAGGATCGACGCCTGAACAGCGGCATCGTCCCGCAGCACGCTGGACCGCGCGAACCAGATCACCTGGACCGGGAATCCCCACGAATCGAGGTGTCGCGCCGCCACGCCTCCATCGCCGCCGTTGTTGCCAGGTCCGCAGACGACAAGAATCCGGGGCAGGCTGCGCTCGGGATGCTCGAGCCGCGTCGGGCCGTCCTCCATGATTCGTCGATCGATGGGGAACAAAGCCGTCGCGCCCGAAAGCTCCGCCAACCAGGCGGCCGCGCCTCGTCCGGCGTTCTCCATGAGCAAAAGCGTCGAAAGTCCGCAGTCATTCAGGGCGCGCTGATCGAGCCCGCGGAGCTCTTCACGCGCCAGCGGTCGTAGGCGAGCAGACATGTCCACGACTCCTTCATGATTGCCCCTCGTGACGCCAGGGGAGGTCTCGTTGACAGAGCCAGGTAATCCACCAAGAATACTCGATAGCGAGTCGTCCTCGAGACCCTGGATCCGCCCGTTCGGCGATCGATCGACGGTTGCTCCAGCCAGATTCTGGACTTGAGATGAGGTTTGTTCACGATCATGCCCCTTTACGACTATCACTGCGAGCCCTGCGATCACCTCTTCGAGGCCCTGGTGCGAACGACGACCGAGAGCGTCCAATGCCCGCGTTGCGCCGGTTCGAGCGTCTCCCGACAGCCGAGCGTGCCAGCCCCGGCTCAGTCCGCTCGCGGCGGTTTGCCGGTCGCATCGGATTCACCGTCGGGTTGCGGACGTCCTCAGTGCGGCGCGGGGGTCTGTGCGGGCCTCGACTAGCCGACTCCGCTCTGACTCCCCGGGTTTTTTTGACAACCGCCTCCCGCTAGCGCATAACCCAATGGCTGGAGGATCGCGCCCAAGACGGAGCACCACGTAAATCTCGGCGCGTTCGGATGAATCGACCTGCCAGGAACGATCCAATCCGTGGGACGGAACCGTCCCAGCCGTCTACGCCGGCGTCGCCTTTCGAGGCGCGTCGTCGACGAGGGATGGATGATGGCGGGTCAAATTGGGCCGGAGCCTGACGTCTTGCGCACGGCCATGGCAACCTGCGCTGGCGTGGACGAGGAAACCCTGCGCGCCGCGGTCCGAGTGCGGCTGGGCGATGCGCGATTCGGCCTCTGGTTCGGCGAGGGCGTCCGATTGGGCCTCGACGCCGCCGGGGAAACTCTCGAGGTTCGAGCCGCCGATCCCTTCTTTCGCGACTGGATTCGCAACCATTATGCGGACAGCCTACTCGAGGCGGTCGAGTCGATCGTCGGCCGGCGACCGCGGTTGGCGTTCCCGCTTGAGGGCGAAAACTCTCCACCGCCTGGCGTCGACCCCAAAGCCGTCGTTGCCGCCCATCCCTCAATCGATCACGCCCATCCCTCCCCATCCCCTCCCGAACTGACGCCCTTGGGGCTTGATCATCGCCGAGTTTCCGGCATTTCCAGTCCTGGCCAGAATCCGCCGGTTCACAGTCCACCCGTTCTCGCCGCCTCGGCCCCCAGAAGGCACCGACCCCCGCGCCGGCTCGAGGACTTCGTGACCGGTCCGGGGAATCGCCTGGCTCACGCCGCCGCCCGCGACATGGCCGCCACGGCGGGCGCGAGCTTCAATCCCCTGATCATTCATGCCGCGGTTGGGTTAGGCAAATCTCACCTGCTGGAAGGAATCGGCCAGGCGCTCAGGCAGTCGTTCCCCGCCCTCAACGTCGTCCAGGTCACGGCGGAGACATTCACGAACAGCTTCCTCGAAGCAATGCGGACAGGAAGCCTGGGAGGCTTTCGCGGGAGGTATCGCGGCGCGGGGGGGCTCATCGTCGATGACGTCCATTTCCTGGCGGCCAAGCGCGCGACCCAGGATGAATTCCTCCACACGTTCAACGCCCTTTTTGACAAGGGCGCGCCGATCGTGCTGGCGCTCGACCAACACCCGCGCCTGGTCGCGCGGCTCACCGACGAGCTGGTCACGCGGTTCATGGCGGGAATGGTGGCCAAGATCGAGCCACCCGATCTGCCCACGCGCCGAGCGATCTTGCGCGCCCGTGCTCTTGCCCGGGGGATCGACGTCCCCGACGCCGTGCTTGCGTACATCGCGGAGCATCTTCGCTCGAGCGTCCGCGAGCTGGAAGGCGCGCTCCACACCGTGATTGCCCACGCCGTGTTGACAGGCAAACGCATCGACATCGGCCTTGCCAGATCAGCGCTCCGGGACACGATCAGGCACACGGTCCAGTCGGTCGGCCTGCGCGACATCGAGGACGCCGTCTGCCGGATGTTCCAGATCAGCCCGGAGGCCCTTCGATCGGACGGCCGCTCGCGGATGCTCGCCTACCCTCGGATGCTGGCGATGTATCTGGCGCGCAAGCATCTGGGTGCTCCCTACGGCGAGATCGGCCGGCACTTTGGCGGACGCAACCATTCGACGGTCATCTCCGCGGAAAAAAAAGTCGCGAATTGGCTTCGCCTGGAACGTCAAACGGCCTTCTTGCCGGGATTCGAATCAGCATCCGACGTCCTGGCCGAACTGGAGCGGACTCTGGGCGCGTGAGCTCAAGTCGTCGCCCTCGACTGCTGTCGTCGTGGGGCCGCGCGCGGTAAGATCGGTTTCATACGTCATCTCCCAATCGGGAAGATGAATTCACTTGACCAACGCCGCTCAGTCGACCCCGCGAACGTCGCGACTCCGGAGACGAGGATGTCGGCCGAGGATCCTGGCTCTGTCACGAACCTGTTCGGTGACCTGAAAGCCGGCAGCCCTGACGCGGCCGACGCCCTGTGGAAGCGCTATTTCACACGCCTGGTGGTCGTCGCCCGAAAACGCCTGATCGGCGCGACTCATCAGGCCGTCGAGGACGCCGAGGACGCCGCCTTGAGCGCCTTCAACGGGTTCTGCACGGGCGCTGTCAAGGACCAGTTCGACAACCTCGCCGACCGTGCGGATCTCTGGCGGTTGCTGGTGGCAATCACCATCAACAAGGCCCTCGAGCAACGACGCAGACACGGCCGCAAGAAGCGCGGCGGCGACCTGCGGCTGATCAATGCCGCCGATCTCGCCCCCGACCAGGGCGATCCCATCGGGGATCAGGTCGACTCCAGCCAGACCCCCGAGTCGGCCATGATCCTCCAGGATCAATTCGTCGCACTTCTCGACGCACTTCAGGATCCCGTTCTCAAACAAGTCGCCATCTGGCGCATGAATGGCCTGGTGACGGAGGAAATCGCCGAGAGAATGGGCTGCGTCGTCCGAACGGTTGAGCGCAAGATCGAGCGCATCCGACTAATCTGGCAAGAACAGGGGCTCAATCCCAACGATTAGCATGCGGTCGGCGAAACCGAATCGACCAAAAAACGGCAATTCTCTCAAATGTCTGTCGGGTTAGGCGCGCGTATGGCAATTGTAGGGAATAAGGCTTACGCTCACCGGCTCGGGGCGACGTCGATTCTTGGCCTGGCCGACGCCGGATGGGATTGAGCTCCGCCACCCCTCGCGGTTCTCCGTCGTAACGTCTGTGCGGCTTTTTCCTTGGTCCATCGAGGCTCGAGCGTCCATTTTCCGTGTGGAGGCGTTCCCCATGAACGGCATGCGAGATCACGGCAAGAACCGGCTCAATATGGACCAGCTCGCCCTGATCGACGAGCGTTGCGATCGCTACGAGCGCGAATGGAACCCGCTCGAGGAGCCGCGCATCGAGGATTATCTCGCGGGGACCGACGAAACGGTTCGCGGCGCACTCTGGCTCGAGCTCGCGGTGACCGACCATGAGCTACGCCTCCGAGCAGGCCAGAATACCTCGCTTGATCGTTACCTGCCGAGCTGCCCCGACGGCAAGGTGTTGCTCGAGCTTTCCACCGATTTCGGCCTGCCCCCGGGGGAATTGACTCGGGGCGCGCCGCCGGGATCGTTCGGGATTGTTCCCGACCCCCAGACAGCCATTTTCCCGGCGCCTGTCGTCGCACCTGTCAAGGCCGAGACTGTCGCGGCAACTGCCCGCGGCGATCAGCTTCGTTCGACTGTCGGCGACGTGGACGCCCCCACGATGCCGCCTGGCCTACGCAGCACCCAGGCCGCCCATGAAGGCCAATCCCGCCAATCGCCGGG
The DNA here is from genome assembly GCA_027459775.1 of Planctomycetales bacterium. Taxonomy (GTDB): domain Bacteria; phylum Planctomycetota; class Planctomycetia; order Isosphaerales; family Isosphaeraceae; genus JAKBAP01. The sequence goes on along the minus strand of DAIDHE010000175.1, from coordinate 12,329 downwards.
TCCAGGGGCGACCCTGGCGGTGGGCTCGACCGTCGGCGAGTACGAGCTCCTCGCGGTCATCGCCCAGGGAGGCATGGGCGTCGTCTACAAGGCGCGGCAAGTCGGCGTGAACCGCATCGTCGCTCTCAAGATGATCCGCTCGGGAGCTCACGCCACCGACCGTGAGATCCGCCTGTTTCGCCGTGAGGCCGAGGCCGTCGCCGCCCTCGACCATCCTCATATCGTTCCCATCTTCGAGGTCGGTGTGTGGCAGGGCCTGCTCTTCAGCAGCATGAAATACATCGTCGGGCGCAATCTCCAGGAATCGCTCGAGGAATTTCGCAATCAGCCTCGAGCCATCGCCAAGCTGATCTCAATCGTCGCCCGGGCCGTTCATCACGCCCACCAGCGGGGGATCCTTCATCGCGATTTGAAGCCGTCCAACATCCTGATCGACCGGGCCGGCCTCCCCTACGTGATCGATTTCGGGCTGGCGCGGCGGGTCGGCGTCGATGGCGATACGCAGGTCTCCAATTCGATCGTGGGCACTCTCAACTACATGTCGCCCGAGCAGGCCCGGGGCAATCAGGAAGAGATCACGACCGCGACCGACCTCTACGGACTAGGCGCGATCCTCTACGCCTTGCTCGTGGGTAAGGCCCCCTACGCGGCCTCGTCGGTCGTCGACCTGGTCCGGATGATGATCGACTACGAGCCCATGCGCCCTCACGTCCGCGACAAGACCGTCGACCCCGACCTGGAAATCATCTGCCTCAAGTGCCTGGACAAAGAACCCAAGCGCCGGTATGCCTCGGCGAACGACCTGGCCGACGACCTCGATCGCTGGCTCGACGGCAAGCCCATCCTCGCCCGCCCCGCCAGCACCACTGAGCGCATCGTCAAATACGTCCGCCGCCGCCGCGTCCTCTCGGCCATGATCGGGTTGCTCGTCGCCACTGCGATGATCGGCTCGGGAGGGATCGTCTGGCAGTGGAGCGAGGCCGTTGCCGCCCGGTACGCCCTCCAGATCGCGTTCGACAAGGCCCAAAAAAGCGAGGAGGAAGCCCTCAAAAACGAGGCCTACGCCTTGAACCTGGCCTACGCGGCGCGGATCAACCTCGCCGAACGCAACTGGCGCGACGCCAATGTCGCCGGGGTCGAGCGTCAGCTCGCCGATACCCAGCCTCGTCCTGGTAAGAAGGATCTCCGAGGGTTTGAGTGGCACTACTTGAGTCATCTGGCCCAAACGGCCAATCGCACGCTGGTGGGCCACGAGCGCGAGGTCTGGACCACCGTCTACAGCAAGGACGGCAAGCTTCTGGCCAGCGCCAGCCAGGACGGCGCCATCAAGCTCTGGGATCCTGCGAGCGGTCAACTGATCCGTACGCTCACCGCGAGCAAGCCCGTCCACACACTCGTCTTTGTTGACGGAAGCAGCCGACTCGCCTCGGCTGGGGTCGACGGCTCGATTACTCTTTGGGACGTTGCCACGGGTCAGCCGGCTCGGGTGTTCGAGGGGCATTCGGCCGCCGTCAGCAGCATCGACGTCTCGCCAGACTCCAAGCTCCTGGCCTCGTCATCCGGGGATGGTACGATCCGCATCTGGGTGATCGAGACCGGTCGTTCGCTTCACGTGATCAAGGATCATCCACCGAAGTCCTTGGCCAACATCTCCTTTTCGCCCGACGGCAAACTCGTGGGGGCGGCGGGAGGAGGGACGGCCAATCCTCGTCTCTGGGACGTCGGCACGGGAGCCCGCGCGCGTGTTCTCAGCGACGAACAGGGGAATCGCGCGTATCTCCTTATCTTCATGCCTGACGGCAAGCAGGTCGCCACGACGGGCGAGGACGGCTCGATCAAGCTCTGGCACGTATCCCGCGCTGACCCGATCCGCACCATCTACGACGCCCACAACCGCGAGATCATCCGGGGCATGGTTTTCTCGCCCGATGGCAAGTCTCTGGCGTGCATTCGCCACTCCGGTCAGGCTGTCGAGCTCTGGGACGTCGCGTCCGGGAGCCTGGTTCGGATCTTCCGCGGTCATACCCGCTCACTCTTGAGCGTCGCCTTCGCCCCCGACGGTCTGCATCTCGCCACGTCCTCGAACGATGCGACCGTCCGGATCTGGAACCGAGCCCAGGAACAGGAGGCCCGGTCGCTCACCGATCCAGACGCGGTCTTCGACGTCGCCTTCGCCCCCGACGGCGCGTTTCTGATCACCGGGGGCCGCGACAAAACCCTGCGGCTCTGGGACGTCGCCTCGGAAAAACTGGTCCGGGTCTTTGAAGGCCACGCGGGCAAGGTGCGTTGCGTGGTCGTCTCTCCCGACGGCCGGTTCGTCGCGTCCGCCAGCGATGACCAGACCGCGCGGATCTGGGACGTCGCCACCGGGAAATTGCTCCATACCTTGAAGGGCCACACCGCCCCCATTTTCACCCTCGCGTTCCGCGGCGACGGCCAGATCCTTGCCTCAGGCAGCGACGACCACACGATCCGACTCTGGAACGTGGCCGCGGGAGAGTCAACCCAGACTCTCGCCGGCCATCCCGGCCCGGTCAATTACCTCGCGTTCTCAGCGGGCGACAAGACGCTCGTCTCGGGCGGCGGTGATGGATTCGTCATGACCTGGGATGCCGAATCCGGTAGCCGGCGACAGGTGTTTCTCGCCGAAACCGCGGGAGTCGTTGGAATGACGCTCTCACCCGACGGCCGCTGGCTCGCCACGTCAGGCTACGATCGGATGATCACCATCTGGGATCGAAAAACCCAGCAGCCCGTCCATCGTCTCGGGGGCCACGGCCTGATCGCGCGGCGCTTGACATTCTCTCCGGACAGCCTGCGCCTGGCCTCGGCTGGCGCCGACCGGACGATTCGCATCTGGGATCCCATCTTCGGCAAGGAATTGCTCGTCTTGCGAGGACACGATCAGTCGGTCTGGAGCATCGCCTTTTCGCCCGACGGCCGCCGCATCGCGTCGGCCAGCAGCGATCACACCGTCAGGATCTGGGATTCGGGGAACGAAGCAAAGGCGGCCCAGCCGCCTCCGCTTCGTTGACGATCCGTCATGCGGCTCAAGCCCGCGAGGCGCACCCTGGCGCGTCGCCCATGCGGGCTTCTTCCTACGCCTTGTAGCAGGTCCAGGCGCCATTGACCTCCGTGCAGGGACACTCCGTGGGGCAGGCTTCGCTACGGTCGCTATCCGCCCCCTGGCACGGATCGCCACAAACTGGAACCACGCCCTGGGGGGCGAGTCCACCCACGCCCCGACCGATCACCGTGAAGGGATCTCGAATCACGCCAGCCGACAACCGCGGCAACCGCATTGTTGGAATCTCCGTTGCTTGGGATGAAAAACTCGAACCACGAATTGACCTCTATCGCACGGACCACGACCGCATCGGACCCACCGCGACCGGGACCACGTCGCTCACGTCGACGGTGAACCGAAAGACCTTGCGCAAGCTGGGAACCTGCCGCTCGGGATAAAAGAACAGGATCTTCACGTCCCAGCAGTCCGATTCCGGGCGGCAGATCGGGCTGCGCTCGACCTCGACCGAGTCGAGCTCCATGGCCTCGCTGAGCAACGACACCGAGATTCGTTCGAGTTGAAAGGCGTTGGTGGCCGCGTAATTGATGGCGCGCTCCTCGGCCGTGACCCCCAGGTTCCGCAGCTCGTGATAGACCTTTTGCAAAAAGCCACGGACGCCGTCGGCCTTGCGCTCATAGGCCGCCCGCTGGTCGCCGGGAACGGTCGTCGCCGGGGGGTCGCCCACCACCGCCTTCACGAGTGCCCCCGTCGTCCAGCTAAACATCCCACGCGGCTCGGGAATGACGAACGGCACGACCTGGCCGTTGAGCAGCCGCGCCTGGCCGCCGATCTGCCCGGGGATCGAGACCCGCTCGACGACCCCGGCGGTCTGATCCTTGAGAAACTCCCGCAAAAGCTCGTACGACCGGGCCGCGAACGGACCCGTCGGCACAATCGCGTACAGCGGCGTCTGGTCGAAATTGAGCGTCCACGTGATCGACGCCGAGTCCCAGGGATTCTCCTTGAGGAAATCGAGCATTTGGCCGGGATCGTGGGGATTCGGGTTGGAACCGGTCATATGTTGCCGAATCGAGTCGCGCCTGGCCTCGCTGACAAGATCGTAACCGATTTGACCAAGAGCAAACACCAGCCCGCCCCGCGCCGGTTTGGCCGCCTGGCACGACGCACAACCGCAGCCCTTGCCCGTCGCCTTGGCCTGGCACGACGCACAGCCACAGCTTCCCGATGCGGCCGCGCTCGACGGAACCACGCCCGCCGCGTGCCGTTCACCCCCGCCATCCCAAGGATCGCGCTCGATCCGTTCGCCAGTGACAGGAAGCGCACCCTCATCGCCCATCGAGAGCTCCCGACCGATCATCATCGAAACCGCCCGAGTTAGGTCAAGACGACCCGCGAGACATCGCTCGAACGTGCCTGGATCATCAAGGCACTCTTGAGCCGAGTCAAGCAAAATCTCACGAAGCCGCGCGCCATTCAAACGAACCCCGCGCTCGAGGGCCGCGCTCGCCAGCAGACCCGCGATGCCAGACACGACCGCGGTGGCAAAGCTCGCTCCGGCGACCCGCGCCTGGCCCCCGCCCGGAATCGCCCCCCAGAGCCCTGAACCGAGTGCCAGCAAGCCGGTCGTGCGGTAAAGCCCGCCGTGATTCGTGCTGGCAAGCGGCAGCCCTCGCTCGTCCATCGCCCCCACGGCCAGCACGTTCGAAAGCGCCGCCGGAACATGCACAAGCTCGCGGCCGTCGTTGCCCACCGCCGCCACGATCAAGACCCCGCGCCGCGCCGCCCGCTCGACCGCGCTGGCCAGCAACGGATGCGCGGCCCCCGACGGAGAAGGCTCGCCAGCGCTCACGTTGATGATCCACGCACCCTGTTCCACGGCGAGCGCGATCGCCCGAGCCAGATCAATCTGGCTGGCGCGCGGCGGGCCTTCGCCGGCCGCCGCGGAGCGGCCCGGTGAATCGTGGAAGATCGGCACGACCAGGCCGCGACACCCAGGCGCGACCCCGATCACGGGGCTCGAGACGCTGGGCTGGCCCAGTATCAAGCTGGCCACCAGCGTGCCATGTCGCGTGGCCGCCCCGCCCCTCGCCGTCCGCCCCTGGGTTCCCACCGCGGCGAGGCTCGCCCCCGCGAACGTCGCGTGACCAAGATCGACCGGCCCATCCAGCACGGCGATCAAGACCCGCGGATCTCCCGTCGTCATCCGCCATAACGAATCCAGACCGGCGATACTCGCCACCCCGCCGCCGAACGACGCCATCGTTTCAGACAAGACCCAGTCGGAACAACTCATCCGTCGCGGAACCTCGTCGACCTCGAAACCCCCGTGCGCCCTGACCCCGGCCAAGGCTAATCCAAACCGCCCCATGAGTCGAGGAACACGCGAGATCCCGCCTCGCTTTTCCAAGGCCGGCTCCCCCTGCGCCAGGCTCTTCCTCATCGCCTGGGTGCGAGAGATCCCTGGTCGCCCGACCGAAGGTCCGCGCTCTCGGCCTGGCACGAGGGATGGCGCTTCGTGGCGGCTTTTGGTGCGAGTCTTCCGCGGATCGGTCGCGCCGTCGGAGGCCGGTCGGGGCCGAGACGGCTTGAGCGTGATCACGCTGCGCCTGAAGGGCCTTGCGCGGGCCGCCCAACGGCTCGGGCCGCGTAACGAGCCGGTCGGGCCAGGCAGTCCGGCGAGGTTTTTGTGGATCGACAGTGCCATGAACATATTCCTAAAAATAGATAATGTTGGGATCGAAGGGATCCGGTCCGAGTGAGAGGGGTGGCAGGCGTCTCGAGAGCAATCTCGGTAGAAGGCGGCGCTCGGGGTCGAGTGTCTCGGGATGCGGGTGGTCCCGCGTCGCGTGGTGCGGTATCGCGACGGTTGATGAGTGATGTGCGAATGCCGGGCGCGAATGCCGGGCGCGACGCGGGCGCATTTCTCACGTCGTTTCTGATCAGGCTAGCGCGCGTTTGGCTTCCCGTGATTGCGAGCGGCGTTTTTTATCCGGCCCGCTCGGTGGAACTCACGATCGGTCAACGAGTTAAAATTTTCCAAAAAACTTTCGGCCCTTCCATTGTCGCGCCCCGCCGGCCGATGACCTGGCCAAGATTTGCCGCCGTTCGTGTGCGAGCGAACCACATCGGAACCGCGTCAAGGTTGTTCAGTGCCTGGCCGATCTTGGCTCCATTGGCTCATTTTCTCATTCGTCAACGCTTAGGACGACACGCCCGATCCATCGCTATCCCCAGCACAAGGGCAGCCATAAGCAAGGCGTAGCCCGCGAGAGCTGCTAAGATTACCGGGAACCAGAAGCGACGCCCCATATAAATACTACAAGAGAAACCAATCATGGCTATCGCCCAGATTAAGTTTCGACCTGTCTTCAGTAGATACCGGTTTCCCCTCGCGGGGGCTACGAACTCCACCGCCCGGGCCCTGATCAAGGTCCAACCTCCCTCCAGGTACTGGTCAAGCTTGGTCACCGCTGATCTTCCTTTGGGCTCCCCATCAGGCTCCTCATCTGGCTCGATGTCCCATCTGGCTCTCGAAAAGAGCCAGCCGGAACGACTCATCCATCGCGGAACCTCGTCGAGCTCGATGTACGCCGGACGCCATGACCCCGGCCAAGGCTAATCCAAACCGCCACATGAGCCGAGGAACAGGCGAGATTCCGCCTTTCTTTTCCAAGGTTGGCTTCTCTGACGCCAGGTTTTTCATAAACGACCGGTTTTCCTCAGTGATTCGCGATCCGAGGGGAGAGCGCGGCGAAGGGCGGCTCGTTCGCCGCGCCCACGGGCGGGGCAACCTGCCTGAGCTCGTTGAGCGCCCTCGACTCGCCTGGGGCAAGGCGCAACACTTGCTCCCACGCCGCCACGGCCTCGCTCAGCCGGCCCGATTCCTTGAGCGCATAGCCCAGATTGAGATACGTGCCAGGGCAATTCAATCGATACCTGAGTGATTGTCGAAAGGCCCGCTCGGCGTCGTCGTAACGCCCGCTTTGAAGAAAGAGCGTCCCCAGGTTGTGATAGGCCGAGGCGTCCGTGGGATGGCCTTCGATCAGACGTCTGAGCGCCCTCTCCGCCTCGCCAACCGGGCCGTGTTCGAAAAGGAGCTGGCAATGACGACTCAGGATCTCTGGGTCGCCGGGGTATTCAGCTTGGGCTCGGTCCATCTCTTCAATGGCGGTCGCGACCTGGCCCTGTGCCAGGGCGACGCGGCTCCGAAGCAGCAAACCTTCGACACGCAGATGGGCGTCGTCCACCAATCTTGCCGCCATCGACCAGGCCTCGTTCAAAAGACCGCGATGGACTAGGGTCTCTCCGATCCCCCGCCAGCCGGGCCGATAACGGGGCGATTCCGCAACGACCCGCCGCCACTCCCCCTCCGCCTCGGGCAGGTCGCCCACCTCGGCGGCGATCACGGCGAGATTGCGCCTGGCCTTGATTCCCGCGAGCCCCCGGTCGACGCTGGCGAAGTACCGCTCTTCCTGGGTCTCGAGCACATCCAGGTAACAGCGTTTTGCCTCCTCCAGCTGCCCCAGCTCATGCAGCAAGACCCCCTCTCGAAACCGAAGCTCGGCGTCGCGTGGGAACATTGCCTGGCCGCGACGGCAAGCCTCAATGGCCGCCTCATGCCGCCCGAGCCGCATCTCGGCGTAAACCAAGAGCGCGAACGCCTTGCGCAGGTGCGACTCCTCGGCCGCCGACCGGGCGATCCCGCGCCGCAGGTAATCGGCCGCCTCGGCGAACCGACCCGCATGGACGTGCGTCATCCCCAGATTGAACAAGGTAAACGGGTGTTCCGGGCGCTCCATCAGCTCCAGTTCGAGCAGGCGCAAATCGCGCCTGAGCTTCCCCTCCTGGGCGGCCCGGCTCTGGTCCGATCCCGAATGGACGACGTAAAGCTCAGTCCACGCAACCTCGCCGCCGGCGCGGCGGATCGACGGCAGGATCTGCTCGTGGATTCTGCCGTCGAACCGCAAATCAGGCCGGTTGCGAAACAGCTTGACATGGTCCACGGCCGTCATGTCTGACTCCGCGTCGCCGTCCTCGCCGCCCCCCGGGCAATAGACCTGGATCACGTACCCCAACAGATTCGCCGGGACAGCGCGCTCGATCAGGCCCCGGAGTTGGCGTCCACACTCTCGCGGAATCGTGTCGTCGGAGTCCATCCAGAAAAGCCACTCGCCCCGCGCATGTCGCAACGACTCATTACGCGCGGCGGAGAAATCGTCGCACCAGGGGAAATGGAAGAGCCGGCCGCCGAACGATTCCACGAGCCGGGGCGTGTCGTCCACCGAGCCCGTGTCGACGATCACCATCTCGTCGACCCACGGCCGGACGCTTTCAAGACACGCCGCGAGCGTCCGAGCCGAGTCGCGCACGATCATGCAGAGCGAAAGCCGCGGTCTCTCGTACCCCAGCAGCAAGCCCCCACCGGGTGCCGCCAGGGCCACAAGACGCAAGGGTGACGAGTCGGCCGAATCCCCAGAGGAATCGAGCGCATCGGCCGCCGCCTCTCCGCCGCCTGAGCGTGCATCGCCAACCGCACGCCACTTGGCCCGGAACCGCTCTCCATTTCGCTTCATGATCTCCGCGAAGTCATCGTCGAGTCCGATGAAGGTTCGACCGCCAAAGTGATGCACAAACGCGTCCCAGGCGATCACCACCTGAAAACCCTTTTGGATCGCGCGCAAACAATAGTCGTCGTCGTCAAAGCAACCGATCTCGAACTGTTCGTCCAAGAACCCGATCGCGTCCACCACCTCGCGGCGAATCAAGAGACAAAACCCAACGAGCCGATTCACCGGAGAACGCTGGCCGTCGTGAGACCTGCCCCAATCCCAGGCAAACCCATCAAGGTCCGCCAAACTTTCGTACGACGTCTCGACCCGCTGCGCTCCGCTAACGTAATTGGAACACGGGCCGACCAGCCCGATCCTGGGATCGTCGTCCAGCGCCCCAAGCAGCCTGCCGAGCCAACCCGTGGTCACGATCGTATCGTTGTTCAAGAGCACGATCTGGGCCCCGGCCGCCGCCCTGATCCCCTGGTTCGCCGCGATCGGAAAGCCGCGATTCGCCTCGTTCACGATCAATTTCACGTCTGGGAGGTCGCGCAAAGACTCCACCGTCCCGTCGGTCGAGCCATTGTCCACGACGATCAGCTCATAGGGCTCGTCGGTCCGATGCCAGAGGCTGTCAAGGCAGCGCCGGGTGTACTCGAGCTGGTTGTGGGTGACAAGGACAATTGAGGTCAGCCCATGATCGATCGCCGGCTCCGGACGAGCGACGACCAGGTACTGATAGGCGCGGAATTCGTCGACGTCGGCGTTGGACAGCCCGACCAGCTGCAACCGGCCGACGCGAACCTCGCCCGGCCCGCCGGTCTGGAGGTCGTCGCCCGGCGATCCAACCCAGCGCAGGTCGTCAATCGCGAACCCAGCCCGATAAAACAGCTTCTCGACCTCCCTGCGAGTGAAAAACCGCAAATGCGTCCGGTCAAGCAAACCGGCCGACTCGTATGTCCAGTTCCCCTCGAGCAGCGATCGAACGACGCTGTGATGCCTCGCGTTGGGGATGCTCGCGATCAATCGCCCATCGGCCGCGAGCCACGAACGCGCCCGACGCAGCAGCCGGTCGGGATCGCGCAGGTGCTCGAGAATATCGCCGCAGACGATCGCGTCGAACGAACCCGGTGAAAACCCAGGCTCGACCTGCTCGATGTCGCCGCCGACCACACGATCCAACCGCTCGCGGGCCAGCGCGGCCGCCGCTGGATCAAGCTCGACGCCGACAACCTCGGCCGGCTGCCGGCGCCTGAGCGCCTCTCCTAGCCGGCCCACTCCACAGCCAAGGTCGAGAACCCGTCGCGCAGTCAGTGGGATCAGCTCCAGAACCTCGGGCCGCGCGTATCCATAATAGACCGAATCATGCCTTGTGAGCCCGCCGATCTCTTTGGAGGACAAACCGCCGCGCCCGATCGCCGTCGCCTTTTCCTGAACCAACGGTACATTAGCCGCCACGCGCCCGACCACCTTCTCCACGTCGCCCAGCAGGCGCTCCATCCGGTGTCGATACGTATGCTTCTCGACCGCCTCGGCCATGCCGGCCGCGGCAATTCGCTCGCGGATCTCCGTGCGCTCAAGGTAATACGCCAGCTTCTCGAGCAACTCCTCCGGCGCGTCGTAGGTCGCCAGGTGGACGCCGTCCTGGAACAACTCGGCCTGGCCATTGTCGCGAAGGTCGTTGGTCAAGAGCATCGACCCGCACGCCGTCGCCTCGAACACCCGCATGTTGACGTCGCCCAGGATGCTTCGGTTGAATGCCATCCGCGCCCCGGAATAGGTCCGCGCCATCTCCTCGAAATAAGCCTGGCCGACGAACGACGCGGGATACCTGGACTGGATCAGCTCGAGCAGTTCGGCGCGAGGCCCAGGAAACACATTCCCGACAAAGGCGACATCGTATTGCTTGGTGACGTCGTGCTTGCGATGAACCGCCGGGTCGCAGCCCAAGGGCAAATACTCCGCGCCCAACCCCTCCCGGCGCAGTCTTTCCGCCCCAGCGCGCTGCGCTGCGAAGAGAACGTCGAATCGCCGCCCTTTCTCCACGCACCAGTCGAAATTGACATGGGTGTCAATCGCCCACCACGCCTGGGGCCGAAGCTCGTCCGGCAGGTGATAGCGCAAGCCGTCGTCGATGTTCAAGTACAGGTCAAACCCACGTGCGGACTCGCCCGCCAGCTCGTCGGGCTGGAAATGCACGGCCTCGACCAGCGACTCCAGTGCCCGGCGGCAATACACTCCAGTCGTCTCGGGACGAGCTCGGTCGTCGTAAACCAAGGCGATGCGACGGATCGTCACGGCGAGACCTCCCCACGACGGCTCTGACCCACAGCCGCCGTTCGTGCCGAGAGCAGCGGACGCCAATGGCGCTCGATCACCGTCTCCCAGGTGAATTCGGCCTCGAAGCGCTCGCGCCCGGCCAGTCCCAGCCGATTCCGCAAGCCCGGGTCGTCGAGAAGTCGTGCAATCGCCCGCGCCAGGTCGACCGGGTCGCCTGGCTCGAACAAGAGCCCCGTGTCCCCGTCAACGACCGTGTACGGCAGCCCGCCGATCCGGCTGGCCACGACCGGGACGCCCGCCGCCATCGCCTCGACCGAGGTAATGCTCAGACCGTCCTGAGCGACGGTCGGAACCAGGCACATCGTCGCCGCCTGGTAATGACGTGGCAGCTCAGCCTGCGCGCACCAGCCGACCGACCTCGTGAACCCATCGATTCGCCCTGGACCCGGCGGATCAAACGTCACGACGAGCTCAAAGTCAGCGCGCGTTTCGTGTAGAATCCGGCAGGCCTCGTGGGCGACATGGAACCCCTTGATGAACTCGCCGGCGACCGCCGCCATGAACAGCATCGCCGGCGGCCCGCCCGCCGTCTCCCCCGAACGCGCCGGCTCGGGCGGCGGCCAGGGAAATCGCTCGCGATCGAGCCCCCAGGGAACGACCCGCACCTCGCTCGAAAACGGCTCGAGCATCGCCGCGATCGACGGGTTCAGGGCCAGCACGGCCTTGGCCTCCTCAAGCGACCGCCGCAAGGCTCGGCCGTACTCCAGCGTCCCCACCCCCGCCAGCGCGCGCTCAGCCTGATGGAGCGCCCCGGATTGGCCCCCGCGCTCGGCCAAACAGCGGTGGCAAACATGGGGCGTCGCGAGCTGATTGCGGGGGCACTGCTCGACCTGTTCGGGCCCCCGCGCAAGCAGCCGCAGGTTGTTCAGCGGGCACAGATTCTCCTGAGCCTGGTAGAGCAAGATGCGGGGATACCCGCGCAGCGCCTCGGCCAGGATCGGCTTCATGTTCCAGGCGTCGGTGATGACGACGTAATCGGGGCTGAACCGATCGACGGCGCGGCGGTATCGCGCCTGAATCTCGCCCGCGTTCCATGCGGAGGCGTCGAACTCGATCGGCACGGCGCGGCTCGGGAGCGCGTCCGTCACCCGTCCAAGGCCCCATTCTGGGTACCGGGCGAAGAGATGCTGAACCTTATAGCCGGCGCGGCCCAGGAACTCGGCCAGGCCGGCCGTATGCATGTTGCCGCCCCCCGTCGAGGGCCAGTTGAAGAGCAAGCTGACAATGGCCACCCGGACCGGGGCGTTCGGTTGTCGGTGTGGTCGAGTCTCGATCTTAGAGGCTATCCGGTAAAAAGCGAATCGTGTAAACTGTTGGCGTTCAAGGACGTCCCGCCATTGACCCGACTCAAGGACGAGCACCCATGCGAAAGCCCTATCCCTCCGACCTCAGCGACGAACAGTGGAGCCTGA
>DAIDHE010000172.1 GCA_027459775.1 Planctomycetales bacterium | reverse complement strand
AGCGACCAGAACCTGGTCGCCGAGCACGATGGGGTGGAAGGCCAGCAGCCGCTCGGGCGACAGCGGGGTTCCCGGATTGCCGAACCCGCGGCCCGCGAACGGCGATGGGCCGCCGCGGCTCACGGCGACCTTCTCGAGCTCGATCCGCCACTGGATCGACCCTACGTCGACCGGCCCGGGCGCGATCTTGGTGCGCCTGAGCGAGCCCGCGAAGGTCGGCCAGCGGCCATCCAGGTCGGCCGATGACGACAGGTGATCAGCCTCGAGCGCACGCTTCAGGATTTCGCGATAGAGCCCCTTGCGGCCCGCGACCGCGCCGGCGGCGTCGGGATAGCGCTTGGCGTAGGACTCGAGGTCGGCCGCGGTGGGGATCGCGTCGCCGGCGACCGCGCGGCAGAGCAGCTTCTTGGCGGCGATCCGCGCCAGGTCGACCGAGGGGTCGGGATAAACCAGAACCAGCGGGTCGGCCGGTCCGTCGGGCACGAGCCGGCCATAGAGTGCCAGCGCCTCGACCACCCGACCGTCCTGAAACGCCAGGTCGCCCAGTAACTCGAGCGCGTCGTCTCCCCAGGAGCTGCAAAACGTCTGGTCGACCACCCGCTCGAGCGCGGCCGCGTCGCCGGCCTGCCCCTTGCGAAACCAGAGCTCGGCCTCGCCGTCCGTCCGAGCCCGGTAAAGCGCCCGAGCCTCGGCCGGCAGCCCCCCGATCGCCCGATGGCAGAACGTGCGGTTGTCGACGTACAGCACGAACTCACCCGCCGCGTCGCCCCCTGATTCCGCCCGCGGAATCTTTGCCAGCTTGTCGCCGAACCGCTCGATCACCCGCTGATAAATCTCGATCGCCTCGGCCCACTGGCGATTCGCGACCTGCCCGGCCGCGTTGCGCAGGAGCGATTCGGCCGTATCGCTGGAATCGGGATAAAAACGCGACGGACCACGCGCATCCCCCTGGCCGGCCGCCGTCGTCGCGAGACCGATCACAACCAGCAACCCCAGGAACGCCGGCGACAGCCAAGCCCGCCCGCCTGGCCCCCAGGCCCCGCGGCGATCGATCGATCGCGCCCTTGAGCTTATCATGATCGCGACCTCCCGCCCCGATCACTCTCGAAACCGACTCGAAACGCCCTCTCGGCCGCGCCCCGGCCACACCCCTGGCTCGCCCCAACCCCTGGATCTCCATCCCGATCGGGCCGACATCTCAAATGTGGCTGGAGGAACTTCAAAGCCGGCCGTCCCCACGTCACACGTACTCTTAATTCATTGGACACAAATCCATCAAGCCCGTGCAACTGCAAATCAGGTGCCTAACTCTTCGACGGGCTCTCAAGATTCCCCAAATAGAATAACAGCAAGGGTTCGAGTTCAAACGTGTGCCTGGAAAATAAGCACCGATCCCGCCCCGGGGGCGATTGGGGGGTGCGGATTCGCGACAGGGCATCCTCATCCCGAGCCGCACGCCGACGGCCCAAGCTCGACGCTCGGGCCGTGGGACGGGCCTGGGGTGGCCGCGGCCACCCCAGCGGTTATTTTTTGACCTTGGCCGGGTCGAGCTTGATCTCGCCCACGTCGGTCGTCTCACCCGCCTTGATCGTCACCGCCATGCCGCGACCGGCGCCTGGAGTCGTATAGCCGACCATCTCTTGCCACACGACAAGGTTCTGAGTGCCCGCCGGAATGCCCGTGATCTCGAACGACCCGTCCGGACCCGTCGTCGCGAAAAACGGATGATCGAACACCATGATCCATCCTCGCATCCATGGGTGGATGTCACAGATGAGTGGTATGGGTAGGCGTTCGGCGGCGAGGTTTTTCATCTCGTACTTGCCGCCGGGGGCGAGCGTGGTATTGATGCCGGCGTTGTTGAACCCTGTGAAGCGGACGTTGTGGCTGGCGGCGTCGCTGGACTTGAAGACGAGGGTCTGCTCGCGATGGAGGGCGACGACGTAGGGGAGGAACTCGCAATTCTTCTGGTCGATCTCGACCTTGGGGGTCTTTTTGACGAGTGCTTCGACGGCCGCGGGATTCGAGCCCTTGGGGCGGAGGATGTAGGCGAATCCGTAGGCCACGCCCTTGGTGTTGGGATCGACGACGAGCTGGCGCGACTTGATTGGCGTGTCGCGGGCGCAGACTTCGGGATCCTTGTCGGCCTTGCCTTTCTCGATGAGCGTGGCGATGGGGGGAATGGTATCGCCGCCCCAGACCAGCCGGCCCTTCAAGCTCCCGTAGGCCCCCTGCCCGACCGCCGAGGCGGCCAGCGTCCCCGCGAACCCCGCTCCACTGGCGGCCGATCCCACGCTCATGAGCAGCCCCAGTGCGAGGCCGCCAATCGTGATGTTCAAACCTTTCACGGTACCTGATCTCCTGTCGAGAATGTGTCGCCGCCGCTGCGCGGACGACCAGAAAAGCTCGCGCGGAGCACAGAGTGACTATAAACCGCCAGGGGGACTGATGGCTATAACTCATAACGCGGGACGACCTGACCGACAGCTGGGACGAGCGAACTCCCGGCCGACGAATTCTCGTCGCTCACAGCCCCGTCAGGGCGTTTTCCAGCAGGTCGACGCGCTTGAGCCCCGTTCGCAGCGGTTCGGGGATGCCCGACTCGCCCCAGTAAGCCCCGGCCAACTGCCCGCAGACGGCCCCCGTGGTGTCGGCGTCGTTCCCGAGGTTGACCGCCTTCAAGACCGCTTCCTCGAACGAGCTCGCATTGTGAAAGGCCCATAGCGCGGCTTCCAGGCTCTCGACCACCCACCCCGATCCCCGGATCGCGGGCGGATGTTTTTGCTGGAACGAGCCGGCGGCGATCTCTTTAATCAACGGATGCAATGACTTTATCATGTTCAATTGCCTGAGCGGCTTCCAGGCGGGCGAAAGCACGTGTTCGCGGTCCTCGCC
This sequence comes from Planctomycetales bacterium, assembly GCA_027459775.1. Classification (GTDB taxonomy): domain Bacteria; phylum Planctomycetota; class Planctomycetia; order Isosphaerales; family Isosphaeraceae; genus JAKBAP01. The sequence continues at coordinate 5,315 of DAIDHE010000172.1, read as the reverse complement.
ATGGATCAGCGCCGTCAGGACCAGCGTCAGATAGCGACAGGCCGACAGACATTGTTCGCTGGCGTGGGTTGGCAGGCTGGATTCCTCGGCCAGCCGCGAAAGTTCGTCGAGTTGGCTGGGATAGAGATGCGCGAACCGGATCGGCACGGGGGCGAGCCGCATGATCGACCCGTTGCCGCTGGCATGTTCCGAGCGGTTGCCCGAGACGAGCGCATCGCGATTGGCGGCGTGCTTGGCCAGCGCGACTCGGGTGGTGATCCCAATGTCGAAGCAGCGCCCGGTCACGGAGTATTTCCCGGTTTTCCACCATGTGACGTAGCGGTCGGCCTGATCATCGAGGTTCCAGCCGACGGCGGTGATGCTGTCGGCCAGCGCCAGGGCCATGCTGGTGTCGTCGGTCCATGCGCCGGCGTCGAGGCCGTGCGGCCCGCCGCCGCGGTAGCCGGTCACCGGAGTGAAGCTCCCAGGCGATTGAAACTCGACGGCCGCCCCCAGCGCGTCGCCCACGGCCAGACCGATCAATGTTCCCCGGCGACGATCAAGCATGGCATTTTTCCCCGCGAGAAATCGAGAAACAAACAACCATGTGAGTTCATCGATCAGCCCTCCTGGCGGATCTTGGCGGGGTTGATCGTGAGGTTCTTGACCACCGCGTCCCCGGCCTTGATCAGGACGTCGTCGCCCGAGGGGGCGGTGATGAAACCGACGGCTTCTTGCCAGACCACGAGTTTCTGGGTTCCGGCGGGGGCGTTTTTGATTTCGAACGAGCCCTGGGCGTCGGTGACGGCGAAGTAGGGGTGGTCGAGAATCAGCCACCAGGCCGACATCCAGGGGTGAATGTCGCAGACCACCGGAGTGGGCAGCCGTTCGGCGGCGCTGGGGGTGAATTTGAAGGATTGGCCCTGAGCGATGATCTGGTTGAACGTCGCCGATTTGAGCTTGGCGTCGACGTTGTGGTTGGCGGCGTCGGCCGAGCGGATCTCGATCGATGCGCCTGCCATCAGACCCAGGACGTGGGGCTCGAAGACGCATTTCCTCTGGTCGAAGACGACGCTCGCGGTCGAGGCCGCTTTCGCGGCGTCGTCATGGACCCTGGTGGGATGGGCCAGGTAGACGAGCACGTTCTTGACGCCCTTGGCCGTGGAATCGACGACGAGCCGTTCCGAGACGATGGGGCCGTCGACCGCGCAGACGTTGGGGTCTTTCTCGGCCTTGCCTCGTTCCTGGAGGATCTTGGGGGTGGGGGCCGAGCCGTCGAGGACGACCTGCCCCTTGATCGCGCCCCAGCCCTCGGCTTTGACGGGCGCGGCGGGCGGCGGGGCCGGTTTGGGCGGGGGCGCCGTCGAGTCGGGAACGACCACGGCGTCCTCGATCTTGGCGGAATCGCCGCAGCCGACGGCCAGGACGGAAATCATCGCGGCCAGGCCGAATCCCACGGCGATTCGCCGCTTCGTTGGGTTTTTCATCACGTGCTGCTCCAATGGTTTCCCGCGTCGGTCGAGGTAGGGTCCAAGCCCCGAGTAACCGACGGCGATCCCATAGTCTAACAAGCCGTCGCGGCTATAATGACTCTTCAATCCTCACGACCCCACGGAATCCCGCGCCATGCGAAGCAAGCGCATCCGCTTCACGATCCGGAGCCTCATGATCGCGATCGCGATCGTGGCCCTGCCGCTGGCGCTTGTTCCCGTGGAGGATCCGATCCTGCGGACGCTCGCCTTGATTCCCGCCGGCATGGCCGTTCTGCTGTCGCGGTTCATGGTCTTTCACGAGTGGATTCGGTTCACGATCTGGAGCTTCGTGGTCGCCATCGCGGTCCTGGGCGTGCTGCTGGCGTTCGTTCCCGTAAATGATCTGATACCCTGGGCGATCGTCTTCGCTCCCACATGCCTGGTGGCGCTTCTTTCGCGATGGTTGGTTCTCCGTGATCGGCGGCGGCTCGCGACGATCCTGTTCTGGTCCGCGGCGATCCCGATTAATATCGGGTATGCGGGATGTTGCGCGATGCCCACGATTGAGCTCACGTTCCACCTCTGGCTCGGATGGTCGCTGGCCGCGCTGCCGCTTGTCGTCACGCTCGCCGACGCGTGGGCACTGTTGGCGACTCGCCAGGGCACTCCGCGCGGGCGATCCTGGATCCTGCTCGGGCCCTGCGTTTTCGCGTTGGCGATCCTCCCGTCCATCACGCTGAGCACGCTCTGGCCGCTTCGCGCGGCCTTCTTCGTCTCCAAGCCCTACCTGGAACGACTGGCCGACCAGGTGCACCAGAACGCCATCGTGACCGCGCGCACCCGGGCCTCGAGTTCAAAAGCCGCGCCGCCTGGTGGGGCGGGGGCGACAGTGGTCGTCGACCTTCCGCGATGGGCCGGCCTCTATCGCGTCGACCGTGCGTCCGACGGACCGGAAGAGGGCAGCGTCCATCTGTGGATCAATTCAGATTCCACGATGCCCATCGCATTTGTTCGCGTCGCGCCCGCTTTTCCGCTGTTTGACCCCAGCTACTCTCGGACCTTCCGATTCTTTTGTATCGAGCTGGACCTCGGAGGAGGCTGGTGGTATCGCGAACCTGACTGATCGTCGCCGTCGCGGCCGGCTGGTTTTTCGCATGCCCTTCGCCGCGGTTTCCAAGACGACGACCTTGGCTTCGATCCTCACGGCCTCGTGGACTACTTGGCGATGACCAAACGCAAACAGTTCACGATCCAGGGGTTCATGATCGTGGTCGCGGTCGTGGCCCTGCCGCTGGCTCTGCTTCCCGTGTGGGCGCTGGTGCTCGTCTTGGTCGCGGCCGTGCTCTTGATTCCCACCCTTATCGGCATGGCCTTCTCGCGGTGGCTGCTGGCGCGTGAGCGCAGGCGGCTCGCGGCGATCAGCTTCTGGGGCCTGGCGATCGTGGTTAATACCCTGTACGCCGCGTGCTGCATCATCCCCCATTTCCTACTTCTCGCCATGCTGGCGTGGGGATGGTTGCTCGTCTGCTTGCCTCTGATGATTGGATTCGGATCGACGTGGACGATTCTCTCGACCCGCGCGGGCGCGATCCGCCGGCGCTCGCCCATTCTGATAAAAACATGTGTTATCGGTGCGGCGATGGCCCCCGCGTTGACGATGGGAACGCTCTGGCCGCTGTATCTTGCCTTTTTCGTGTCCCAGCCGAGCCTCGAGCGCCTGGCCGACCGGGTCGCCGCGGGACGGGCGGTCAAGCTGCCTCAACGTGCCCGCGTCTTTCGAGTCGTGCGATCGAACGTCGACGCCGCGGGAAATGTGGGCCTGACAATCGGGGCCGCGCCGGCCGATCCCGTGGGCTTTGTCCGGGTCCGGTCCGGCGACCCGACGAAATTCGCCGGACCCCCTTATGGATCCGATGTGAGGTTGGATCTCTGGGGCGGCTGGTCGTACCGCGAGGACGACTGACCCCTGCCGTCAAGCCTGGCTGGATTTTCGCCGGTCTTTGGGCTTGTCTCAAACGGCGGGGCGCGGTTGGAATGATCTTCGTGCGGCGCGGTGTTTTGCTCGGCGGTTGGAAGGGACGACGATCATGGCCAAGCTGCGATTACTCAAGACGGGACACGGCGACTTGACGCTCGCCGAGTGGGACAAGGATCAGCCCGAGACGATCGCCACGGCCGAGAAGGCGTTCGCCGAACATTTCACCGAGGGCCGCCTGGCCTTTCGGCTCGACGGGCCTGGGAAATCGACACCGATCCGCCAGTTCGAGCGCGGCGCGCCCGAAATCTTGATCGTGCCAGCCATCCAGGGGGGATCGGACGCGGCTTGATCGGCGGCCGGCCCCGGACGCCGCTTGGGCCCGACGACCGGAACGGGTCATGATCAGAACCGGATACCTGCGCTGGGAGATCGAAGTCGAGGATCGCCGCTCCGCCGCCGATCCCCGCTCACGCGAGGTCGCGTTCCTGGCCCGGCCCAGCTATCGCCTGCTCCGCGTGAAAAGCGCCCCTCACGCCGATGCCGCCGAGCGGTTCGTGAACGGCGAGGGCTCGTACGATTCGGTGCTGCGGGCCAGGGCTCGCGGCCCGACCGAGACCGAGATTCGCGTGCCCAACGTCGGCCCGGTCCCGTTCCGGTACACCGAGAGCGACCGCGCGGGCATGCCGCGGTACTGGATGGAAAAGCTCCAGCGCGCCGCCGAGGAGTTCGCGCACGAGGTGGTTCGCTCGGCTGCGTCGTTTCCCCAGCTTGTGATTTCAAGCCCAGCGCTTCGGGCTGGCTATGCGCGGCTGGTGACGCATGAAATCTTCCGCGTGATCGAGGGCAAGAGCGCGCCCCGGCCGACCGAGGAGGTCGAGCCGATGACGATCGACTCCGCGACCTATGAACAGGGCGTGCCCGAGCTGGTGGCGGCGGAGTTGGTGCGGAGCGTGGTCGAGCCCCGCGAATTCCACGAGTTCTGCCAGTTCGACGTGCTCACGATCAAGAGCGGCGACAAGTATTACCGCATTCCGCGCAGGCCGCACGGCCTTGTCGAGGTCTGGGACGCCGCCACGCGCCAGCCGCTGGCGCGGTTGTGCGTCGTGTTCCAGGATCCCGGCATGCCCCCCTCCGACGAGGTGGTCATGAAATACCTGCTCGCCAAGCATCAGCCCGAGATGCTCTGGAAGACCGGCATCCGCTTCAGCCCACCCACCGGCACGTTCGAGCGCGCGATCCCCAAACGCTGGTCGACCGACTGAGGGCAAGACCAGGGCCCGATCAGTGGGGCTTGGCCGCCGGGGCCGACGGGGCGGGTTCCTCAAGGAGCACGATGGCGGCTTCGACGACGCGGTCAAAGGAATGTTCATCATTTTCGGTGATGAGCAATCGGACCTGGCCCGCCCGGTCGATGACCAGGGAGGTGGGAAAGCCCTTGAAGCCGGGCACCTGGGTGATGGTCTTTTCATCGCCGAGCAAACAAGGATAGGGGACCGCGCCTTTCTTGACGAACGCGCTCACGATGTCGCGAGCCTCGTCCTCGCTGGTCGCCCCTTTCTCGTAGGTCAGGCCGACGATTTCGAGTCCCTTGTCGTGCTTGCGGTTGTAGAGCTCGATCAGATGCGGGACCGTCTGGACGCAGGGCCCGCACCAGGTTCCCCAGTAGTCGACGATCACGACCTTACCCTTGAAATCGGCGAGCGAGACCATTTTTTTCTCGAGGTTGGGCAGCTTGAAGTCGAAGGGCAATTTGAGCGGCTTGGCGAGGGTCTTGGCGGTGTTTTCGCGGGCCTTGGCGAGGAATTCCGTGTCGAGCTGGGTGATGAGCTTCTTGTATGCGTCTGATTCCCGGAATGCGACCAGGGAGGTGTCGTGCTGGGCGCGTT